>JAFGJQ010000051.1 GCA_016929015.1 Phycisphaerae bacterium | reverse complement strand
GGCAATCGTGTCGCCGCTGATGGCCACAGACTGCCCGAAGAAGTCGCCGGCCGCACCGTCGGAGGCGGTGAGCTTGGCCACCTGGCCCCAGTTGTCTTCGCCGCCGGCGTTTCGCTCGAACACGTACACCGAGCCGGAATTCAGCTCGTGGTCATCGTCGAGATCGGCAGCCACTACGGCCGTATCCCCGTCGATGGCCACCGACCACCCGAACTCGTCGCCGGCCGCAGCATCGGTGGCCCTGAGCTTAACCACCTCGACCCAGCGAGTCGGATCGCCCGGATCGCGCTGGAAGATATACGCCGCGCCCGATCCGCCCCCGGCGTCATCGTCGGCCAGCGCCCCGATGATGGCGGTGTCGCCGCTTACCGAAACGGCATTTCCGAACTCGTCAAGCGGCGCGGCGTCGGAGGCGGTAAGCTTGTCCTTCTCCGAAAACACAGATGCTTGACAGCCGTCTGGAACAGTGTCACCGTTGCAGTCGCCGCACGACGGGTCGCCGGCGCAGTCGGCGATTGTACAGATATCGCCCACATCATCGCCGTCGCAGTCGGCCTGGTCAGGGTTCCCATGGTTCGGGCAGTTGTCACTGACATCAGCGATTCCGTCGCTGTCTGTATCCGCTTCGCATACGCCGTCCACACACACCTCACCCGGCGGGCAGTTGACCCCCTCGCACGGGTCGACGAACGGCGCGGCCTGCAGCCCATCGCTGACCAGATAGTCAGCCCGGACAGTGATTCTTTTTACCGGGGTAGTCGTGGAGGTCCACCCGTGCCACTCCAACACGCCATCGTGGCGCGTGTAACCAACAAACTGTGGTACGCCAAGCACCCCGGAGGCCTCATCAAGAAATGTCACGGTGAAACCGTTGGAAGGCGAACCGGTCCCCCAATATGCGCCGAAGCTCGAAACCGCGGTAGCAAAGGTGATGGTGGTCGTCGCGTTGGAGCCGCTCACAGCCAGACCCTTCGAGCCGTCTGAGACCTTTGCATAGACAGGTGGACTTCCGATAGAGAAGTTGGCATTGGCCGAAGGGTTTTCGTAGATTGCCATCGACGCTGTCGAGGCGACACTGGCCCCGTCCCCCATGATCGTCGTCGGGTTCGGCTCAAAGTGGAAAGAAGGTGTCATGTAGTTCGAGCGGGATTCCCACGTTTCGCTCAGGCTGCCGGCGAAAGGGCCAATCTCGACTACAGCCGCCTGAATCGAACATGCGGCGACCAGGGAGGTGACAACCGCGTACGGGGCAAGCCATCTCATCCTGGCCGGATGGCCGTGTTCTGTGTTGGTCGCCATTTTCGAACGGTGAAGAATCATTTGTTCTTTCATTGGACAACCCTCTCATTCATTCAATCCTTGGGGGCCGCGGGCGATCGAATGCGGGGAGCTGGTCCACTCGTCTCCGCGCTGGATATCTGAGATCGCCCGTACCACCTGCACACTGTCTAGGCTTCTATGCTCCGACGAAGTGGCTGTCGGCTACGGACCGCGGTTGTCGAAGCAGCCGGTGTCAGTCCGCCGGATCCGGCCCAGGACGCTTACGGGAACAATGGTCGGTACACAGGCCAGAGCTTTCCTGGAACTCAACAGATTGTGAACAACCGGCCGTTTTGCCGATTTCGCCGCACTACTACCGCTGACCCGGGAGACTCCTACGATGTAGTCGGCTCCGACTGTAACGACAATCTGACCGCCCCTGCGCCGGCCTGCGCGGTCGGCGACAGGGGCACATCAGTGAGATTCAGACTCCTCGGTGTGCGTGCCGGCGACGCCCGAGGAGCCTCAAACCTACTCCTTATCGTCCTGCTCATCGACCGACGGTGAGGTTGTAGGTCACGTCCACCACAAACCCCCAGGCGTCCACCCCTCCACGGAAATGGATGACATGGTCGCCTTTGGATAAGGGCGCCAGCAACAGCCAGTATCCATCAGCCACGAGAATGTCGCTTCCGTCCGGGACGTCAGTCATATTATTAGGGCCGAAGCTGCCGACCGGGGACTCGACACGATAGCTGTACAAATCCTGCAGAGCTACCCCGTCGATGGTGCACTCCAGCTCGCTCACCAGATCCATAGCGGAATTAGCCGACGCCCGTACCTCTTCCTCGGTTGCGCCATCCGTGGGTGACCACCCTCCGTAGCTGATAATCGGGAAGAAGATGGCTTTACCAGCTGGCACTTGACACGTGCGTACGGATTCGCCTCCGAAGTTCCCGGCCAGGAACCAGACCTTGCCCGATTGCCCTTCGGCAGCGTGTTCCCCGGTCTCGTCCACTGCGGGGTTTATCTCCGCGGGGATATCCAACAACCATTGCCACCACTGGAGGGCCAGCTCGCTGTAGCTGGTCCCGAAGGCATGCGCGTTCACCGGCAAGACACCCGGATTGGGGTTTCTCAGGCTTTTCACGGTGAGGTGATATGTGACCTCCAGGAAACCTGGTACTGCGAAATGGATCGTGTGCTTGCCGACCGACAGGGGTGCCAGCATCAGGTAGATGCCATCGTCCACGGATGGTCCGTATGTGCCCTCCGGAATTCCCCAGACGTTGGCCTCGGGGAACGCGACCATGTAATCCTTGCCCGGCGGCGTCTGGCACCGGTAATCCTCGATATTCGCCACGGGACGGCCATCTATCTCGCAGGCCAGGCCCGTCGCACCATCTATGAACGCCGCAGCCACGGCACGCGCATTCGCCTCTTGCTCGGGAGACCATGGGGGGTCCCCAAACTCGGGAGCATTGACCCAAACGAAATTCACAATGGGGAAAAACAGGGCGTTGCCCGCGGGCACTGTCACGGTGCGTTCCGCCGTTCCCCCTTGGGTCCCCGCCAGGAACCATACGGGTCCGGACTGGCCGATCGCGGCGTATTCGCCGGTCTGATCCAACATGGGGTTCTTGTCCGCGGGGATCGAAAGAGCCCACTGCCACCACAGGCCTGACCATTCCCCGTATGCCTTACCACAGGGCGTACTGTTGATCGGCAGGACACCGGGATTGGGATTGGCCGCCTGGGCGGATAACGTCCACACCGCGGCCAGCACGCCAACGATCAATGCGGTTTTAAGTATTTGACGCATGATTTGCTGCTCCTTTGCGTTTTTTGAACGCCTGTACTCCGAACCTCCCGCATGGCTGCCCGCCCACGCTGGACGAGATCGCGAGCCACGCGGTGCTTCTCTCTCTGCCATTCCTTCCAAAGCATCCCGTTCGGCAACTCGCTCGTCCATTGCACCTCCTTTCGTTCATTCGGCTGCATGCCGTCCCACCTCCCGGCTCACCAAGTGTATGGTCTCTTCCGGGATGACCTCGGTCACGAGAGCCTCAAACAGCCAGCCAGCACGACCGGGCTTATGCCCACCCGGGCCTCCGTACCAACCACGTCTTCGCGGTGGCGTCCTGCGAGAATGGTTCAGTCTGCACAGTGCAGATCGACCGGCACGTTCTCGCCGCTCATGCATCGCTGAAAGATGCTGAAGTCGGCCTGATCCACGTCTTCGTCCCCGTCTTGGTCCTTCGCTTCACAACCGGGAGTAAGGAGAACGGCAGGCGCAGAAGCGCAAGCCTCGAACGCGTCATAGTCGTCGTTGTCCACGTCTCCGTCGTTGTCAAAGTCGGCCGGGATCGCCGGATCGGGACAGCCGTTAACATCGACCGGCGCGTTGGGCACCGTGTTGGGGCATTGGTCCTCGGAGTCAGGGACACCGTCGCCGTCCGAGTCAGCCTCAGCAGCCTGGACCACACGGAACCCGAGGCTGAAGTACTCGCGCGACGGGTACTGGCCGTCGCGACCCCACGCGTGCAGGTAGATGCTGTAGAAGCTGAGCGCCCCGCCCCGCTGGCCGCGCCACAGATAGGGGGTAATCACGGCTTCGTTCCACTCCGACACGTTGCCGCCCTGATCAAACGTACCGTAAGGGCCATCAGAGTTCTGGAACTCGCCAGCAACCGTCGTGTAATAAGGCGAGTCGATCGGGAACGGGCTTCCGTAGTAGTTCGCGTTGTTGCCCGAAACGTCATTCAGGTCTCGCCCGGGAAACGTGTCGCTACTCGTCGGGTAGTCGTAGTAGTTGCCCGTCACGCCGTCGTTCTTGTGATAGGCCGCCTTGTACCACTCGTCCTCGCTGGTGATCGCCCAGTTCCAGTCCGCCTCGCGGTTGACGGCCACAAGCTGCGCATCGGTCGTCGCGCCGTTCAGGTAGTAGGCCCCGTCCTCGGTAGTGCTCAAGGTCTGCAAGCCCGCCGGCTGGCCGTTGTGCAGCCAGTTGGCGAATCGCGCCGCGTCGCCCCACGAAACGTAATTCACCGGGCGGTTTACAAAGGCGGCATCGACGCTGTACGTGTAACTCCCCGACGAACCGCTTCGGCTGATTCCGCTGCCTAAGTCGGTCTGCGCCATGTCCGTGTTGTACAACCCGTACGTGTCCGTCTGGGCCACGGCGTTAAGAAATGCGGCATACTGGCTCGCCGTCACCTCGTACTTGCCGATGTTGTACGCGTAACCCACGGCACCGCAGACCCGATCAGGACCGTAGCCGCCCGCGCCGCTGCCGGACAGCTCGCCCGCGTTCCCCGGATTGCCCACGGGAACGGTTTCGATGTCCACCGCGAAACCTGTGCCTGCCGTCGCGCCGAT
>JAFGJQ010000050.1 GCA_016929015.1 Phycisphaerae bacterium | reverse complement strand
GACGCAGATCAGCAACGATGCGGACAATGCGAGCAAGTACTATTCACCGCGCGGCGTCGCGGTGAATCGAAACGCGGGCAGCCCCAATTTCGGCCGGGTCTACGTATCCGAGGCGGTTGGTGGCCCGACCGCTTCCGGCCGCACTACGACCGACGGGCTGTACATCCTGACGGCTGACCAGGGGGACGTCACCGGCCAGGGTGACGTGGCCTGGAGCGGCGGGATCGATTGGTCAGGCGGTACCAGCACTTATCCCGGCCCCTTCAAGGTTACGGTGGCCCCGGATGACCGGGTGTTCATCACCGACTTCACTGACGTGCACTCGGGCGTTTGGACGTCACCGGCGGACGGCTCGGGTACGTTCAACGAGCTTCTTGACAACACCGGGCGAGATTCGGCCGGACTGGTGGCGGGTCTCCACGGCACTGTCCCTGCGGTGTGGGTCGAGGGCACTGGCGCTGACACCAAGATGTATACGCTGGACGAGGATCTTGACCTGGGCAGCACCCCGGGCAGCATCCTCCGCTACGACATTGGGACGACACAATCGGGCTACAACACGCCACCGGTCGAAGAGACTGGGGATGGCACCAATGTCATCCTGAACATGCGGTCGGACTTGGTTCGCGATGAGGATGGCAGTTGGTGGGTTGCGCAGTATCGTTCCACGGAGAACGCCGGAACTCCGGCCCTCACCCGATGGCAGTCAGGTGGCCAGGCCCCGATCTACAATTCCGGCGCGGACGATGATCTGCCCGTGCTGTACGGCGCCTATGGTAACCTGGCAATCCATGACGGGATGAACTTGCTCGCCATGGGCGGGCGGAGTGGCAGGGGTATCTACATTCTGGACATCAGTGATCCGGATGCTCCGCAGCTTGTCGCCACGATTGCGCAGACTGGCTATGCCCACGACGTGGCGTTCGATGAAGCCGGCAACCTGTATGTGGTCAGCAGCTCGAGTGAGACCCTCCGCATCTGGTCTCCGGGTGGTGACTGGCTGGCAGTTACCGGATCGGACGGCACCTTCACTCTGATTCCGGAGCCGGCGACGCTGGCTCTGTTGGGTCTGGGCGGGCTGGCGCTTCTGCGTCGCCGCCGGTGAGGCCGCGTACGATTCGCTCAGAGAGTCTCTTTGCGAGGCCGCCTTCGACAGGCGGCCTCGCTTCATTCTGGTCGTTAGGCTGAGGCGTGCGGTTTGGGCAGATGGTGCCTGCGGCGTATAATCGTCGCCTCGCGAATGGCCTGTGTCCATGACTCGAAGACGACGAAAACCCTCCCGTGAAGCGAGGCAGACCGGTTCCGGACCGGTTCCCAACGCCGGTGCATCCCGGCGGATGCCGTGGGTCGCGCTCTTGGTTGCCCTGGGGTTAGTCGTCGTGTTGGCGGGCGGCTTCTGGTGGCTCCGCTCCCCGGAGCCGACTGCGGAAACCGGCCCGCTGAATGTTGTTCTGATCACGCTGGATACGACCCGTGCCGATCACCTGGGCTGCTACGGGCATCCGGGCGGGGCCACGCCCAACGTGGACCGGCTGGCGGCCGGGGGTGTTCGCTTTGATCAGTGCATGTCGGCGGCGCCGAGCACGCTCCCGTCCCACACCACGATCCTGACCGGGCTGTACCCGCACGTGCACGGCGTGCGGGACAACGTGGGATTCCGACTCAGCGAGGCGAATCGGACGCTGGCCGAGGCTCTGCGCGATGCAGGCTATCGCACGGCGGCGTTCGTGGCCGCCATCGTGGTGGGGCGAGATACGGGACTGGACCAGGGCTTTGAGACGTACGACGACACAGGCAAGCGGCATCAGCGTCGCGGCGACGAAGTGTGCGATGGGGCGATCCGATGGCTCGATGCCCACGCTACAGAGAAGTTCTTTCTATGGGCGCATTTCTTCGATCCCCACGCACCGTACGAACCCCCCGACCCCCATCGAGGCCGGTTTGCTGATCCGTACACAGGTGAGATTGCCTTCGCGGACGTGCAGGTGGGTCGGCTTGTGGAAGCACTGAAGCGGCTCGGGCTGGACGGGAAGACGCTGGTTGTGGTTACGGCGGACCACGGGGAGGGCCTGGGCGAACACGGCGAGGAAACGCATCTCTACTTCGTCTACGACACGACAATGTGTGTGCCGCTGGTGATGCACTGTCCGGGGCGGCTGCCGGCGGGGGTCGTTGTGGGTTCGCAGACGCGCAACGTCGACATTCTGCCCACGATTCTGGCGATTCTCGGCGCGTCGCCCGAGCCGGGCGTTCAGGGGGCGGACCTTCTTTCCCGAGTGCAACAGCCGTCCGGTGCGACGGATTTGCCCGCCTGTGGCGAATCGCTCGGTGCACACCTCGTCTTCGGAACGGCGCCGCTGCGCTGTCTTCGGTTGGACGGATGGAAGTACATCCATGCGCCGAAGCCCGAGCTTTTTCACGTGAGGGAAGATCCGCGCGAGGAACGAAACCTGGCGGCCACCCAGCCGGATCGTGTGGGGGCGATGCGCGAGCAGCTTCGGTCGATCATTGCCGAGTCGCCGCTGCCGGTTGCCGCGGACGCGATGTCCCGGCCGGATCGGGCAACGCTCGATCAACTCCAGTCGCTGGGCTACGTGGCAAGTGGTACGAACGTGTCCCTGCCGGGCGGGACGGAGCTTGACCGGTTCGAGCCCGCCGGCGATGACCCGAAGGATCGCCTCGAGGCGATCGCCCTCATCGGGCGGGCCACTCTGTGCCAGCAGACGGGGCGATTCGCGGAGGCGGAAGAGCTGCACCGTCGACTGGTGGAGATTTTTCCGGAGAGCGTGGATCTGGCCTTGCGGTTGGCCCGATCCCTGTTTCTGCAAAACCGCCTGGAGGAGGCAATCGCGATTCATCGCACGATGCTGGAGCGTCATGCCGACAGCAGCGACGTTCAGTACGGGCTGGGGAAACTCCTGGACCGGGTGGGACGCACGGAAGAAGCGGCGGGGCACTTTGCCGAGGCGGTCCGGCTGGATCCCGCGTATCCCAACGGGTACTACGACCTGGGCGTGGTGCTGCGGAAGCTCGGACGGTCCGAGGAGTCGCTCGAGTGTTTTCGCCAGGCGGTGCGGGCGCGGCCGACGCACGTGGACGCGCGGCTGAATCTGGGCGCGGCCCTGGTTGCCCGTGGCGATGTTGATGCCGGCATCGAACAATATCGGGAGGCCCTGAAGGTCGCTCCCGGCGACTTCGGTGTGCATTACAATCTGGGCAATGCGTTGCTTCGAAAGGGGGACCGGGCCGGCGCCGTCGCGGCCTATCGTGAAGCCCTGCGTCTGCGGCCGGATTTCACACCTGCCCGGCAGGCCCTGGCCGACCTGGAGTGACGTGTGAGGTTTTCAACCGGACGGTTTGGTGCAGAATCGTGAGAGCCAAGGCACCATGAACCCACCGTTGGATGACAGTCAAGCAGTCAGCCTTATTTGCCATGCGTGCCTTTCGTACGATGGCGCCGCGGAACACCTGGTGAGCTTGATTCAAGAGGGGGCGAAGGTGAGGGCGAAGAGGCATCGGCGGCCAAAGCCACACATGCGGTGAGCATGGCTCCTGGAGTCTTGCGTGAGTTGGATCGGGTCATCTCCCTGTTCATGGGCAAGGCACGTGTGCCCTGAAGAGGCTCTCGGTGTGCATGCAGGCAAGCATCAGATCGCCGTCATCGAGACAGTCGATCGCATCGACGTACCACTCGCCCAGGTTGTCATCAGTGTGCAACACTGACACAGCCTGCGGCTTGGCCCCCAGCTTCTTGAAAGCTCTGGTGGTGCAGCGCCGAACAAGCATGACTTCGGCCCCTACTTCAGTCCCGGGAACGAATTCGCGATTTCCCTGATGGCCGCCGTCGTCACGCCCGCCTGGGCAGCGTGGTCAGACCAGCGCCCGACGGCGACACGAACGTCGTCGATGATGGCCATGACCTCCTTTTTGGACAAGCCGGCCTGCTCGGCCAGGCGAAGCATGTGCGGTCGGCCAGGGTGCTTTCCCTCACCCGCCAACGTCATCGTGTGCTCACCACCGGGACCGGGTGTATAGAGCAGGTCGTAGGCCGGTGTCAGTGACCACTCGCCCGTGGTGTCATCCAGCCGGAACGCGAAGTTCTTCACATGGTCGTCGCGGTTGTGGGCCAACACATTGAAGACCATCCGGCGGAAGGCACGCAGCACATCCTGATGATTTCGCGTGAGCAGGCTGGTGGCTTTGAGCAGGTCGGCGTAATCCGCGGATGGAATGCGGAAGTTCGATTGAATCAGGTTCCCGAAGGTGTGTACGTGATACCGCCGATTGCCGGCGCGGTCGAACCGCTGAACGCCGAAAAACGTCTGGCCCGCGCGCGTTTCGAACAACCGCGTCGGCGGGATGTCGATGCCTGCATCGCGGGCCATCAGCGAATAGGCGAACTCGATGGCTCCGGCGTCGGCCGAGTCCGTTTTCGCTGTGAACTTGACGATCCAGTGTTCGAATCCGTCGGGCAGGTCATCCTCGCCGCTGCGCACTTCACCGGTGGCAGGGTCATAACCCACGAGCACCTTGGGACGCGCACCGCCGGGCGAGCCACCGGCACGCAGCAGTTCGGGAAGAACATCGACAGCAGCTCCCGCCAGGATGTCCTGCGAGTGCCGGGCCAGACCGTGCAAGTCGAACACGCCGGCATCGGCGTCCTCGCGGTCGGCTGGTGGATGGTAGGTCAGTGCGCCCACAGTCCGGGTCCCAAGCCAGGAGAGCCGATCCAGCGGGCTGATCGCAGCAAGGTTGAGGGCGAGCGAACGGAAATGGCGATCCATCAGCAGTAGCCCCCACCCGTCGGGCAGTGAGTCGTCGAACAGGCCGGGCAACGGGCCGAATGCGTGATCGCGATGCTCGAAGAGTCCGGCCGCAAACGGGAGGTGAAACGGCGAAAGACTCAGGCCAGTTGCAAGGAAACCGGCGGCGTATTCGAAGTACACCCGGCCTCGGTCCTCGGCCAACGTGCCGACATGCGACGAATCGCCGGGGCTGCGGACGAAGCGAACCTCGAGCTTCCTCATATCCGTCCTCGCTTGCGGGTGGGTTTGGTGGTCTGCCGTTCGAGCTCTGCTATGCTTCGGGCCGGGGGTAGCTGGAGCAAACGGTCGAAATCATCGAGGCGGGCCAAAGCGTGAGCCACTTTCAGAACCAACCCCAGCGAGGCTTTCCCGGATCGCTCGAAACGCCGGTACGACGCCGCGGTGACGCCCGCCCGCTGGGCGAGTGTGTTCTGCGTCCAGCCCCGCAAAAGCCGATGGGCCTTGGCACGCGCAGCCAAGGCCTTGGCCACTTCGGTTGGACCGGCCAGCGCAAGCGTTGTGGCATTCATGACACGATTCTACCAGCATCACAAATTATCGTCAATATATTATCTATAGTGCCGTCCAATGTGGCTTTAGAGATAAGATTGTGTCGCGTAATCCACGTCGTTTGTGCATGCACGGACTCCTGCCGGCGTCAAGGGAATTGGTCGTAAACTTCGGTTTGAAAGTGCTTTACAGATCCGTTCGCTTCGGTTCCCAATCGGGCAACTACACGTAACCATCATCACCAGAACAGGTTACGTTCGAGAATGCGACTGTCCGCCGAGCTGGTTGGTCACTTCTTGGTCTCGGTCCGGTTCCCAGCCAGAGTCGGTCACTCCCATATCGAACGCTCTGTTCGACGGTCAGATGTTCTCGGGTGAGGAGTGATTGTCGAGAGGTCTGATCTGACGATTCATCGGGACTCACCGGTGCAACCCGGCCACCCAACGCTCATCGCATTGTGAGTGCGGCCTTCGCATTGAAGGCAGGACACGCGAGTCTGAGATTTCGCTCGCCGTGCTTCGGGGGGCGATGCGGATTGGGGGCTTGTCCAGCGTACGTGAGTGAGGTCTGTTTCTACTCGGTGTCTTCCGGTGACCACTCTGCCAGCACGTGCACCGCCTCGTCCTGCAATTCCTCGAAGGGCGTCACCGAACCGGGGATGCGGTTGTACAGGAAAGAGAAGGCCAGCCACCTCCCGTCGCGGGTCTGCACGTAGCCGCTGAGGGTGCGGACCGAGTTGATGTAGCCGGTTTTGGCGAAGACGCGTCCTTTCAGATCTTTCATGCGATTGCGCAGCGTGCCTTCCACACCGACTTTGGAGAGGCTCTGCCGATACATCGCCGCGTCCGGGTGCGAGTGCATCGCCTTCAGCAAATCGGTGAGCAGCCGGGCGGTCACCTTGTTGCCGTGGCTCAGGCCGGAGCCGTCGGCCATCCTGAGGCCGCGGGTGGAGACGCCCAGCTTCCGCAGGCGATCAGGCACGGCCTGGCGGGCGTTTGCCCATGATCCCGGCTGACGCAGCCACCATGAGGCCGCCCACTGCCGTCCCACGGTCTTGGCCAGGCATTCGGCGAAGAGGTTTTGGGAGTGCGTATTGGTCCGCCAGAGCACCTCTGCCAGCGGGGTCCGGTGAATGGCGAGAATCTCTCCGTCACGCGGTGCCCCGCGTTCGTCGCGCCGAACCGCGATCGGCCTCAATTCGCCTGTCACGGAAATGCCGTTGCTCTCCAAGGCCAGGCGAAAGGCGTCGGCCAGGAACAGGCCGGGCTGGGTCACCGGCTTGGATTGCAGTTCGGTGCGCTTCGTCGCCCGGCCCGTGAGTGTAAAGACGTTGCTGGTGAACTCCCGGACGATGTCCGCCGGCTTGCCGTCACCGTGCGAAACGCAGTTGTTGACGATGGTGACCACCTGGGTGGGCGGGGCGATCGTGTAGCTGACGGGCGCGCCGGCATCCGCGGGCGTCACCGTCACGTCGATGCAGTTGTCGTTGAAGTTCAGACCGCTGACCGGGCAGGCATACCATTCGATGCGGCTGCGTTGGGACCAGTCATCATGGAGTTGCTTCATCTCAAACCACGACTCGTCGTAACACAGATTGCCGGCGATTCGGGTGAGGCCTTTCTGTTTGAGGAGGCGGGCCCATTCGTCGAGCACGGCGTACGGATCGCGTTTGTGGCGGTCGGCCAGCCGAATGTCGCCGAGGGCGGGATCGCCCGTACCCACAATCCAGACGTCGTCGCCCGAACGCACCAGGTATGTGTCATACGTGAAGCGCCGGCCGAGGGCGTCCAGGGCAGCGGCGGTGACGACCAGCTTCATGTTGCTGGCCGGCGTGAAGGGGTGGCCCGCGTCTTCCGCGTACAGTTCACGGCCGGACGGCAGCTCGATGACGCGGGCCGAGACGATGGCGCCCGAATCATCCAGCCGGTGCAGGATGGGTGCGAGGTCCCTGGTGAGGGCAGGGTCGTGCCGGACCGGTGTACATCCGACGGCCGGCAAGAGGGCGGACAGGACGAACGCCAGGTGAATCGGGTGGTTCCGCTTCATGGTGCCTCCGGTGGGGATGGTCATGCGCAGTTCCTCGGATTCCTCAGGAGCCATGGGCTGGCGGTGGCGCCGCAACACGCTCGATCCGGTTGCCGAGCAAAGTCGTGATTTCGTAGGGGATCGTGCCGAGCATTTGCGCCAGCGACTCCACACTATTGGGCGCGTCGCGATCGTTGTCGATGATCACCACCGGATCGCCCGGCGAGACGGGAACGCCGTCGCGCCGCAACGCCGTCAGGTCGATAATGGTTTGGTCCATGCTGATCCGGCCGATGACCGGGACCAGTTGACCGGCCAAGCGCATCTGCGCCCGATTGGACAAGTGCCGGTTGTATCCGTCGGCGTAGCCGATGGGCACGAGGCCGACCAGCGATTCCTGCTTGGTCTGGAATGTGCCGCCGTATCCGACGCGGCTGCCCGCTGGGATTTCCTTGACCAGGGTGAGTTGCGTAACCAGGCGCAGGGCGGGGCGCAGGTCCGGCCGATTCACCATGTCCGGCCCGGTGTGGTAGCCGTAGAGGGAGATGCCGGGGCGGATCATGTCGAAATGGCTGCCCGGCACGTCGATGATGGCCGCGGAATTGGCGGCGTGGAGAATGGGCACGGCCAACCCGGCGGCCCGGACCCGCTGGACGAACGCCGTGAAACGGTCGAGCTGCTGCCGGGCGAAAGGCTTGTCGTCGTCGGCCGTGGCGAAGTGCGTGTACAAGCCCTCGATGGCCAGGCCGTCTTTGCGGGCGGCGGTCTGGATCAGCTCGAGCAGGGGCTGCTCGTGAACGCCCATGCGCGACATGCCGGAATCCAGCTTGAAGTGAAGCCGGGCGGGCCGGCCGACGGTGTGTGCGGCGGCGGCCAGGTCGTTGAGGTCGGCGGCGGTCGTCACGGTGACCCGCACGTCGTGCTCCACGAGCCAGCCGGCGGCGTCGTGGCGCTGCGATCCACGCCAGGCGTTGAGTTCCGTTCCAAACAGCAGGATGGGCCCGTCGTATGCCAGTTCACGCAGTTCCTGGGCCTCGCGAATGGCTGCCACGCCAAGCATGTCGGCCCCAGCCCGCAGCAGGGCGGGCAGAACGAGCCGGATGCCGTGACCGTATGCGTCAGCTTTGACGGCGGGGCAGAGCTTGCAGTCCGGGGGGGCGAAGGCGCGGAGAACACGGATGTTGTGCTCGATGGCGGTCAGGTCGATTTCGGCACGTAAGCAGGCGGCATTCATGCGATACGGTTCCCAGGTCCCACGTGACAGATCATCGAGGGCACGAGCATAGCGTGATGCGGCGATTTCACAAGCGACCTGCGTTCTGCCTTGGCACGCTGCGCGAGGTAACCCATAATACGATCGTCCGTGCCCTGTGCCTCGGTGCCGTCGCGTGCGGCGGGAGGCGGTATTCCTTTCACACGGGCAGGAGGAGCCTGGCGTATGAAGGTCTTCGGCGGAATGATCCGATCCGTCCTCAATATCAACTTCATCTGGGGGATCATGATTCTCGCGTCGTTCGTTTTGTGCCTGGTGCAGCACATCCAGGACACAACCTCCCGCGTCGACCCCTCCTTGCTGGCGGACGGCGCGAATACGCTTGCCGTGTACGTGGGAGATTTCGAGAACAAAGACGCAAAGCCCCAGCGATTCACTCTCACGCTCGACAAGACGAACGGGCAGTGGCGGATCCCCGACTCCGCCGCCGCCCCGAGCGATGACCGGCCGTGGCTCATCGCGGCCCGTCCGGACGGCCAGGCGCTCGACCTCACCTGGGATTTCAAGGGCCACGGGGATTACCTGCTCAGCGTCGAACGGCCCCGGCCGCTGAACGAGCCGATCCCGGAGCACTTCTTCCGAAAGGGGGAGAACACCATTCTCGTCCGGCAGACGTCAGCCGACGCGCCCGGCCGCACATTTGCGTTCCACGTCAAGCGGGATGGCGACGATCTCAGCGTATCTTCCGTGGATGCGCCCGCCGGCGTCCGCGAACCCCACCTGGAGGGGGCGCGGTTGACGGAGGACGGCTTCGTCCTGGACTGGCAGGACTGCTCGCCGCAAGAATGTTCCGTTATCATTGAGCAGCGTCTGGCCGTCGGCAAGCTGGTGACGCTCAAGTCGCTGACGGACGCCGCCTTCGAGTACGCGACAAAGGGGTTCGAAATCGCGTTGAAGCTCGTGGCGGCCATGGTGATGCTGCTGGGCCTGATGAAAGTGGGGGAAAAGGCCGGCATCATCCAGCTTGTGGCGGGGGCCGTGTATCCGGTGATTCGGTTCCTGTTTCCCCAGGTGCCGAAGGACCACCCCGCCAACGGCGCCATCGTCATGAACGTGACGTCAACCCTGCTCGGGCTGGGCAACGCCGCCACGCCGTTCGGGCTCAAGGCGATGAAGGAGTTGCAGAGCCTCAACGACCGTCCGGAGGTTGCGACGGACTCCCAGATCATGCTGCTGGGCTACAACACCGCGGGGCTGGCCATTTTGCCGGCTACACTGCTCAGTGTCCGGAACGGGGCCAACTGCAGTGATCCAACCGAAGTCATCGGCACCTGCATGTTGGCCGGTGCCGTGGCCACGGTGACGGCCATCGTCATGGTGAAGCTGCTCGGCCGGCTGCCCATGTTCTCCCGAGAGGCGGCCGTTGCGGAGTACGAGCGGGACCAGGCGGAGGCGGCTCGCGCGGCCGGGGGGAAGGAGGCCGGGTCATGATCGCGGCGTCCACGTTCAAGTTTGTGGTCGATCAGGTCTCACTGCTGACCATCCCGCTGATGTTCTTCCTGATTGTCAGCTATGCCATGGTCAAGCGCGTGAAGGTGTACGAGGCATTCATCGAAGGCGGCCGCGAGGGGTGGGACATTTTCCTGCAGATCCTGCCGTACATCGTGGCCATCTTTGTGGCCATCGGCGTGTTTCGCAAATCCGGTGCCCTGGATTACGTGTCGGAGGTTCTGGCTCCGGTTACGAACTCCGTCGGCATGCCGCCGGAGGTGTTGCCCGTGGCCCTGATGAAGCCTCTGTCCGGCTCCGGCTCGCTCGGACTGGTTACGGAGATCACCGAGGCCGATCCGGATTCGTTCAAAGCCAGGGTGGCCGGCACCATGTTCGGCAGCACCGATACCACGTTCTACATCATCGCGCTGTACTTCGGCTCGGTGGGCATCCGCCGAATTCGTCATGCCATGGTGGCGGGGCTGGTGGCGGACGTGGCGGGGATTCTGGCCGCCGTGTGGATCTGTCACCTGGTTTTCGGCGGGCCGTAGGGGGGGCCGGGAGAGGATTCACGGCCCCGCGTGTTTCTCGGTCGAGCGAACATGCCCGAGGCTGAAGCCTACGGGCATGGCACCCTCCGTTCGGAAGGCTCAGCATTGCCGGCCGGGGCCGCGGACGAAGCGGCCGGGCTTGGCGCCGGTGTGGTCGCCGTCGCGCAGGACGGGCGTGCCGTTGACCACGACGTGGACCATCCCGGTGGCGTATTGGTGCGGCTCTTTGTACGTGGCGTTGTCGCGGATGGTCGCGGCGTCGAAGACCACGACATCCGCGAAGTAGCCCGGTGCCAGAAGGCCGCGACGGGCCAGGCCGAGGTTCGCGGCGGGCAGGGCCGCCAGTCGGCGGACGGCCTCTTCCATGGGAATGACCCGCTCGTCCCGGACGTACTTGCCCAGCACGCGAGCAAACGAGCCGTAGGCCCTGGGGTGCGTGTTTCGCTTCAGGAATACGCCCTCGGGCGCCAGCGAACGGGCGTCGGAGCAGAAGCTCATCCACGGGCAGCGCACTTTCCTGGCGACGTTCTCTTCTGACATGACGAAGAACACGGCGCCGACCTCGCTGTCGTCCTCGATCACCAGGTCCATGGCCGTTTCTTCCGGCGGCGTGCCCCGCATGGCGGCGATTTCTGCGAGGGTCTTGCCGGCCAGCGGCTTGAGCGACGGGTTCCTGAATCCGACCAGCAGAATTTTGTCGGGCGAGCCGACGGAGAGCCAGCCGTTGTCCCAGGCCCGGCTGGGAGTGTTCATCTCGGTCTTGACGCGGGCGCGCACGTTCGGATCACGCAGGCGGGCGACCCAGGCTTTGTGTCCGCCTTCCTGCACCCACGGCGGCATCACCGCGTCCAGGCCGGTGGAGCTGGCCGCATATGTGTACATGTCGGTAGTGATGGGCAGTCCGTCCGCGCGGGCGTTGTTGATGGTTTCGATGACGGTGTCCAGCTTGTCCCAGTTGGACTGGCCGGACGCCTTGAGGTGGTACACCTCGGCCTTGATGCCGGCCTGGCGTGCGATGGTGAGGAACTCGTCGAGGGCCTCCAGCAGACCGTCGGCCTCGTTGCGAATGTGGGAGGCATAGAGGCCGCCGGCGGTGGCCGCTTCCTTCGCCAGGGCGATCAGTTCATCGGTGCGGGCATAGGCGGCGGGGGAGTAGATGAGGGCGGAGGACACGCCGACCGCGCCCTCGGCCATCGCCTGCCGAACCAATGCGCACATCCGCGTCAGCTCCTCGGGCGTCGGGGGTCGATCATCATAGCCGACTTCGTGAATCCGAAGCGTGGCGGCCCCGACGAACGATGTGATGTTGCACGAGACGCCGCGGCGCTCGAGGAACTCCAGGTATTCGCCGAGCGTGGTCCATTCCACGTCGAAGCGGATGTCGCCCTGCTGCTCGACCATCTCCTGCTTCATGGACTCGCTGAGCGGCCCCATCGACCGGCCCTCGCCGAGCACTTCGAGCGTGACGCCCTGGCGGATGTCGCTCTGCGACCGGCCGTCCTCAATCAGCGTTTCGTTGGCCCAGCTCAGCATGTTGATGAAGCCGGGGGCGACGGCCAGCCCCGCGGCGTCCAGCTCCACCCGGCCCCGAGCCTGCGGCAGGGGCCCGACAGCCGCGATGGAATCCCCCGTGACCGCGACGTCGGCGGTTGCCGGAGGCGAGCCCGAGCCGTCGTACACCGTGCCGTTTCGCAGAATCAGGTCGTAGTCGGCCATCGTTACCGGTCCTTTCCTTCAAATGACTCGCCTTCGCCACACCGCGATTCGGGTTCTCGGTCGCGCTGCAGCGGGAGTCGGCTCCCGCGGCGTTGGCAGCATACACGGCCAGTGCGCCCGAGCAACCCGCAATCCGGCTACCCGTCCCGCCTGCGGATCGTGTACTATTACGTTGGAGCGTCAAGGCTTCCCGGGCGAGTCCGTCCGGGCATGCCCTGACGCGGGGAAAGGAGCCCGGGATGTTGTCTGGCGGCTTGCGCTGGTTGACGGTGGTGGTTCTGGTCGGGGCCGTTCCTGTTCTCGCGGACGATGGCGTTGACGCACGCCTCCTTGCTAAGGACATTGGGGAGGGCAAGGATGAGTTGTGCGGACACGCGCGATCCCTGATCGCCCGGTTCGAGCGGGAGCAGCAGGGGGATTCGGCCCTGCGGGAGGGCTATGCCGACACGGATGTTATCCACTGTCTCCTCGATCTTGAGGTGACCCTCAGCCCGAACTCGGTGATCGGCACGAATACGCTGGACGTGGCCAGCAGGAGGGATGGACTGACCCAGTTCACGCTGGATTTGCGCTCCAACCTGACGGTGGACGCGGTGACGGTCGGTGGGGCGGCGGCGACGTACACGCGGCCCGGGCACCAGTTGGTCATCGATCTGGATCGCGCGTATTCCGTGGGGGAGGGCTTCCAGGTTGCCGTCACGTATCACGGCCTGCCGCAGAACCTCAACTGGGGTTCGTTCGAGTTCGGCAGCCATAACGGGACCGCCATCGTGGCATCGCTCAGCGAGCCGTACTACGCGCATACCTGGTGGCCGTGCAAGGAATCGATTGACGACAAGTTCACCATGAACATGTGGGTCACCGCGCCATCGTGGATGACGGTTGCGTCGAACGGCGTGCTGCAGGGCAAAGACGCGCTCACGGGAGGCCGTTCCCGCACTCGCTGGCACGAGGGCTATCCGATCTCGGTCTACCTGGTGTCGGTGGCCATGACGAACTACACGAAATGGACGGAATGGTGCGAGTACCCCGGCGGGTCGATGCCGGTGGAGTTCTACATTTATCCCGAAGACGTGGCGACGGTGCAACCCCTGGTGGCCGACCTGGTCACCATGATCGAGACGCTCAGCCGGCCGGACGTGTTCGGGCAGTACCCGTTCATCGAGGAGAAGTACGGCATCGCCCAGTTCGAGTGGTGCTGCGGCATGGAGCACCAGACGATCACCAGCCAGGGCTCGTTCCCCGAGCGGAGGAACGTGCACGAGATGGCGCATTCGTGGTGGGGCAACAGCATCACCTGCCTGGACTGGCACCACATCTGGATCAACGAAGGGTTCGCGCGGTACGCCGAGGCGCTCTGGTTTGCGTTGAAGCCGGGCGGCGGCCACGCGCAGTACCTGGCGCACCTGCAGGCGTATCGTCCGGGTTCTTACGGCGGCACGGTGTATCGGTATGACGTCAGCACGGCCGACGCCATTTTCAGCATCGACAACGCGTACAATAAGGGCGCCTGGGTGCTGCACATGCTGCGGCACGTGGTGGGCGACGCCGCGTTTTTTGACGCACTGGCGGTGTATCGCGCCGCCCACGAAGGGCGTTCGGCCAATACGGAGGACTTCCGGGCGGCCGTGGAAAGTGTGCACGGCCAGGATCTGGACTGGTTCTTCCAGGAGTGGATCTACGACCCGGGTGTTCCGTACTACCGTTATGGCTGGCGGCACGAGTTCGACGGCCTGCAGCACTGGCTGCGATTGCACGTGCAGCAGTACCAATCGTCGTACCGCGTGTTTCACATGCCGATCGACGTGACCGTCACGTATTCCGGCGGAGCGTCCGAGACGCAGGTCATCTGGAACGATCAGGCGTGGCAGTGGTACACGCTGCCCGTGACGGGCGACGTGAGCAGCGTTCAACTCGACGGCCAGACGTGGATTCTCCGCGGCGCCGCCGACAACACAACGTACGTCGATGAACTGCCGAGCGGTGACGTCCACGATGTGATCGTTGAATCACGCGATGCAGCCGGCGCGGTCACTTCGCCTCCGACCTACATCGAGGAGGGCGACTGGTTCGACAGCACCATCAAGAGCACCATGCCCGGTCTGGTCGGCACGGGGAGCCGCTGGATTGCCTACGAGTTGCCCAACAGCGGAACGGACAATGCGACGTTCGTGCCCGCGATCACGAGGCCGGGTCGGTATGAAGTGTACGTCACCTGGGACGTCGGGGCCAACTGCTATGATGCCCAGTACACGATCCGCCATCCGCACGGGCCAAGCGTGCGACTGATCGACCAGATTCCCGACGGAGTGGCGGGCGCGAACGCAAACACGTGGGTCTCGCTGGGGCAGTACCTGTTCCCGGCGGGTCAATCCGAGACAGATGCTTCCGTGAACGTTTCGGAGACCACGGTCAGCGGCAAGCCGCACTCGACCTGGAACCAACGCGTCTATGCGGATGCCGCCCTGTGGTCCTACGTCGGTCCCTGGCCGAAGGGAGATGCGGACGCCGACGGCGAGGTCGGCGCCGCGGACTGGCCTCCGCTGGCCGACTGCCTCAACGGCCCGGACCAGGCCTATGCGAACCCGTCATGCGTGATCTTCGATTTTGACGAAGACGACGACGTGGATCTGCCGGATGCGGCGGCGTTCAGCAATGCGATAGGGTCTTTGTAGCGTTTACTCTCGCTTGTCCATCAGCACCTCGCCCACGGCCTGCCACACGGCCGTGCGCAGGGCCGCCACCTGGCCCTTGTCGTCCGGATGGACGCGGTTGGCCAGGATGATGACGTAGACGCCTTGCTCGGGGTAGACCCGAATGGCGGTTCCGGTGTAGCCGGTGTGCGCGAAGAAGGGGATCGCGTCCGGGCCGGTCGCGTCGGCGTCCGGTACGTGCAGCGGCCAGAGCAGCCCGCGCGGGTCCGGGTTGCCCTTTGTGTCGGTGCCGCCGGGGTTCTGCGGCGTGGTAAGCAGGCGGATTGCGTCTTTGGACAGAATTCGCACACCGTTCAGCTCTCCGCCGTTGAGCATCATCTGGGCGTAGCGGGCCACGTCCGCGGCGGTGCTGAACAGACCGGCGTTTCCGGAAATGCCGTCCTGCATGGCGGCCAGTGGGTCATGGACCTGGCCGCGGAGGAAGCCGCCCGGCCCCCGGCCGTACGACGTCTGTGTCGTGGGAACGATTCGGGGGTCCAGATCCGCAGACGGGTTGAAGCCGGTGTCGACCATTCCGAGCGGTTTGAACACGCGATGGGCCAGGAATTCGCTGTGTTCCATGCCGGTGACCGTACGCACGATCTCCGCGCAGAGGATCGCATTGAGGCAGCTATAGACCACCGCCTCGCCCGGCTTGCGCGACAGCTTGAGTTCGCGGATGTACCGGCGGATGGCGTCGCGGCAGGGGAAGCCGTGCTCGTCCCGGATCGGCTTCTGCTCGCCGGCGCCGACGTAGGGCTGCAGGCCGGACATGTGGGTTACAAGGTGCCGCACGGTGACGGCCGCCTTGTCTCCCTCTGCGAACTCGGGCAGGTACTTGGATACGGGGTCATCCAGACTGAGCTTGCCCTCGTCGATGAGGATGGCCAGGGCCGTTCCCGTCGCGAGCGGTTTGCTCATCGAGGCCATGTCGAAAACCACGTCTTCCGGCATTGGGTCCGGTTCCGGCTGGAATTGCATGTAGCCGTACGCCTTGGACCACTCTTCGTAGCCGTCGCCGACCTTGCGGCCCACGCGGATGACGGCGCCGGAAATGTTTCCATCGAGCAGTCGGGCGGGAACGACCGCATCCATCGCCTCGGCCAGGGCGGTCCAGCTTTCCTCCTGCGGGACGGTCCGCACGTTGAAGTCATAGGTCCATTCGCCGAAGTAGAGGTTGTGGCCGTCGATCTCGATCTCGCCGCGTTGGAAGTCGTTCGGCTCGCTGCGGAAGCTGGTCTTGGCCGGTGACAGCGGCTGGGCGTAATCCAGGTTCACGATCATGCGGTACGGGTCCATGTGCCCGCAGAAGAAGGTCTGCACGTCCGGATCGTCATGCTTCTGGAGGGCGTACGAGGCGTCGGCCGGCAGCCAGCCCCAGGGTTCGATGTAAATCTCGCTCCAGTCGTGCATGTTCACTTCGTTGGGTCGCGGCGCCCACCCGGATTGCCAGCGGGCGGGGATGCCCGCGACTCGGCAAAGCGTGATGAACGTCAGAGACTGCACGCCGCAATCGCCGCGGCGGGCGGCGAGGCCTTTTTTGCAGATGCTGCGGATGGTGCTGTACTCCATCTCCGCGCACCAGGGGACATTCGCATCCATCCAGCGGAACAGCTTCCGTGCGCGCAGCAGGGGGTTCGGTTCGTCCGCAGCGACCTCCGCCACAATTTGCCGGACCTCCGGTGTGAAGACGATGTGCGGCGGGCGTTCGGCCGTGTAGTCACGGAACACGTCGCTCGCGCGGTCATACGGCTTGACCTTGGCCGGGTCGAGATCCGGGCACCAGGCGGCGGTGACGAACTCGTACTCCGCCTGGAAGCGGGGCGGCTTCGACGGGTCGGTCACCGTCTGCTCGAAGTAGATCGTGCGGTGGGGCGATCCGTTTGGCGCGACCTGGCCGTTCGGCGGATCGGTGGCGATCAGCCGCACGTCCGTCTGCTGCCGGTACTCCTGCGGAAACGGCAGCCAGCACCGGACCACGGCGCCCGGTTTCACACGCGGATGGTCTTTGTTGACGGTCAGCGTGTACGTGACGTGATGCTTGACGGGATAAACGGCCGGCTGTTTGCTGCGCCGCGCGACCTCCAGAACGTGCGCGGCGTTGGCGGCCGACGAGAATGACCAGCCGGCTCGTTCCGGAGGGGTGACCCGGCGGGCCTTGGCCTTCTCACAAATGCGGAAGAGGTTGCCCGGCTCCCGCGCGAAGAAGCGGACCTCACCGTCGATGATGCGATGCTGCAGGACGCCCTCTTGCTGCCACCGGTTCATGTCTTCGATCGTCGCATCCGGGATGGCCTCGCGGAGTTTCTCCAGCATCTGCTGTGCCGACAGCCGGAAGTCCCACCGGATGCGCTGCAGAATGTCCAGTTCCGCGGCGTAGCCGCTGATGGCGGGACAGTCAGCGTCCGGGATGTGCTTGCGGAGGATGCGTTCGGCCTCCGCGAACTTCCCCTGGTCCGCCAGTGCCCGGGCCCGCGTCAGATCACTCATGGCCGTCTCCGAGGACACCGGTGCTGCCGCCAGCGAGATGTCCAGCAGCGGCAGTTGCTCCCAGCCCGGGGCGTCATAGTGCCACCACTCGTCCGCCAGGCCCTTGAATCCTTCCGCCTCCATGGCGGCGGCCAGCCGGTCCCGGTTCTGTCGGCTCGTCTCACTACCGCCGGCGTAATCGCGGTGGGCGGCCTCGGTAAAATTATCGAACTTCGTCGGCATCTCGACGTCGCGGCCGCAGGCATCGACGAGAGTTACGTCCACCGCCGCGCCCCGGTTGTGCCGGGAGCCCTTGCGCGGATCGGCCACGTAGCGCGGGTCCGGCATGATCTTCCAGAACCGCTTCTGGACCGAGAGGGGGCGGTACCCGTCGTGGACTTTCAGGCCGTAGCCGTCGGCCTCCAGGCGGTCCTGGACCCGGGCCAGCCGCTGCGCCGCGGATTTTCTCAGCAGGCAGCGGGCGACGGGGTACACAGGCTCGCCGACGAAGTTGTCGGCCGTCGCGTACTTGATGTCGACGACCATGCGCGGGTCGTATTCCGCGATGTCGACCAACGGATCATCGGCCAGCGATTGCCCCGTCGTGTCGATGGCGGGCCGGGGCTGGGCGCAGCCGCCGGATAGGGCAACGAGGAATCCGATTCCCAGGATTGGCAGGGTGAGATTACGACTCCGGCGGCAGCAATACATAGGCCGTTCCCCCTTTCGCTCGCATCCAGACCGTTTCCAGGTCGTCCGTGCTGTATTTGCGTTGGCCCTCACGGGTGGTTTTGCCCGCGGGGTCGTTGATTGTCACGTGATTCTCGTCGGCGAAGCCGGTGATCACGATGAGGTGTCCGTCGGTGCTCTTGTAGGGCGCGTTGTGCAGTTCGCCTTTTTTGGCCACGATGGAAATGACCAGCGGGTTGCCCGCCGCGATCATCGCCCGGACGTCTTCCCAGTCGGAGAAGCGCGTCAGGTATCCCGGCACGCCGAAGCTGTAGGCCGCCTGCACGTTCATCGGCCAGTTGCCGTAGATGCCGTGCCGGGCGTCGAACGCCCGATCGGCGACCGTTTCCTTCGTCTGGTTGACGCCATGGTACTCCATCACCATGCTGACCGACGTCGGGCTGCAGATCTCGTGCTTCATTTGCGGGTGGTCGGTTCTTTGGCTGCGGAAGGGGACCGGCAACGTACGTTGCCATGCTGCGGTTTCCAGCGGCTCGCGGGTCGGTTCCGGGCGCGGCAGGGCGGTGGGAATGCCGGTTGTGTCGCTGACGCAAATGCCGACGCGACGAATGCCCACAGGCTCAGGCGTTCCCGTCACACGCAGCCGATACTGGAGCCGGTCGTACCAGTCTTTGGATCGGAAGTAGTCCTTGTCGATGTGGCCCTGTTCGGATTTCATCAGCGGTTCGTCCGGGAACGAGCCCGGGCCCCACTGCGCGAGGGTCAGCCAGGGCGACCACGTGTCGTAGGCGAGCCGGCCTACGCGCAGCTCCACCCGCACGGTGGCGTCTTCCGGCAGATCGAGGTTCCAGGACAGTAGTGCCTCGTTGAATTCGAGCTCCGGCTCAATCACGGGTGATTCGTATGCGGACGCCCCGCCCTCAACCGGGTTCATAAGCGTGATGACCGATGGTTCTTCGCTCGGGCCCTGCGGGAGACGCCCGAAGTCGTTCTCGGCATCGTGGAGGATCAGTTCATGTGCGAAGGGGCGGGGTTTCGGCTCCTTGCCGCAGATCACTTCGTCCACGGCCCGGGCCATCTCGGCCAGGTATTCCTGACCCTTGGAATGCTGGGCCATACCCGCCATGAAGTACAGATGCTTGCCGTGCACAACGCGTGCGGTGTCGAGGTGCCAGTCCTCCCACCAGCCGCTCTTTCGCAGAATGGTGACGTCACGGCCGTTCAGCCCGCCGACGAAGCGGTCGTTGTGGAACTCCAGGTGCGGGGCCGCGAAGATCTCCTTGATTTTCGCGCAGACTTCGGCGTTGACCAGCTCGCCCTGCTCCAGCATCAGGTAATAGCGCAGACACTGCCGGACGGAGGCCCCGTGCGAATGATCGTTCAGCGGGTCGCCGATGCGCGGCTTCTCCACACCGTAGTGCTTGCCGCACCAGAGCCCGCCGCCGTGCTCCTTGTCGTACAGCCGGTACTCTTTTGAGGTGAGCAGCTTCTGGATGAAGTCGAGCCCGACGATCTGGCTGTACTTGGCGGCGAGGTCGTTGTCCGACCGCTTGATCACGAGTTGCAGTTCGCGTTCCACCTGCGGATCGAGATCCCGTGCCGCCTCGGGGTTTTTGGCGAAATAGGCAAACACGATGGCGATTTTCGGGACGCTGGCCCCGTAGAACGTCACGTCCGGCCGGACCATGGCCAGCCGCCGGTCGGTCAGGTCCAGCACGCCGAATGCGCGATCCGCCTCCGGGATGCCCAATTCCTCGCCGACCCGGCGTTCGATGGCTTCCACCTGGTCCTGGAGCTTTGCGTCCATCGGCGTGTCATGTGTCAACTGATAGGCCTGCATTTTCATCGCCCGTGCCCAGTCCTCCGCGTAGCCGTCCGGCGCCCCGGTCGACATCAACGGCGATGCCGCCAGCGCCGCTCTCAGCGATCTTTCGCTCACGTCTGTAGCGTCCTGCGACGAGGCCAGCTCGTGTCGCATGATCTGCTCTGCACCCGGTCGCAGCCGCAGAATCTTGATGCCCAGGCACCGGCGGTCCTTCTGGAGGAAATCCAGCAGCGGTTGCTCGCGGACCGCGGGCTGGGCGGAGTGCAGGAAGTCCACCGTTCCGTCGTGCCCGATCGCGATGAGCCCGGTGTGTCCGGCGAACTGGGATTTTTCATTGCCGCGGATGATGTTCACGAAGTCGGCGTTCTGCAATTCACCGAGGATGCCGGGCACGTTTGCCGACGGGATGTACGTGTCCTGGATCGGCTCGTCCGGAATGTCCTGCCCGATACCGTGTTTCGCGAAGAACTTCGCCCGCCGACACACCTGTGTCAGGGGCACGCAGGCCGTGCCGTTGCCGAGCTTGGGGGTCATGTCCTCAAAGAGGAATGCGTTGTTGCGGTCCCAGTCGGCGATTGTGTAGTGGTTCCGGGTGAGCATCCCCACTTTTCCGTCGCGGTACCGGATTCGCTGGAGCGTGGCCAGGAACTCCCACCAGTTGCGGCTCAGGCCCATGGCGAACATGTGCTCGCTGAAGACCACGCAGTCGCTGCGGTCGAGGCAGTAGATCGGCTCCGGGTCGATCAGCTCGAAGGGGAATTCGCCGAGCAGGTAGATGTCGTACGGCTGCCCGATGTTCTTGCGGCCCAGGTGGATGATTCGGTCGGTGAGCCCGGGTTCCGCGGCGGGCAGGGCCTGCAGGTACCGGTCCACCTCCTCCTCCGTGAAGGTGTACAATGGGCTTGCCTTCAACTCTTCCATCGACCGCTGCCGTGGCAGGGCCCCCGGTCGCTCAGCGGGTTGGCAACCGCCCGTCAGAACGATGCCTAGCACCACCAGCAGTCCGTTCCGGCCCAGGTTTCGTTGCAGAATCATGACATTCTCCGTCATGCGACAGGGATTGGACGCGACGCAGGGAATCCATCAAAATGCGGGCGGCTGCCGCCGGGACCGCGCCTTGCCTATGTTTCGCGAAGGCAGGACGCGTGTCAAGCCGGTCGTGTCCCTGAACGAAGCCGCAGGAGAACAAACCATGCGTTGTCAACGAATCATGCTTCCCGTACTGGCGATCTGGGGCCTGTTTGCCGCCTCCACGGCAGGGGCCGCAGAGCCGGCGGGAGCGGAGTCCGCGGTATCCGACTTCACCGTCCTTCACATCACGGACATGCACGTGAATCCGCATCTCGCCCGCCTGGGGAAACCGGAGGCGGTGCGCGGCGCGGATTGCATTGCGTGGGTCTGCCAGCAGGCGGGCAAGCTCCAGAACGTTCCCACGCTGTCCGAGCCGGCTCCCGCGCCGGCCTTCGCCCTGGCCACTGGCGATCTTACAGAGTACGGCGTGATCGATGACACGTGGCAGATCGTCGAGGAGGCCTTCGCGAAGCTGCCTTGCCCCCTGTACGTGCTGCCGGGCAATCATGACAACACGTGGGTGGCCCTGTATGACGTCATGCGAAAGCGCCACGGCGGCGAGAACCACGCCTTCACTCAACATGGGTGCCGCTTCATTTGCCTCAGCTCGGCGTCCCCGCAGGAGCCGGTGCCCTCCCTGGACGGCAAGACCCGGTCGTGGCTGAAATCGGAACTGGAGAACGTGCCGCCGGGAATGCCGATCTTCGTTGCCCTGCATCACCCGCCCTATGTGACGGAATTCGCTCACCCGGTGGAGCTGGATACGCTGGTTGACCTGCTTCGCGACTACAACGTGGCGCTGCTGCTCTACGGCCACGGACACGGCGTGGAGCATCGCGACATCTGCGGATTGGACGGGGTCATGGGTGGCTCAACGTTTGGGAAGAACGCCGGCTACGGTCTGCTGTCCATGCAGGATGGGCGGCTCCGCTATGCGTATCACTACCACCGCGATCCTCGCGCCAAGGGGGATGAGGCCGGCAAGCCGGGATGGAAGGTCGTGCTGAACAAACCCCTTCCGCGTCAGCCGGCGTCACGGCTGTTCGCCATTACCGAACCGGCGTCAGATGGCCATTCGGCCGAGGGGCCGACCCTGACGCTGGCCCTGGCGTTGAACGGGCCGGACCCGGATTCGGTGAACTGGGCGGTTCGGGTGGACGGCAACCCCGTGTCGACAGTGGTTCGACCCGTCGAGTCGGAAGGCTCGACTGTCGCTATGACCGGCCCGGTGCCGTTGGACGGGTTGCTTCCGGGCATGCATCTTCTGACGGTGCAGGTTACGTTGCAGGACGGTCGTAGCGACCAGCGAACCCGTCTGTTCAGCACGAATCCTCCCGACGTGGAGATGCTCTGGAAGGCGGAAGGTCCGCGGGCCATCAAGGCTGCGCCCGTCGTTGTGGGCGACCTCGTCGTCTATGCCGGGAATGACGGTTCCGTGGTGGCCTCCGACCGGGTGACTGGGCAGCAGAGATGGGTTTTCAAGACTGGTGGGGAGATCCTCGGTACACCGGCCTGGAACGGCGAGTACCTCGTGGTCGGCTCCGGCGACGGGAAGGTCTACGCCCTGGACGGCCAGGGCCGGCAGCGCTGGGTCTACGAGGCGGGGCGGCCGGTCTACGGCTGGCCGGTCATCGACGGCGACACGGCCTTCGTCGGAGACAACGGTGGACGGATGCACGCAATCTCGCTTGCAGATGGCAGCAAGCGCTGGGTGTTCGAGCGGGCCGATTTCAGTATCGAATCACGCCCGGCAGTGTGGAAAGACCTTGTCGTATTCGGCGCCTGGGACGGGTACCTCTATGCCGTCGACAAGTCGACCGGCAAACTCCGCTGGAAGTCGCTCGGGCCGAAATCCAGCGACGGGGGAGCGGCCCGCTATTACGCGCCGGCGGATTGTGGCCCGATCGTCGTGGAGGAAGCCCTGTTTGTCTGTGATCGGGGCTATCGCCTGGGGAAGTACGATCCCGACGGGAAGTTGGTTTCCACCTGGGACGCCGGCGTGGCAGGCATCGTTCCGGCGGCGGACGGCCGGCATTTCTATGCCCGGACGACCGAGTCGCATGTCCGCAAGTACGATGGTAGCGGTCAGGTAATCTGGGACAAGGAGGTGCCGGCGGGGCGGTTCCCGATTCCGCCGACCGAGCAGGACGGGCGACTCTACATCTGCTCCAACACCGGACTGCTCAGCGTGCTGGACGCCCGGGACGGCAAGACGTTGTGGCAATACCAGGCCACTCCCGGCTTCTTCGTCATGGCCCCCGTGACAGTGGACGCCGGGGCGGCGGGGCAGGAGCCCGCTTGCTACGTGGCCGGCATGGACGGCTCGGTGACGGCCCTGCGGTATCGCCAGAAAACACGTTCCACCCGGCAGGGGACGTAGCGGGAGTAGAACCCGATCGGCCCGACCCACGGGATAACGCTTGTTCGGTGTCCGGCATCGAACAGATCGTTTAGGCAGCGGCGCAGCAAGATTCGGCCGATGCCCGTGCCGCGGGCGGCGGGGGTGGTGCCCATTGGGCCGAAGAACCCCCATTCCCGGTTCTGGCTGGAGTGGCCGCTGAATCCGATAATCTGGCCGGCCTTGAGGGCCAGATGCAGGGCGGGTGGTTCGTTTCGCATGGCCAGCTCGGCCTCCATTCGCCAATCCGGGCCGAAATCCCCGGCGAAGAAGGCGTCCAGCAGGGGGTCGTCGTCGCGGGTGGCACGACGCACAGTGATGCCCTGATCTGCCAGTTGGGCCTCGTCGTGTTGCGTCTCGAACCGCTGGTCAAGAAAGGCGGTCAGATTCACGCAGTCCTTGAACCGCTGAAACCCCTTGGCTTCCACAAAGCAGAGGGCTGCCGTATAGCGGGGGTCGATTCCGGGGTTGAAGTAGTTGCCCGGGATCGCCAGCACCTCAGCCTCCGCGATGCCGGCCTTCCGCCAGTCCGCGAGCAGCCGATCGAAGAGGGCGGAGCCGATGCCGCGGCGGCGGTGCGACTCCCGGACGGCGAAAACCCCCAGCCATCCCTTGGATTGAGCGGGTCGCTCCACGCACTGCATGAATCCGACCATGTGTCCATCCATTTCGGCCGCGTAGACCCGCTTGTGGAACTGCTCGGGGGCGGGGTTGTCGAAGAGCTTCTCCCACAGCAGGCCCGAACTGAACCCCTCGAGAGTGAGGGCGGCGGCCGCGAGATTGTAGATCGCAGGCAAATCGGCATCATTCGCCGAACGGATGCATGGAGACGGTGCGGGCCCGGACATGGAAGGTCCTCCTCAAACACGGATCGCTGCAGGCACGGATGCCGGCAGCATACTATTCTCTAGGCCCATTCTGTGCCACACCGATGAGAGCGAAACGACCCCACGGGCCTCGAACCCTCGGCTCGTTTTGTGTACAATCCGCCCCCATGAGCAAGACTTTCACCGACGCCACCGTGTCGATCGCCATGACCTACGGCGACCGACTTCCCTATGATGCGACGGCCTTTGCAGAGATGGTCCGGGCTGCCCTGCGGCAGGACTGCACCGACCAGGGCCCGCTGGAACTCCTGATCGTGGATTCCCGCGGTCCGGCGGCGTCGCCGGGCTTCTTGCCGTCCGATCTGCGGTCGGACCCTCGGATCCGACACCTGCCCGGCCAATACGCCAACCGGGCGGCCATGTATAACGCCGCGATTGCCGCCGCCAAGGGGGATTTCCTCCTGAACCTTTACAACCAGGGCGCCCAGGTCTGCCTGAGGCAATCCGCCGCCCGGGTCATGCTGATGGCCGCCACGCGCCGCGGCCCGGTGGGCATGGTGTATGCAGACTATGAGCGGATCGCCGCGGACGGCACGCGCAAGGATGTTCACCTGCTGGACTGGCACGAGGGTCGACTGCGCGACCCGGTGGATTTTGGATCGGCCATGTTGTACTCGACGGCCCTGCTCCGCGAGATCGGCCGGCTGAACGAGAATTACAAGGGGGCCGACCTGTACGACCTGCGACTGCGGGTGAGCGAGCACGGCGGCTGCGCGCACATTGCCAACCGGTACGCGGGGTCTCTGTACTCCGTGACCGCCCCGGCCACGGCCCACAACGTGTTTGACTACTTGCTGGCCGACAAGTCGATTCAGATCGAGATGGAGCAGGCCGCAACGGAGCATCTCAAGCGCATCGGGGCATACCTGGCCCCCGGGGCACACGTGCAGAAGGTGGAATACACCGATGCCGACCGGAAGCGGCTGGGCACGCGAGTGGCCAGCGTGGTGATCCCCGTGAACAACCGGCCCGGCTTCATCGGACGGGCCATCGAGAGCGTGCAGGCCCAGACCGTGCAGAACGTCGAGGCCATCGTGGTGGTCAACGGCGGGCCGGACGACCCGACGGCGGACGCCGTGCGACGCTACCTGCCCGCCGGGGACCGGCACAAGCCGTCCGCCCCGCCGGTCAAGCTGATCGTGGTGGACATCAACAACCTGGGGTTGTGCCTGAACACCGGCCTGGCGGCGGCCGAGGGGAAGTACTACGTGCAGCTTGACTCGGACGATCGGCTGAAGCCGGACGCGGTCGAGAAGCTGCTGGCCGTGTACGAGTCGGACCCCACCATCGGCATGGTGGTCGGCTCGTACGAGGTGTCCACGCTGGACGAGGCGACGGGCGCCATCACGCGCAATGAGGATATCCCTGTAGTGACCCACGACGAGTGGACGGCCGACAACGGGCGCAACAACCTGCTGCGGATCAACGGGGCCGGCGCGCCGCGCTCCGCGCACATCAAGGCCATCCGCGACGTGGGGTGGTTCGGCGTGAACGACGATGCGGCCTGCCGCAACTACGGGGAGGACTACGACCTGGTCCTTCGCATGAGCGAGCGGTACACGATCGGCCGCGTGTGGGACCCGATTTACGAGGTGATCCGGCATTCCGGCGGGACGGACCACAGCATCGACCAGGCGACCATCGACCGCAACGACAACGCCAAGGACCACATGCGGGTTGAGGCCCTGCGCCGCCGCCGGGCGCTGAACGGCAAGGGGTGATCGGTGCCGGGGGCCGCGCGCTACGCCAGCCCCAGTTGGTCAGCGACCGGCTGCATCGCGGCAATGCAGTTGGCGATGTGCTGGTTCAACTCCAGCCCCAGCAGTTCGGCGCCGCGGGTGATATCCTCGCGGGAGACGGCGGCCGCGAACCGCTTGTCCTTCATCTTCTTGCGGACGCTGGGCGGCTCCAGGCCGCGGAGTCGGTCCGGGCGAACCAGGGCAACGGCGACCAGGAAGCCGCAGAGTTCATCCACGGCGAACAGCGTTTTGCGGATGGGGCGGTCCAGGGGGTACTCGGCCTGGTTCCACTGGGCGTGAGACAGGACGGCGGACACGATCTCCTCGTTCACCCCGGCCCGGCGCAGGATTTCCGCCCCTTGACGCGTGTGGTCCGGGGGCTCGGGCCAGCGTTCGTAGTCGAAATCGTGCAGCAGGCCGACCACGCTCCAGGTCTGTTCATCGTGGCCCCCCAGGCGGGCGTAGTGGCGCATCGCGGCCTCGACGGCCAGGGCGTGCTTGATGAGGGAGTCATTGCGCGTGTATTCATTCAGAAGCTGCCAGGCCTGTTCGCGATTCATTGCGTACCTCCCGTTGCTTTGTTGCCGGTCATCCGTTTGACTTGCCGGGGCCGCGGCTTATCATCGGTGTCAACGCAGGGTGTATGGGCTCGTCTCAGGGGCCGCGGCCGAGCGTATGCGATGCGGCCCGGTGATTATAGAGCTTTGCCGTGAATAATCGACAGCGCGACACCTTCGGTGCCGAAGAGCTCGCCATTGTGCTGAGTCACTATCCGCTCGGGGTCATTGAATCCATCACCGAGTTCGCTCGCGGCTCACGTCGAAGTCCGAAGGTGGGCATCGTCTGCCAGAAGGGCAAGTTTCTGCTGAAACGGCGCGATCCGGACCGCACGACGCGTGCCCGGGTCGATTTCGCGCATCGCCTTCAGGCCCATCTGCTGCGGCAGGAGTTTCCACTGCCCCGCATCGTGATGCCCGTCGACGCTCCTGACCCGGTCAGTCCGCTGCTGGTGATCCGCGATCAGTTGTACGAGCTGTTTGAGTACGTGTCGGGCCACGCTTACACCGCCACCGAAGGGGAGACGGCGGATGCCGGGCGTACGCTCGCGGCCTTTCACCAGGCCACTCGCACTTTTGAGCCGGGGCCCGATTGCCCCGCCGGCGACTATCACGACGCCAACGCGGTGCGGACCGGTTTGAACACGATTCCGGCTTCGATCAGCCCGCACGAAAGCGTGATGGGCAAGGATGCGGAGCTGCTCAGCGCGGTCAACGTGCTGTACGACGCGTACGAAACGGCGGCGGAGAGCGCCCGCCGGATCGGCATCGAGGCCCTGCCGGAGCAGGTGATCCACTCCGATTGGCATCCGGGCAACATGCTGTTCAAGAACGATCACGTCGCCGCGGTCATCGACTACGACTCCGCCCGCCTGGCTCGCCGTGTCATGGACGTGGCCAACGGCGTACTGCAGTTTTCGATGCTCACCGGCCCGCAGCCGGAGCATTGGCCGGACCACCTCGACACGCAGCGTGTCCACCTGCTCCTGGACTCTTACGAGCAGGCCGACCCGCTGACGGACGAGGAGCGCGCGTGCATACCGCACCTGATGATCGAGGCCCTCATTGCCGAGTGTACGCTGCCCATCGCCCGGACGGGCTCCTTCGGGCACTGGCAGGGCTTTCGATTCATGCAGATGGTTCGCCGCAAGGTGCTCTGGCTGCGAGCTCACGCAGAGGACGTGTTTCTCCGGCCCCGAACCTGACGGCGCCGTTCCCCTTACAGCCGGCGGATCAGGATGGCCGTCAGGTCGTCCGCCTGGCCCGTGCGCCGGCCGAATGCCGCCACGGTGTCGTGCATTCGGTGAATCAGGCTCGCGGCCGACAGGTCGTCGTGCTTGCGAAGCAGCTCGAAAATCCGCTCCACGCCGAACTGCTCGTCCTGCTCGTTTGTCCACTCGAAGAAGCCGTCCGTGACCAGCAGGAACACGTCTTTGGGGGCCAGATGGATCGGCTCGGCCGGTGCGGCGTCGATCTCGGGCAGAATGCCGAGCGGCACGGTGGTGGCCGGCAGTTTGTGTTCCGAGCCGTCCTCGTGCCGGTAGAGCAGCAGGGGGCCGTGCCCGCCGCTGACGTAGTCCAGCCGGTTCGCCGCCGGGTCGAGCACCCCACAAAACGTAGTGACGAAGCGTCCGGCGTCCAGGTCGTGGTGCAGAATCCGGTTCGTCTCCCGCATCACCACGCCCAGATCATTCGTGGTGGAGGCCAGCGCCCGCACCAGCGCGCGCACCTCGGCCATGACCAGGGCCGGCCCGATCCCGTGCCCCGTGGCGTCGGCGATGAGCACGACCAGCCGGCCGTCCGGCAATTCGATGAAGTCGTAGCAGTCGCCGCCCGTCTCGTCCGCCGGCTTGTTCCAGCCGGCGATGTCGTACCCCGGCACTTGGGGGTCTGCGTCCGGCAGAAGCGATTGCTGGATGTCCCTCGCGATGGCCAGGTCACGCTGGAGTTTCTGTTTCTCGGCGTATTCATCCAGCAGCATCTGCCGCTGCAGCGCCACGCCGGCCAGGGAGCTGAGCGTGCCCGCCAGGGATTCGTCCGTCGGGCCGAACGGCCCGCCGCGCTTGTTGAGGACCTGCAGCACGCCGACCACCTGCCCGTCGATGCCGGTCATGGCGAAGGTCAGCAGGTTGCGCGTGCGAAAGCCGGTGGCCTTGTCCACGTCCGGGTTGAAGCGTGCATCGGCGTAGGCGTCGGGCACGTTGATGATGCCGCCGCTGCGTGCGGCCTCCCCCGCGATGCCTCTCGTGACGGGGAACCGGATTTCGCCCGTGCCGGTCGCCACCGTGCTGTACAGCTCGCCGCGCGGCCGGTCATAGAGGAACACGGTCGCCCGTTCGCAGCCCAGCACGCGCAGGGCCGCCTGCTCGATTTGGCCCAGCAGCGGGTCCAGCTCGAGGGTTGACCCGATCTCGTGGGAGACGTCAAGCAGCACCTTCAGGTCGGCAATCTGTTGCTGAAGCGGGGGCTCGTCCACGCCCACCAGCATGGTCGCCCCGTCCGTCTTTTGCAAGCTGGTTTTCGCGTATCAGCCCCGGCGCGGAGCCGGCGGCGGCGTCAGGTAGGGCACGACGTACTCGCGATTCCACTCGTACAGCAGGATGCACAGGTGCAGGCCGATGTGTCCCGCGTGGGCCGCCTTCCACGTCCACTTGCGTTGGACCAGGCGGGGCCGCAGGTTCGGGTCGGATACGGCGGCGTCCGGGTCAAAACCGCGCATTCCCGCGGATGCGCCGTGCCGGCGGTCCATCGTGCCGAAAACGGTTGTGCCCACGCCCAGCATGACCACGTCCAGTTCCGACCAGAAGTTGACCAGCAGCCCGTCCAGCCGCTGCAACGCGGGTGTCAGGTCGTATCCCGGGCTGACGGCCGGATGCACCAGCAGCACATTGCGAACACGCATGTGGGGCGGCAGCGCTTCGGCCGTCATCAGAGCCATTCCGCCGCCGCCCGAGTAGCCCACCAGGTCGATGGGAGCGTGGGGGTACCGTCGATGGTAGTGGACGATCCAGTCTGCAATGAGTTGAGCGCTGCGGCGATTCCGCTCCACCGCGGTGAGGTTCCGGATGATGCCGAGGGGTCGTTCCCAGTTGTGAATGCGGATGTCCGCAGTGATGCCGGCGTCACGGATTGCCCGGGCGACCTCTCGCATCGACCACGTTCCGCCTTCCACGCCCGGAAACAGCCAGATCAACTGCCGGCCGCTCAGCCGGTCGACGGGTGTTTCGGGGTTGCCGCAGCCGCCGAGGCAGCACAGCCACAGCACGGCGGGGGCGACTCGCTTTAGGACTCCGTACGCGCGGTTGTGTGAGGAGGCACCCATGACCGGGCCGTCCGCGGCAGAGGTCCGTGGTCCGATGGGGAAACCGCTCATCAGGCGACGGCGTGCTCCGCGTGCTGCGCCGCCTGCTCGAAGTTCACGCTGACCAGCGTCGACACGCCCGGCTCCTGCATGGTGATGCCGTACAGCCGATCGCCCACGGCCATCGTCCGCTTCGAGTGGGTGATGACGATGAACTGCGACCGGTCCAGGAACTCCTGGATAATCCCGGTGAATCGCTGGTTGTTCGCTTCATCCAGGGCGGCGTCCACTTCGTCGAGAATGGCGAACGGGGCCGGGCGTGACCGGAAAATCGCCATCAGCAGGGCAATGGCCGTCATCGCCTTTTCACCGCCCGACAGCAGGGAGATGGACTGAAGCTCCTTGCCCGGCGGTCGGGCCACGATCTCGATGCCGCAGTCCAGGATGTTCTCCGGGTCTTCCAGAATGATGTCTGCCTTGCCGCCGGCGAACAGCTTTCGGAACAGTTCGCGGAAGTTTTCGCGGATGCGATCGAACGCCTCGCGGAATCGTCTCTTGGATTCTGCGTTGAGTTGCTCGATCAGCCGCTGCAGCTCCTTCATGGAATGCGTCAGGTCGTCGCGCTGGGTGGTCAGGAACTCCGCACGCTGCTCCAGCTCTTCCTGCTCGGTGATGGCGTCCAGGTTCACGTTGCCCAGCCGGTCGAGCTTGCCGCGCAGATCGGCGATCTCCGCCTCCACGGCCGCCCAGTCCTGCTCCGCGTGGTCGTATGACGCATACATCTCGACCAGATCCAGGCCCAGTTCGTCCCGGACTCGGGCCGTCAGCTCGTCTCGTCGAATGCGCGTTTCGGCCAGGCGCATCTGTGCATCGTGGAGCCGTTCCTCCGCCTCAACCAGCGCGGTGCGACAGTTTTTGGTTGCGGTGGCGAGCTCCTCGGCCGCCACCCGGACCTGCTCGCGATCGTGTTTCAACTGGAGGGTCCGGGCGTCCAGGGCCTCAATCTGCTGCTGCAACTCCGCCAGCCGGGTGCGGCAGCGCTCAATGACGGCCTGCGAGTCATCGATACGGGCCTGGCATTCCCGGGCTTCCACGTCTGCGGAGTCGACGGTTTCTTGCGTCTCCCGCATGTTGCGCCGGAGCACCTCGATGGACTCCGCGGCCGCCCGCCGCTTCTCCGCAAGCTGGGCGGCGCTGACCCGCGCTTCCGTCAGGGCCTCGGCCAGGGTCCGCCGTCGATCCGCCAGGTCGTCGATGCGCCGCTGGTGCTTCTCCAGTTCCTGCCGGCGGACCTGGTTCTCGTTTTCCAGATGCCCGAGCGACGCCTCATTCTCGCTGGACCGGGCCGTGGCCGCCTCCAGCTCCCGCTGCAGCGATGCGACCTGCCCCGCGATCAGCGGCTGTTCCTGGGTCAATCGATGCACGCGCTCGCTGACGCTCTGCAGAATCGCGTTGGTTTCGACCCTGGTGGTGTGTGATTCGTAGATGGCCGTCCGCAGCTCGTGCTGCAATTCGTCCAGATGGGCGGCCTCGGCCGAGGTTCGGCTGAGCTGGTCCGTCAGACGCTCGATCCGGGCCTCTCCCTCGATTATCTGCTCGTCGATGGCCCGCAGTTCACTTCGTCGCGAGATCAGGCCGGAGTCGGACTGCGGCGGTCCCAGACGGATGCAGCCGTCCGGCTCCACCATTTGGCCGGACAGGGTCACGAAGCGGTGTCCGGCCGTGTCCTGGGCGGCCAGGGCCCGGGCGTCCGCCAGCGTTTGCACGACCACCGTCTTAGCCAGCAGGTGGCGGGCCAGCCCCTCCAGCGATTCCGGGACCTGTACGTAGTCCGCCGCGCGGGCCACGAAGCCCGGATGATCGGAAAAGTCCCGTACGTTCATGACCGGCGGCAGCCGATCCAGGCAGAAGGCGGCCAGTCGCCCCGGCAAGTCGTCGAACAGCGATTCGTCCGCCAGGAACCGCTCGCTGTCCGTGACCACGAGGAACTGGTCCAACTCACCCAGCGCCGCCTCCAGGATGGTTGCGTGGGCGACGTCGGGGTTGAATGCGTCCGCGACGAGCCCCCAGATGGCGCCGAACGCCGGCTGATCCAACTCGGGGTGGGTCTGGCCGGCGGCCCGCTGTTCCAACAACCGGCGCACGCCGGTCCCGACGCCCTCCATCTTCCGCTCCAGATCGCGGAGCAGGTCGCGCCGGGACACCAGCCCGCTTCGGGCTTCCTTGGTCTCGGCAAGTTCTTCGGCCAGACGGGCACGGGTGGCGTCGATCCGCTGGGCTTCGATCCGCTTCTCGTTGAGCCGCTGCGTTTCCTCGACGATCAGGCCGTCGATCTCGACGATCCGCCGCTCCAGGTCGGACTTCTGGGCCAACATGCCGCGCAGCTCGTCCGCGACGGCGGCGTCGCGCTGGCTCAACTCGTCCTGCCGGTCCTGGAGCGATTCGCGGTGCTTGCCCAGGTTGGCGATCTCGTTGTGAAGCTGCGACGTACGCCGAAGCAGTTCGATAATGCCGGCCTTTTCGTCCTCCAACAAAGCCTGGGCGTGCGTCAGCTCCTGGGCGCAATGGTGATCTTCACTCAGCAGCCGCTCCACTCGCGCGTGCTGGTCTTCCGCTCGGCCGGTCAGTTCATTGACTTGCTGTTCCAGTCCGGCCAGTTCCGACTCCATTTCACCCAGCCGGTGACGGTTCGCCTCCAGTTGCCGAAGGGCCCGCTCGCGATTGTGCTGCTGCTCCTCGATCCGGCGGGTCGCGCCCTGGATCCGTTCGGACTGGGCTTCCAACTCCGCCCGGACTTTTACCGATTCGCCTTCGGCGACGGTCAGTTCTTCGGTCAACCGGTCGTTTCGGGCGGCCAGTTGCGAGGCTTCCGCCTCGTTTGCGTCGATCCGGGTCCGCAGGGCAACCACCTCGTCCTCGGCGAGCTCGGCGGTTCGCTGGACGTGGCCAAGTTCTTCGCTGTGACGGTGGTACTCCGCCATCGCGTAGCCGGCCCGAAGCTCCTTGAGCCGCACCTGGTAGGCCTGGAAGCTCCGAGCCTTGCCTGCCTGATACTTCACGCTGCGGAGCCGTTTTTCGACCTCGTTGATGATGTCTTCCGCCCGCAGCAGGTTTTGCTGGGTGCGCTCGAGCTTTCGCTCGGCCTCTTTCTTGCGGGCCTTGTATTTGCTGATGCCGGCAGCCTCTTCGAATACGATGCGCCGCTCGGCGGGGCTGGACTGGAGCAGCAACTCTACCTTGCCCTGCTCGATGACGGAGTACGCTTCCGTTCCCACGCCGGTGTCGAGGAACAGCTCGCGAATGTCCTTGAGACGGACCAGTTGGCCTCCCAGGTAGTACTCGCTTTCGCCCGAGCGGAAGAGCTTTCGCGTGACGACCACCTCGTCCGCGTCGTAGGGCAGGGCCCGGTCCGTGTTGTCGAACGCCAGATCCACCTGGGCCATCCCGGTGGCCTTCCGGGCGCCTGAGCCGTTGAAGATCATGTCCTGCATTTGCCGGCCACGAAGGGATTTGGCCGACTGCTCACCCAGCACCCACTTGAAGGAGTCGACGATGTTGCTCTTGCCGCAGCCGTTCGGCCCCACCACGCAGGTGATCCCCGGGCCAAAGTCAAACTGGACCCGGTCGGCAAAGCTCTTGAAGCCCTGGAGTGAAACACGCTTGAGAAACATGTGCTCTCGGCACCTCCGTGTGCCGGCCGCCCGCCCGGTACGCCTGGCACAGCACGCACCCCGCCGCGCGGCCGCCCAGGCTCCTGGACGACACGCGAACCCTTCCGGTTCACCGGACCGGATGGTCGTTGAGGGGGTGGACCGGCCTCAGCCGCGCCGCCTGCCAGCCGCCACCTGTTGGGGTAGATTACCAGATGGACACTATCTATGCAACGCAGAACCCGGCTTTCTCACGGGGGCACGGCACCGAAGGCGGCGTGCGTGCCTGCACAGCGGGCAGAGACGCCCTCGTCCGTCCCGGGCGTGACGAATGCCCCTAAGGGACTGTCCGGCCGCGCTCCGCCGCGGTCTGCGCGAACACCGTCTCCAGCATCCGCCGGTACGCCGGCGTCAGCTCACGCTTGCGTCGAGCCATGACCCGTTCCGCGGTCGAGAGAAACCGGGCAAGCTCGTGTTCGATGAGTCCGGCCGCTCCGCCCCAGCAGAAGGACGGCACGTGCTTGGGCGGGAAGTCGGCGCCGAACAGGTTGCACCCCACCCCGATCACCGTTCCCGTGTTGATCATGCTGTTGATGCCGAACTTGGTGTGGTCGCCCACCGTGCTGCCCACGAACAGCAGGCCGGAGTCGATCTCCTGGCCGTTCAGGGTCACCCGCACCGTGCTATAGTTGTTCTTCAGGTTGGAGTTGTTGGCGTCGGCGCCAATGTTGATCCATTCGCCGAAGTAGCTGTGCCCCAGGTATCCGTCGTGCTGCTTGCTGGTGTAAGCCTGGAAGATGCACGCTCCCACTTCACCCCCGATCTTGCAGTATTCCCCCGTGCTGGTGCCCTCGTAGATCTTGGAGAGCATCTTGATCGCGCCGTGCGGGCCCAACGCTACCGGCCCCTCCACCACCGAGCCGGCCATCGCGACGGCACCCTCCCCGATGGAGATCGGCCCGTGACTGCCCAGCAGAATGGCGCCGGGTGCAATTTCCGCTCCGGGTGCCACATGGATCCGCTCCGGCCGGTCCAGAACCGCGGACGGGTGAACCGTTCCCTCGATCCGGCCACCCAGTTGCAAGCGCTCGAAATCCGCCGCGATCTGCCCCGGATTGTGCTGCACCAGGTCCCACGGATAGCGAACCAGGGGCACGTTCAGATCGTGCCGCGGCAGTCCGTCCGCCCACCCGTCGGGCAGGGGCCCGCGCGGGAGCAGGCCGGCGAGTTCGGCACACCGCGGGCCGCTGACCCGGACAGCCACAACGCCGTCCTCGTGCATGTAGGCCGCGTCCGGGCCGTCCAGGGGAACCTGATCGACCAGGTCGGCCGGTGCGACCAGCCGGCCGTTGACCAGAAGGGCGGCCTCTGCGGTCAGGTGGTTGACGGCGACCTGCGGGATTTCTTCCGCGACGACGGGGGCCACATAGTCGCGTGCGTGCAGCACGACGGGCGCCCCGGCATAGGCGGCGGCGATCTTCTCCCAGAGGGTCTGGATTCCGCAGCGAAGTCGGCAGGCCGGCCGCGTGTACGTCAGCGGGCCGAGCCAGACGTATTCCGCGTCTTCAAACACCACGACAGGCCGTGTCATGGCTTGTGCCTCTCTGCCGGGCGGCGCCGGCGTCTCAGACGGCCTCTGCGATCTGCCGCAGTTCCGCGGACTTGGTGTAGAACTCGGCCAGCTCCATTTCTCGCAGGTACACGATGCCTCGGCAGGCCCGCAGGCCGTGGTCTTCGTTGTATACGAAGAAATCCTCGCTCAGGAACGTTTTGACCTGCTGCTCGAACTGCTTGACCTGGACCTTCCGGGCCAGCCGGGAGAACGGTCCATCCATCTGGTAGCTGGGGAAGGAGGCGGTCTTCTGCGTGCTGAAGCACGTTTCGAAACATGCCTCCATGTTGTTCAGGTGCGTGAGGGAGGTCGGCACGTAGAGGTTCGCCTCGGAGGGGTGGAACTCGAACCACACGTTGCGGTAACCCAGCACCTTCAGGTCGTGGCGACTGGTCTGCGCCTCATACTCCTTGAGCGCCTGCGAAACCGCCTGGAGCACCTTGTAGTGCGTGTCCGGGCCGCTTCCCTCCGGGTCGAAGGCCACGGTCACCGTGTCGGGGTTCACCTCGTGCAGCAACTGGAGGATCGGAGGCACGTCTCGGTCGATCCGGGGTGCCTCGGTGAACACTTCGCCCCTGTAGAAACCGAGACGCAGGTGCCGGACCGTGTCGCCGGTGAACCCGAAGTAGGCCCACTTCAGGTCGGATTCCCACTCGCGGACGCGTCCCTTGAGCTGCTGGACGATGGCCATGTCCTTCTTGCCGGGGTATTGCGTGGCGAAGTAGTTCAGCAGCTCGACGCAGCGTTGTTTGATGTTCTCGATGCTGTCGTCCTCATACACCTCGATCATGTTCCGCAGGAGACGGCGGGCGGTGGCGGCCCGTTTCTTGTCGTCGTGGTGCCGGGCCTCGCCCTGCAGGTAGAACGACGTGTCGATGCGTGCCGCGGCCGAGTTGCCGGGCTCGAAGTAATTCGTCTTAAGCAGGTCGTTGAATTCGCCGCGATCCAGAAAGCTCAGCAGGTCGCCGATCACGCCGTGCATGTGCAGGTTCGTGACCGCCGTGAAGCCGGAGGTCAGGTAGGCGAAGTAGTGCTTGGTGCTGCTTCGGCGGACCAGGTTCGTCACGAACGGCAGGTACCCCAGGATGATGTCGTCGTGATGCGGCGCCGTGTGCAGAAACTTCTTGTTCTCGATGATCCGGTTGCCCCGTTGCAGGTTGTCCAGCACCACGGATTCCGTCTGCGTGCGGAGTTGCTCCGCGGTGAGCCCGGTGCGCTTGAGCAGCGCCTTGCCGAACCGATCACTTTCAAAGTCAGCCTTACTCAGGGCGCGGATCGGTTTGCCCGTGGACAGAGACAGATCCATTACGATCCGGCACGTGTGTTCCGGTGTAAGGTCCTTGCTGCGCTGGAAGTCAGCGAACGTGCGGTTCGGCAGTTTCAGGGCCGCCCCGCGGGTCAGGAAGAATCGCGCGTTGGGCAGCTCTGCCAGCACCGACCCGGGGTACTGGTTGCTTCGTTCAGCGTGGATCGTACGGGCCACGATGCCCGCCTTGGCCTCGCCGGCCGCGATGATAATGGCCACCGTGTTGGGGTTATGCGTGATCGTCCGCAGACCGATCGTGATCAACCGCTTGTTCCGGGCCACCTCCATCCCGCCCAAGTCCGTGGCCGCCGCCGCCTTTGTCTCGTAGTTTGCGTCGATCAGGCGGGTCGTGGAGTAGAAGTCGGACCCCTTGATGTTGAATCCGACGTGCCCGTCCGGCCCGATGCCGCCCAGGAAGAACCCCAGGCCGCCCATGTCGCGGATCTTCCGCTCGTACTCCGTGCAGAACTGGTCGACCTCGTGCAGCACGATCTGCTGGTTCTTTTCCTGCAGGGATTTTGCCTTCCGCACGCGCAACGAGAGATCCACCGTCATGTCCGGGAACACGTCCGTCAGCGACATGCCCGCAGGCAGCCCGATTTTGCACGGATCGATCAGCAGGGCACGGGCCGGATCCAGCCCGAAACCCTTCATATAATACTTCTTGACGTAGTAATAGAAGCTGTTGTGCTGCTTCGAATCAATGGGATAGAACTCATCGATCTGCACAAAGCGCAGACCGGCCAGGTTGGGCTTGCACTCCGTGGCGAGCCCCATCTCCTCCAGGGCCTGCCGCGTCTGCTTGCGGTTCCAGTTCGCCACGTACGATTGCACGTACTTGATGAAGTACTCGGGCGTCTTGCCCGTGGGCAGCGAAACCACACCCTCCGGGTTCTCCACCGCCCACTCCAGGAACCGCACCGCCGTCAGCCGGCCCAGGGCCGGAAAGTTCTCCACGATGATCGATGGGATCCTCTCCTCCGGCCGGTACAGAAAATCGTACCCGCTGCGCTCCAGCGCGCGAATCTCCACCTCGCTCGTCGGGCCGAATACCGGGTCGCGCTTTACGGCGACCGGCTTCCCTTCGCGTTCCTTCGTTGCCGCCTTGGTCATCCTCGTCCTTCTCTCAGTGCTCCGTCGCTTCGCGGTGCGGGCGTCGTCTCCGGCATCGGGCCCCATCCGTCCGGTGCGCCGGGCCCCGCCGTGCGTACGGTGCGCCCGTACCCCTCGTGTCTTTCGCCGTCTGCCCATCAGGCCGAAACGTGCCGCGTGTATGCCTCGGCATCCATCAGATTGGCCGGCACCCCCGCACTTCCCAATTCCACCCTGACCATCCAGCCCTTGCCGTAGGCGTCCTGGTTGACCCATTCCGGGTGATCGGCGAGCTCCGTGTTCACGGCCGTCACCTTCCCGTCCACCGCGCTGAGGAACTCCGACGTCGCCTTGACGGACTCGATTTCCCCGCACGGCGAACCCGCGCTGACCGCCGTCCCAATCGCGGGTAGATCCACGTATGTGATATCCGTCAATTCGTCCGCCGCGAACTGCGTGATGCCCATCGTGGCGACGTTTCCCTGCACCTGCACCCACTCGTGCGACTCTGTGTACTTGCGGTCGTTCGGATAGCTCATCGGATCTTCCTGCCAAACAGACCGGACGCGCAGGCCCGATCGGGTTCTTGCCCGGACGCCCACCTGGGGGCTTCGGGCGGATATCACACACGCGCGGCCCTCCGCGGCCGAACGCTACTTTGCCCGTTTGTAGAACGGCAGCTTCACCACGCGGGCAGGGTTCGGCCTGCCGCCGAAATCCACGCCCAGCTCGGTTCCCGACTCGGCGTGCTCCGGGGCAATCAGGGCCATGGCGATGCTTTTGCCCAGCGTCGGGCTGAGGCAGCCGCTGGTGACTTCTCCTACACGCTGACCGCCGTGAAGCACGGCAAAGTGTTGCCGGGCCGTACGGCGCCCCTCCAGCTCCAGGCCCACCAGCGTTCTGGCGCGGCCCGCGGACTGGGCGCGCCGCATGGCTTCGGCGCCCACAAAGTCCTTCTCCAGGTCCACGCACCAGGCCTGCCCGGCCGACACCGAGTCGATGTCCTCGCCCAGCTCGTGGCCGTACAGGGGCATGCCTGCCTCCAGGCGGAGTGTGTCTCTGGCCCCCAGACCGGCCGGGCGGATGGTCGCGTCCGGGCCCTCGCCAAACAACTGGCTGGCCAGCAGCTTCACCACGCCTACGGGTACCACCACTTCGTAACCGTCCTCGCCGGTGTAGCCGCTTCGGAAGATGGTGTACCGCGTGAACATGTACACGCCGGAGGTGAACCGGTATCGCTTTACCCCGGACAGGTCGATGGGGATCATGGCCTTGGCCAGTTCCATTGCCAGCGGGCCCTGCAACGCGACCATAGCCGTTTCGAGCGTCTCATCGACGAGTTCGACCCTCTGCCGGCCGATCTGCGACCGGATCCAGGCGACGATCTTGTCCCGGTTGGACGCGTTGCAGACGATGCCCCAATCGTCCTCGTACCGAGACACGATCAGATCGTCGAGAATGCCGCCATCCTCTTTGCACATATGAGAATAGCGACAGACCCCGGGCTCCATCCCGTCCAGGTTTCGCGTGCAGAGCCTCTGAAGGAGATCGAACGCATCGTCCCCTCGGACCCGCAGCCGTCCCATGTGGGACACGTCAAAAACGGAACACTTCGTGCGGGTGTGGACGTGCTCTTCGATGATGGAACGATACATCACCGGCATGTTCCAGCCGGCAAACTCCACCATCTTCGCGCCTAGCCGCGTGTGAATGTCATGCAGGGGAGACTTTTTCACGGAACCACCTGGACTCCGGGGCCAAACGGGCGCCCCTCGGGGAGCCCACCGGGCCGGTAAGATTAGGCAGCCAGTCACCTTCTGTCAACGTGCGGCCGTCTGGGCAGGCCCGCTTCCCCGCTTCGGTCCGGTCGGCCGGCGGGGGAAAGCTCAGCGGGTGGATTGGTCAGCGGGCGGTGAGGCGGCCGGCCCTGAGGCAGGGTCGCCGCGTGCGGCCAACTCTCCTTCCAGCATTGCCACATGGCGAACAAGCAACGTGATCTCGCGACGGACCCGTCGCAGGCGGATGTACAGCATCCAGATGCCGAATGAGAGAATGGGGATTGCACAATAGAAGACGAGATCGGCGCCACGGCCGATCCCGAGAAACGCGGCGATCAGAGACGTTGCGTCCGGCCACACGACGGCGACGGCCCCGACCGTCCAGAACAGAAGCCAGAGAATCGCGTCTCGGCGGCGGAGCCAGCCCTTGAGGAGCGCCAGAATTCCGCCTGCCAACAAGCCTGCGATGAGCAGCAGCAGAACGAATTGAAACGGATTGAGTTGCCAGGGATTCATCGTACAGCCCGTCCAATGAGATAGTGCAGCAGTATACGAAGGGCGTCGCGGGCCGACTGTCCCTTCCCGAGCGAGTAACTGGTGTATCGAATCTGCACCGGCACCTCGCGGAAGCGTAGCCGGCGGCGCCGGATGATGTCCAGCACTTCGCTGGCATGCTCCATGCGGTCCATCGAGATGTCCAGACGTTCGGCGGCGGCGCGGGTAAACGCGCGCAGGCCGTTGTGCGCATCCGTGATGGGCAGCCGGCTCGTGATGCGGGTGAACAGGACGGCCATCCGCAGCAACAGCTTTCGCGCAAGGGGCATCTGCGATTGCATGCCGAGGAAGCGGGAACCAAGCGTTACGTCACATGTGCCGCCGGCCAGTGGCTCCAGCAGAGAAGGGATGTCTTCAACGCGATGCTGCCCGTCCGCGTCAAAGGTCACGACATACTCTGCCCCGCGCCGAAGCGCAAAGTCCACGCCCGTCTGCAGGGCGGCGCCCTGGCCGCGGTTGAGCGCGTGCCGGAGGACGTATGGGGTGACCGCCCTGGCCGCGTCAAACGTGCCGTCCGTCGAACCGTCGTCCACGACCACCACGTTGGGGTACACGCGGACCAGCTCCGCGAGCACGTCACGGATGGCTGCACCTTCATTGAACGCGGGCACGACAACGTACGTGCTCCGGGCGATTTGAGCTTCTTTGCCGGTGTCTGCGGGCATTGACGGCGTCAGGCGCTTCCCATCGACTTCGTGCTCGCACCGGTTGCGAGCCCGGCCCATCGTACGCGCTGGCCCTGTGGAATTCCACGGCCCGACAGAGCACCCTCACACGGTCCGGCGGTGGGGGCGACTGTGGCATCGCGCCGGAGCGATTGACTTCAGTGGTGCAATCGCCGTGGACGGTGCCCGGCAGCCGCGGCTCCTTCGGAGCGAAAGACCTTCCGTCGGCGTCAGACGCCTGCCGGCGACCGGACATTAGCGCGACCCGCGGCGTTCGTACGTCGTGGGGTAGTTCACGTTGGATGGGAACGTGACCGGCAGCGTGTTGGCCGGTCCCCATTCCGACGGGACGTCCACGCCCACGATGGTGACCGGGGTCGTGGGGGCCTGGGACAGCGTGACCGGGATTCCGCCCGGCATGTCGAATCCGACGATCCTGACGGCCATCACCTGGGGCGGCTCGGCCGCCGGTTGCCTGAGCGACAGATTGTTTACGGCGATCTCGTTTCCGGCGGTGACGTCGCGTGCGTAGGCGGGGGTGCTCAGCGACGCCCGATCCGCGCACAGCCACACCAGACAGACGGCGATCACGGTCAGCACGATCTTCGTGTACAGATCCGGCTTGGAGATGGCTTGCATCTTCCGTTCCCTCCTGCAAAAGGAATCCTTCCGCGACCGGCCGGAACCCGACCGGACGGCCCGAAGGCCCCATTATACACAGGGGGGCACCGGATTCGGAAACCCGAGGCCGCGCATTGCGCGGGGCACCGGATCGGCCGGAGGGTATCGGGCCCATGCCCCTGCAAGCCTGCTTGACATCACCACCGCCGGTCGGTCAACTGGCACGCGGAAACTCGAATCCGACGAACGGGAGAGTTCCGTGACGCCTGAACAGCTTGCCGCCTGCATTGACCATACGCTCCTGAAACCGGAGGCCACGGCCGCCGACATTCGGCGTTTGTGTGCCGAGGCCGCCGGGAACGGGTTCGCAACCGTTTGTGTCAACCCGACGTACGTGAAGCTGGCGGCCGGGCTGCTCTCTTCCAGCCGGGTGCGGGTTTGCTCGGTGGTGGGGTTCCCGCTGGGGACCCATCTGATCCCGATGAAGGCGGCGGAGTCGCTATGGGCGATCCGGCAGGGGGCCCGCGAAATCGACATGGTCATCAACATCGGCGCCTTACGGGGCGGCGACCTGGACACGGTGGCGCGAGACATTCAGGCGGTGGTGGCCACGTGCCGTCGCGCGGACGCCCTCTGCAAGGTGATCATCGAAACGGCCCTCCTGAACGAGGATGAGAAGGCCACCGCGTGCCGCCTGGCCGTCGAGGCGGGGGCGCACTTCGTGAAAACCTCCACCGGTTTCGCCAGCGGGGGGGCGACGTTTGAGGACGTCTGGCTGATGCACTGTCTCGTTCGGCCGGCCGGCGTGCAGGTCAAGGCGTCCGGGGGCGTCCAGACCCTGGCCGACGCCCGCCGGATGCTTTCCGCGGGGGCCACGCGGATCGGCACCAGTTCCGGCATGCGCATCCTGGAGGAGGCGCGTCGCGAGGCGGCGGCTCGTCACTGATCGCGTGTGTTGCGCGTGGCGGTGGGTTCTGGCTCGCTCTGCGTTCCGCGGGTATACTGTAGCGCAACGGTTGGTATTCATCACTTCTTCAGGAGTGCAGGTCTCATGGCCGGCGACGGAACACGCGTGTGTCAGGGATGTGGAGCCACGATCTACACGGAGCATCTGGATACCGGCATCGCCGGCTATCATGGCGGCAAGCTGCTCTGCCCGCACTGTCTTCAGGAGGCGGAGGCGGCCGCCGATCACTCCACTTCCAACAAGAACGTGGAGGACCTGGAGTCCATCTCCCTGGTTGACGAGGAGCCCGCCGCTCGCCGCGGGGATGGCGAGACGCAGGTCAAGAGCTACTCCAGCGAATCGCACGTCGGGGGCACCTTCGATGATCTGGGTATAGAGCGGCCGCTCAACCCCGACGTGCCGACGGCCACGCGGTGTCGCACCTTCCATGCGAAGCTCAACGAAGGCGCGGTCGCCTTCATGAACCGGCAGGTGAATGAATGGGCGGATGCCGACCCGGGCATCACGATCAAGTTCGCGACGTCGACCATCGGCATCTTTGAGGGCAAGAAGGCCGACCCCCATTTGATCCTGACGGTCTTCTATTGAGCGGCGCGTCCCCACGCGTGGTCGACACCCATGCGTTCCGTGTGCCGCGGTGATTGCCTTGACCCCGACCGGGGCGGCACAGACAATCGATGACACCACCTATGCGCGAGTGGCGGAACTGGCAGACGCGCTGGATTTAGGTTCCAGTCCCGAAAGGGGTGTGGGTTCGAGTCCCTCCTCGCGCAATGACCCTTTCCCCAGAGGATCGCGGATTCGGTCCCTCAGGACGCCGAGCGATTCCCTTCGTCCCTCCGTCCCTTCGTCGCTCGTATTGCGTATTGCGGGTGCAGCCCGCACTATGGTTTTGCGTTCAGGGCCTCCGTCAGCCCGGCCACGCCCTCGGCTCCGGCGGGAACGGTAATGCTGGACCCCGCGAAATCGTTTCCGATGGGCTCGCACCGTCCCCCCAGGCACGTCGCCAGAAACGCCTCCGCCACCGCGTTGAACGACATCCGGTTCGGCGCGCGGGCAAAGCCATGACCCTCGTCAGGATACAGAACATACGTCACGGGGATGCCTCGGGCCTGCATGGCCGCCACAATCTGGTCCGACTCGGCCTTCTTCACCCGCGGGTCGTTGGCGCCCTGCCCGATGAGCAGCGGCCTGCAGATCCGCTCGACATGCGTCAGGGGTGACCGCTCCTGAAGGAATCGGCGACCCTCCTCGGTTCGGAAATCTCCCACCCGTCGGGCGAACACGTCACGTAGCGGCGCCCAATACGGCGGAATGGATTCGACCCAGGTCAGGATGTTGGACACTCCCACGATGTCCACGCCGCAG
>JAFGJQ010000049.1 GCA_016929015.1 Phycisphaerae bacterium | reverse complement strand
GCTTCCTCCGCCCGGCGTTCCTCGGTCACGTCGCGGAACACGAGCACCGCGCCGATGACGGTCTCTGAGCCATCGCGGATGGGCGCGCAACTGTCCGCGATCTGGTATTCCCTCCCGTCCCTGGCGACGAGCGTGGAGTGGATGGCAAGGTCCGCGATCACGCCCTCGCGCAGGGCACACGACACCGGGTTCTCGGCCGCCTCTCGCGTCTGGGCGTGGAAAGTGCGGAAAACCTCTTCCAGAGGCCGGCCCGCCGCTTCGGCGGTCGTCCAGCCGGTGAGCAGCTCGGCCGCCCGATTGAGGGTCGTCACCCGCCCGTCGCGGTCGCAGGCGATCACGCCGTCGCCGATGGATCGCAGCGTGGCCGAAAGCTGCACCTCGCTGGCACGCAGGGCAGAGGTGCGATCGCGCACCAGCATTTCGAGCGCCTGGCGCCGACGCAACACCAGGGAGAGCACAACGGCAACGGTCGCGGTGATGACCAGTCCGACCAGCGCCGCGGGCACGCCCGCCCTTGCCGGATGCATACGCAGGAATTCCGGCCCCGCATGGGCGGCCACGATGAAGGTTTTCCCATACGCGAAGACGGGACGGCGCGCCGTCAACTTCCCGGTCGGCGGACCCTCCGCCGTCCGGGAGGAGACAAGTGACTCAAGCAGCCGGTCGTTGCGGGCGAGGAGCAGTTCCTCCGCCACCACCGCGTCGGGTTCGGACGCGGCCAGCGCGTCATCCAAGCCCAACACAGCCACGGAGCAGCCCCGAGGCACCTTCCGTTGCGCGTCGGCGAACACCGGCCGAAAGACCAGAATCCCCTTCTGGCTGCCGGTCTCTTGCACGAGCGTCACCGGGTCCGTGGCGGTGATCAGGCCGGTACGCAGGGCCTCCTCAATCGCCGCGCGGCAGACCGGCTCCGAGCCGAGGTCGAAGCCAAGCAGCTTTCGATTGCCCTCCTCCGGCATCACCCGCTTCACCGAGTAATGCATCTCCCGGCCCGTGGCGGGAATGCGGCTACCACCGGCGTCGTTCTGCCAGATCTCGAAATCGTCCACGCCTTCCGCCCGGATCGCCTGCTCAAACCGCTCCCTCTCGGACGCGGGCACGGCCCGGACCCACTCCCATGCCTGCACGGCCCGGTTCCTGGCCAGAAACTCGGTGTAGTTCCGGAACTCTTCCCGCGTAACGTGTTCGCTGCCTTCGTAGAACCGGGCCAGTCCTTCGATTTCCACATCCCGAAGGTCGCAGAGAATCTCGGCAAGCGCCGCGGTCCGGCTCTCTGCCAGGTGATGGAAGGAGCGAGCCTGATTCCGGACAGACTCGTCCTGTACCAACCAGGCGGCAAACAGAGTCAGGACGAGGCCGACCACGACCGTCAGGACGAGCTCCAAATGCCCCAGCGGGCGAGGCGGCAGCCCTTCGGCGCGGGCACGCCGGGCCAGTAAGGATGAGCCGACCGGAACGATCGCGATGAGCACGAACACCAGCCCCGCGGGTATTGCGGACCGGACGGCCACGTTTCGGTTCCAGACGCGCGCGTCGATGTCCATGCTCAGCACGGCGTGCAACTCGCCGGTACGCGGGTCGGTCAGCGGAACCAGCGCCGAGACCCGCGTTCCCCAACGGTCGGACACCGGCCCTTCGACCGCCGCCGCCCGGGTGTCAAACACGCGGTGATGGACTTCCGGCGCTTCCCCGTAGACCTGTCCGGCGGGCGACTCGTCCGCGGAGCCGACCGGTTCGCTGTCCGCGAAGAGAAACACCGTTCCATCCGCCTTGCGACCCATGAGACAGACGGAGCGGCATTGCGGGTTTGCCGCACGCACCGCGCCGAGCTGGTCCTTCAGCCGCAGGTACACAGGGGATTCCAGGTCGGCCTCCGTGCCGGTGAGGGCGCGAACCCGGTCCGGGTTCACGGCGCCGGCCACCAGACGCGCCTGCCGGAGCAGGTCCTCGCGCATCTCGTGGTCGGCCCGGCCGGCCAGCCACCAAACGCAGAGCACGCCGACGATGAGGATCGATGTCACGAGGATCGGCCGTCGCCAGGAGCGCCCGGCGGGTGCTTTGACGGACCGCGCGGTGTTCATCCGGGCATTCGCTCCGATGCGTACGTCGTCACGGCGAACGCGCCTCCGATCCGCGCCTCGTTCGCGACGGGGGTTGCGCTGTCGTCTTCCCCACCAGACGGGCGAGCGATCCGCGCCGTCGGTGACTGAAGTGCAACCCAGGTGATTCGTAACCGGCTCATGGGCATTCGGCCAATCCGTCTGTCCACGCGGTCCCAAAACAAGCGAAGGGGCAATGGCCCGCGCAAAGGGAGAGGTCTCTTGACCACGGTGTACTGTGGTCTCCGGCAGAAATCGACGGCCACGAAGGAAAGAGACCCTTCCGGCGAGCCAGTCTACCCGATCCAATCACCGTCGTCAGCACCCGCCAACGTCCGGGCTGGCCACCGGGCGGTCCCCGGCCGTCCGGGCCTCCGGCCCTGCCCCCCAAACCACAGGCCGGTTCCTGACGGCGGCCCCGGGGGTACAGGAGCGTTCCCTCGTCGCGCCGGCCAAAGCCCCCGGCACGCCCGAGGGGCCGGAACTCCTGCTGTGACCGGGCCTTGACGCCCACCGGCCCCGCCAGACGGTCGCGAGCGACCGCGAACCGCCCTGCCACGCTCTTCAGGTCGGCCGGCATCCGTGGCATCGTCAGATGGCCCGCCGGCCGCATACGCAGGTCGGCATCCGGTCCTCGATCAGCCAGATCGGGGCTCTTCTGCCGATTCGCCAGCGGTTGGACGGCGATACCGAGTCGCTGGCCGGTCGGCTCCCTTGTCACGACGTTGTCCTGCTTCGCAGGGCCTCTCGCCGTGCGACACGCGAACTTCGCACGCAACGGCGAATCAAGGGTCGGCGAGTTGTCCGGCGATCGTGGCTCATCGACGCTGCGCGTTAACAGCTTCCTCCTTCACTATTTGCCGCGGGGGAGAGAGATATGTGCCAAAATGGAGGAGACGGGACGGATCGGCCGGAGCGAGCGTCAACCACAGGCAGAGCGTCGATCAACAAAGCGGCAAGTCACGCTGGGCTGGAAAAGCGACCCTCCCTGGCGATAATCGCGGCGATGAATGTTCGCTACGCTACCAGGGTGTCGGCCTTGAGCTTGTTGCTCGTCACGGCAGCGATGGTGCCCGTGGGCGTGTTTGCCGCGGTGGACAGCCCGGCTGAAGGTTGGGCATCCGCCGAGGCACTCGGCACGACGGTGCTGCTAACGCTGTGCGCCTTCGCCGCCGTGTGGCTGGGCGTCCGGCACGAGCGGGATGCGTTTGGTCGGCGTGAAGCCTTTCTCATGGTTGGCATGACGTGGCTGCTTGCGCCTGTACTGGCTGGATGCCCTTTCTTCCTGTGGGCACACTTCTTTCACGCGGTACCCTTTGAAACTCACCCATTTCAATCGCCGGTCAACTGCTATTTCGAATCGATGAGCGGTCTGACCACGACTGGTGCGTCGATCCTGTCCGACATCGAGGCAGTACCCCGCGGATTGCTGCTCTGGCGATCGACGACACACTGGCTCGGGGGCCTGGGGATCGTGCTCCTGTTCGTGGCCGTGCTGCCCATGGTGGGTGCGACCGGTAAGAAGCTTCATTTCGTCGAATCTTCCGGGCCTTCGCCAGATGGTATTCAGCCGCGCATCCGCGATACCGCTCGCGTACTCTGGATCAGCTACACATTGATCACCCTGGGCTCGATCCTCGCCCTGCACTTTGCGGGGCTTCCCTGGTTCAACGCGTTCTGCGAAACCTTCGGGGCGATTGCGACCGGCGGATTCTCGGTGCGCAACCAGAGCATCGACGCCTATGACAGCGGCTTTGTCGAGGCGATTATCGTTGCGGTCATGATTCTTGGGGCGATCAATTTTTCGATGTACTTTCAGCTTGCTCGCGGGCGTTGGCGTCAGGTCTGGCGTGATTCGGAGCTACGCCTGTTCCTGGCGCTCATCGGCATCGGTGCCGCGGTCGTCATATTGTCAATTCGTGGCTCGCAGGTCGCGACTATCTCGGGGAATCAGCACGACGTTGGATGGCTGACGGCGTTGCGATACGGCATCTTCAATCTGGTGTCGATGCACACGGACACAGGTTTTGCGACAGCCGATTTCGATCGCTGGCCCTTTCTTGCCTTGGCCGTCATCGTCTTCGGAACATTTATCGGCGGCAGTGCCGGATCAACCACCGGCGGCATCAAGGTGGTCCGACTTTTTGCCGCCGTCAAGATCCTGTACAGCCAACTCCAAGCGTGCATCCGACCAGGTGTGGTGCAAACTGTTCGGATTGGCAGGCGATCGCTCGATACGCACGAACAGATTTCCATCGTGATTACAATTCTGCTGTTCGTCTTTGCGTTGGCAGGTGGCACGTTCGCATTGATGCTCATCGGCGCTGATGACGGCGTGATGGACTTGACCACCGCGTTCTCGGCAAGCTTGGCCAATCTCTGCACGGCCGGACCAGGCTTCGCGGGTGTGGGGCCCGACCAGAACTACCTCTGGCTGCCCAACGCGAGCAAACTGGTGCTCTGCTTTTTGATGCTGATCGGTCGATTGGAGATCGTTCCGATTCTGGCGCTAATGCACTTACGGTTCTGGAAGACACAGTGACGGTCCTCCGACGCGACGGGGGGTCCCAGAAGAAACGCGGCCGCCGACCAGTTCGAAATCCCCATTCAGGGCACGATCCCAACGCGCCCGCTAACTAACGGGCGATGTTAACGCGATAGCGCGATAGTCTGAGACGCCCGGCGAGGGCCGCCGAGTGCAATCCGGTAGATTGCGGTCGAACCCCGAACGCAGCAGCTACGAACCGATAGCGCGGTGGCCGCCTGCGCAATCGCCGTAAGTCTTTGCGGGCAACGGTTTAGGGCGACAGGGAGAAAACGGGACGGATCGGCCCGGCCGTTAACGAAAACGGGCTCTTTCTTCCGAGAGAACCCGCTGATCTCCCCGAGTAGGACTCGAACCTACAACCTAGCGGTTAATCCCGGCGCGCCGGGACTCTACCGATTGAGCAGTTCCTCCTGGATCCAGCGGGCCGACTTCATCGACTTGATTTGCCGCTCCCGGGCCATCGCCTCCGCACGCGTGCCGTGCTCCTCCGACCACACCAGCCGCCACGGGCCGTGCTTGGCCGTATAACGACGGCCATTCTCCGGCGGGGCGTTGTGTCGACAGACGCGCAACTCCACGTCCTCCGTCTGGCCGACGTAGAACCGACCCGCCGCGTTCTCAAGCACGTACACGTAGAAGGGCGAACTCCCCGAGTAGGACTCGAACCTACAACCTAGCGGTTAACAGCCGCTCGCTCTACCGATTGAGCTATCGGGGATCGTGTTTCTCGCGTCCTCGACGGCCCAACCTGACGGTTGATCCCGGCGCGCTCCCGACTAGTCGGGACTCTACCGGTTGAGCTATCGGGGATCAGCCTGGGCCGAGGCCCAAAGCACATGAGTCTATCGGCTGCCGGAGGGGCGTCAAGGCCCGGCCACGGCAGAGGTTCCGGCTCGCTCACCGTTCGAGGAACTGCGGCCGGCCCCATGCGGAAACACCCTGATCCGCCCCTGCAAACGGGCCTGCGACCTGGGATCGCTCCGCCAGAAAGGCCAGCCCGCCGGGGGATCGGGCTCAGAACTTCCGCCGCCGGCGGGTGGGGCGATGTTGAGTTGCTTTTCCTTGCACTTTCACCGGCCGCGCTGGCCGTCCAACGCGTCCCGACCCGTCGCAACCGCGCGCGGATTCGCCGCCGG
>JAFGJQ010000048.1 GCA_016929015.1 Phycisphaerae bacterium | reverse complement strand
GGCGGTGGCTGGGCGTGGAGGCGTTTGATTCGGCCACGGTGGAGGTCTCAGCGGACGGGCAGACATGGACGCCGGTCTGGTCGAACCAGACTGAGGGTGTGGTGATCGTGGAAGTGGCCTGGACGCCGGTGACGCTGGATCTCTCTGCGGTGGCGGACGGCTCGCCGACGGTCTTCGTGCGTTGGGGCATGGGGCCGACGGACAGCTACACGACGTACCCCGGCTGGAACATCGACGACGTGGAAATCTGGGGCGTGGAGTCGCCGGCGTTCGGTGATCACGATGGTGACGGCGACGTGGACCTGGAGGACTTCACCCGGATGCCGGACTGCCTGACGGGTCCGGACCTGGGGCCGGCCACCGTCGGCTGCGAGGCGTTTGATTTTGACGTGGACACGGACGTGGACTTGAGTGACTTCGCTGCCTTTCAGGAGGCAATGAGCCAGTAGGCAGAGTGAGCTGAGTACGTGTCATAGCGGGCCCCGGCAGGGCAGACACCGGTCATCGACCGATACTGGCTTGCCGGGGCCCGATTGCTTGTGTTTGGCGACGGGCGGCGCGGGATCGGAGGGCGTATACGGACCTGCCGGACCCCTGCGAGAGCATCCGTCCGCAACCCCGTCGGGCCGGACCGTACTAGAAGCGAATTGAGACCCTGCCCTCAGAATTGAAGCTTTCCGGTGCGATCGGTAGAATAGAGTTGCTGGGGTGGCCGCTTGACGGAGGGGCGCTTGCCGTTCTTTCTATCCGACCTTGCCGCCAGTCCCAGAGCGTAACGTGGTTCGAATCCGCCCGGGGTGTAGGAATCCCCGAGTGGTTGTTGTTGGCTTTTTTCAGGGTGGGTTTCAAGCATGTTCCACGGCTGTACTGCGATGAGGGGATGGTCTGCGTTGTTCCTGGTCGGCGTACTGCTCGCCGTCCCGCAAATGACCGCTGCGCTGGCGCAGCCTTTGGATGCGGCGCAGGGAATTCCGACGGCGATGGTGGTGAAAGTTCAGCCATTGAGCGATGTTCACCAGATAATGTCACCACTGGGCGACCGGGCGGCCCTGCAGGTGGAAGACGACATGCGAGAAGCCCAGGGGCTGGCTCCGCGGTTTGCCGTGCCCAGCGCGGTCAAGCTGACGCCGGAGAACGCCGGAACGTGGGAGCAGATCGACAAGGAGCTTCTTGTCTGGAGGCTGCGCGTAACCTCGCCGGGCGCCCTGTCGCTGAATCTCGGATTCACTCGCTTCCAAATGCCGGCCGGCGGTCGATTGATGGTCTACTCGGCGGATGGGATGACGGTTTTGAGGCCGTTCACCGATGCCGACAACGAGTCACACGGGCAATTGTGGACGCCGGTTGTGCCGGCGGACGACGTTGTGGTGGAAGTGACCGTTCCCGCCGCGGAAGTGAAGGGGCTGGACCTGGAACTCGGCTCGATCAACGTCGGCTACCGCGGTTTCGGTGAGCTCATGGCGAGCGAGGATGACGGCCTTCGATCCGGGTCGTGCAACGTGGACGTGATCTGCTCGGAAGGCGACGACTGGCGGGCGGAGATCGCCTCCGTGGGCGTCATTTCCACCGGCGGAAGCACGTTCTGCACGGGCTTCATGGTGAACAACACCTCCCAGGACCAGACGCCGTACTTTATGACGGCGAATCATTGTGAAATTGATTCGAGCAACGCCGCATCGCTCGTCGTGTACTGGAACTACGAGAACAGCACGTGCCGTCCGGTGGGCAGTTCCGCCAGCGGCGGCGCCGGTGACGGTTCACTCGACGACTATCAGACCGGCTCGTACTTCCGCGCCGCGAACTCCGCGTCTGACTTCACGCTCGTGCAACTGGACGACGACCCAGACCCGGAGTGGCAGGTCTCCTTCGCTGGCTGGGACCGCACCGGAGCGCAGGCGACAACGGCCGTCGCCATACACCATCCCAATACGGATGAAAAGCGCATCAGCTTCGAGTACGACACGACGCAAACAACCAGCTACCTCGGCACGAGCACGCCGGGAGACGGGTCACACGTGCGGGTGGTCGATTGGGATCTGGGCACCACCGAGGGGGGCTCCTCCGGCTCGCCCCTGTTTGACCAGAACCACCGGGTGATCGGCCAGTTGCACGGCGGCTACGCGGCGTGCGGGAACGATGATTCCGACTGGTACGGGCGGTTCTCGGTGTCGTGGACCGGCGGCGGGACTTCCAGCACGCGACTGAGCAACTGGCTGGACCCCGGCAGCACAGGTGCCACGACGGTCAATACGATTTCCGGTGTCACCGGCGGCATGACGCTGTCTCCGGCCGGTGCCGTCAGTCACGCCGGTCCGGTCGGCGGGCCGTTTACGAACCCGACCGTCACCTACACGCTGGGCAATACCTCGGCCGAGAGCATTCCGTATCGCGTGCGATTGACGGAGAACTTCGGCATCCTGCTCAACGGCGGCACCGCGGACGTGACGGGTACACTGGCAGCCAACGGAGGCTCGGCCCAGGTCGTGGTGACACTGGGGGCGGCGATCGAGGCACTGCCCGCGGGCGCCTATGTGGAAACCATCGAGTTCATCGACGAGGCGGCCAGCATCACGAAGACCCGCGTGCACACGGTGGAGGTCGGGCGTGTCCTGTACCAGTCCGTCGACGTGCCCAAGACGATCAACGATAACTCGACGATCACCAGCGTGATCGAGGTGACGGATTCCTTCTGCGTGGCCGACGTGAACGTGGACGTGAACATCACGCACACGTACAAGGGTGACCTGACGGTTGATGTGATCTCCCCGGGCGGTGTTACGGTTCGGCTCCACAACCGAACGGGCAGCTCAAGCGACAACATCGTCACGACGTACGACGATGAAGGCGGCACCGTGCCGGACGGCCCCGGATTGCTGGCCGATTTCGTCGACACGTCGGTCGGGGGCACGTGGACCCTGCGCGTGCAGGACCACGCCAACGGCGACACCGGTACGCTCAACAGTTGGGCGCTTCGAATGGTTCCGGGCGGGGCGACGTGTCCGCCGCAGGCCCAGGACGTATCGGTCACAGTGCCCCAGTCACAGACAAGCAACATCGCGCTGTTGGGCAGCTCCGGGTCGGGCAATCCGCTGGACTACACCATCGAATCCCTGCCGGCGCACGGGACGCTCCGCGACCCGAACGGCGGAATCATCAGCAGCGTGCCCTACACGCTCCTGAGTAACGGTGACGTGGTCCGGTATACGCCGAACCCCATCCAGTACGCAGGGCCGGACGCCTTCACGTTTTCCGTCTACGACGGGCAGCCCTCGGGCGTGGCGGACGTTTCGATCATGGTGGGCGGGCCGCAGGTTGTCTACGCGTGGATGCTGGACACGAACCCCGGCTGGACCACGCAGGGCTCGTGGGCGTTCGGCGTGCCTACCGGTGGCGGTTCCTATGAGGGAGACCCGACCAGCGGTCACACCGGTGCGAACGTGTACGGGTTCAACCTCTCGGGCGATTACTCGAACAGCATGAGCGCCTACAACCTGACGACCAGCCCGATCGACTGCACAGACGTGACAGACGCAGAGGTGCGTTTCTGGCGATGGCTGGGCGTGGAGCATGCAACTTACGACCATGCCCGATTCCAGGTCAGCAACAACGGCTCGACGTGGGTCACGATCTGGGAGAACCCCTCTGGATACGGGATGAGCATTGACGACTCGAGTTGGTCGCAGCAGATCTACGACATCTCCTCCGTGGCCGACGGGAAACCCACGGTCTACCTGCGGTGGGTGATGGGTTCGACCGACAGCTCGCAGACGCACCCCGGCTGGAACATCGACGACATCGAGATTTGGGGCGTCGTGCCTTCCGTCCCGGGGGACTGCAATGGGGACGGCGAGGTGGACCTGGACGATTACATGGACATGGCCGCGTGTCTCTCAGGTCCGATGGACGCGGTGTCAAGCGGCTGCGAGTGCTTCGATCTGGAGGGCGACGGGCACGTGGACCTGCTCGACTTCAGCCAGTTTCAGATGCTGATGACCGAGTGAGCTGGGTTTGTCTGCCATGACGCGCCGCGGGGGAAGGGTCTCTGACGAGGCCCTTCCCCCGCCGGCCGTCAGTCACCCCGGAAGGGATTCGGGTCCAGCAGGTCCCGCTTGCGTTCCACTCCCTTGAATTGCCCGGCTTCCGGCAGCGGCGTCTTCTGCTGACGGATGGCCGGCCACTCCGACGCGAAACGGGCGTTGAGCCCCGCGTACTCCAACCATTTCTCCGGCAAGTCGTCCTCGGGGAAGATGGCCCCGGTCGGGCAGACGTCGACGCACATGCCGCAGTCGATGCACTCGTCCGGATCGATCACAAGGAAATTGACGCCCTCGTGAAAGCAGTCCACCGGGCAAACGGCCACGCAGTCCGTGTACTTGCACTTGACGCAGGGTTCGGCCACTACATGAGGCATGATGAAGGCTCCCGCCGCTTCGAGGTATTCTCCGGTCCGCGGGGAATGTATGCCTGCCGGCCCTATCATGTCAACCGGCTCTCGTCCTCTGCGCGTTTCCTGGCGTACGAAATGACGTGGTATGACGCGGGTTGCCCGACCCCAGCCGTGTCTCTATAGTGTCCCGCGGACCGAACAGGCGGCGGTCGCAGGGAAGCGGCCGGTGCCGGGTCGGTGGCTCGTCCGCATGGGAGACAACGCGGCATGTCGGTTGGCGACGGCACGTCCCCGGACCCGGGTGCTTCAAATCCTGCCAGCGCCGGCGGCGGTTCTGTGGAGGCGGCAGGGCGGATCGGCCGGCGAAGCGTGTTGGCCGCTGCGGGAACGGTGACGGCCGCGGTGTTCACATCACGCGTTCTCGGTCTGATCCGGGAGTCGCTTTTTGCCGCGCTGTTCGGGGCGGGCAAGTTCGCCGATGCGTTCGTCCTGGCGTTTCGCATTCCGAACCTGCTCCGCGAGCTTTTCGCGGAAGGCTCCATGTCCAGCGCGTTCGTTCCCACCTTCACGCTGGCGCTGACCCGCGACGGACGTGATCGGGCGTACCACCTGGGCAACCTGCTCATCAGCGGCCTGATGCTCATCACGGGGCTGCTGGCCGTCCTTGGCATCGTGTTCGCGCCGGCCATCGTCGACGTCATGGCACCCGGCTTCGGCGGCGATCCGGACAAACGTGAACTGGCCATTTCGGCCGCCCGCATCATGATGCCGTTTCTCCCCCTCATTACGTGCGCGGCGGCGGTCATGGGCATGCTCAACGCCCAGCGACGGTTCTTCCTGCCCGCGGTCGCACCGGCCATGTTCAACGTGGCCTGCATCGTGGTCGGCGTCATTCTGTGGATGCAGGATACCCCGCCGGACCGGGCCGTTCTGGGATGGAGTGTCGGCTCCGTGATCGGAGCGGCCGTGCAGTTCGGCGTGCAGGTGCCATCTCTGTATCGCCTCGGCTGGCGCTTCTGGCCGACCATCCGTGGATTCTTCGCGGATGAAGGCATCCGACGGATCGGCAGGCTCATGGGCCCGGCCGTGGTGGGTCTGGCGGCCGTTCAGATCAACATCCTGGTCAATTCCATCTTCGCCAGCAACCTGGGCGACGGGCCGATGGCGCAGTTGAACTACGCATGGCGGCTGTTCTACCTCCCGCTCGGCCTGTTCGGAGTGGCGATTGCGACGGTGACCACTACCACCGTGGCCGAAGAGGCCGCCCGCGGAGATTATGTCGCCTTGCGCAACCGCGTGGCCCATGCCCTCAAGTTGACGTGGATGCTGACCGTGCCGTCTGCGATCGGACTGATGGCAGTCAGCGTGCCGGCGATCTGCCTGATCTATCAGCGTGGGGCGTTCGGGGCGGAAGACACCCTGGCCACCGCATACATCTTGGTCGCGTATGCCGTAGGGCTGGCTCCGTACAGCAGCATCAAGATGGTCGCCCCGGCGTTCTACGCGCTGGACCGTCCGCGAGTGCCCATGCTCGCCTCCATCACGGCCGTAGTGGTGAACGTCACATTCAACGCCCTGACCTACCGAAAGCTGGGAGCAGTGGGCCTGGCCATGGGGACAGCGCTTGGCGCCATGGCGAACATCACGATCCTGATTGTGAGCCTTCGCGTGCTGATCGGCTCCATGCGCGGGCAGGGCTTGGTCCCGGCCGCCATCAGAGTAGTCGCGGCCTCCCTCCTGACCGGCGGCGCAGCGTTTGGGCTGTGGTGGGCGATAGACCGGGGATGGGCGGGGGCGGGAGGGAGCTTCTGGATCACCGGTCTGGGCCGCGTGCTCAGCCTGGTCGTACCCGCCGGCGTGGGGGTGGCGGTGTATCTGGCGACCTGTCAGGTCTTTCGCCTGCGAGAAATCACCGAACTGACCGAACCGCTGGCCCGGCGGTTGGGGCGACGGCCGGCTTCCCGCGGATAGGTGCAACCCGCCTACTGGACGCTCCTGCGCCGCCCGTCGGACAGACCGGCTCGGGTCAACTGGGTCGTGACGGGTTGAAGGTAGATCCCACGTCTGCGCCACACGCTTCGGAACTCCTCGGAACTGCACCGGCGAATTCCCTCCAGCGGGTCGCCCAGGGTAACGCTATCGGCGTCCGCGGACAGCACCGGGACCATGTGGGAGACGTAGTATCGCCAGTTGATGGGGACCACGCACGGCATCGGCACCTCGCACAGCCGCGCGTAGTCCATGTTTTCATAGTGTATGGTCAGATCGGTGTCGGCGAGTTTCCGTTCCAGGCCGCGGACGGCGCGTGAATCCGTGGCGCCGAAGTTCTGCTCGGTCTGCGTGAGCCGGGCCATTTCCGTCTCGGATGTCTCGACACCGTATGCGTGCAGCAGGGTGACCAGCGACGCCGCGACACAGGTGTAGGATGTCGACTGGATGCACACGCTGCCGTCAAGACGGGTGGGGCCCAGATTGCTCAGAGGGGGGCGGACCATCCATTTCCCGAACAACAGAAAGTACGCACCGCAGATGACCAGAAGGGTCCGGATGCCGCGCCGCTCCGAACGCTTGAGCACGTGCCGGGCGGCAATGGAGAAAAGCAGGGACGCCGGAATCACAACGCCCGTGACCTCCACGTGCATGATGACTCGCGCCCCGCACGCGTCCAGCATGGCGGCCGGGAACATGCGCATCGCCGGCCAAATCAGCATGACGGCCGCCGCCGCGCACGCGGTGGGCTTCCACACGCGGGCCGGACG
>JAFGJQ010000047.1 GCA_016929015.1 Phycisphaerae bacterium | reverse complement strand
GATCACCTCGGGCTGCGCCGTCTCCTCGGCGCCTTCCTCGGCCGCCACGGCTTCCTCCGCCAGCACGCGGACGGTGGCCACTCGCTCGTCCGGCTCATGCTGAATCGTAACCCCCGGCGGCAACGGCAAATCGCGAACAAACAGCACGTCATTGACCGCCAGGTTCGAAACCAAAACGCGGATGGCTTCCGGGATCTGCGTGACCACGCACTCCACCTCCACCTCCGAAAGCATCTGCTCCAGAACGCCGCCCTCTGCAGCCCCCTTGGGCGTGCCCCGCAGCTCCACCGGAATGGTCACGGTAACCCGCTCATCCATCGCAACCCGCATCAGGTCCATGTGCACCGGAATCGGACTGCGATAGTCGTGCTGTATCTCTTTGATCAGGTACTGGCTTTCCCGGCCTTCCAGGTCCAGCGTCAGTACGCGGGCGCCGTGGGCCAGGGCCACCTCCACGTCGTGCGCGTCCAGCGTGATCGGTTCGGGCGTCTCCTTGTGCCCGTACAGAATTGCGGGCACGCGTCCCTTCTCGCGCTCACGGCGGGCCGCGTGACTGCCGAGACTCGTTCGGGGCGTTGCTTTGAGCGTACTGATTTCCATGTTGATCGTCGTCTCCGTGTCAGCTTTTCAGAGTCACGTTGTTCCAGCCGCTCTCAAACAGGGCGCTGACGGACTCATGTCGGTGTATGCGGCGGATCGTTTCGCCGAACAGCTTGGCCACAGACAGGATGGTCAGGTTGGACAACTCCTGCCGGACCGATTCTTCCAGATCAATCGTGTTGGTCACACAAATCTGCTCGAAACCGGCCTCTTTCAACCGGCTGCACGCAGGTCCCGCCATGACCGGATGCGTGGCCCCCACATATATCTTCTCTGCTCCGTGTTCGCGGACCAGCCGGGCCGCCCCGCAGACCGTACCCGCCGTCGTGATCATGTCATCAAACAGCAGCACGGTCTTGCCCTTCACGTTGCCGATGATGTTCACCGCATCAACGTCAGACCCGTCCCGGCGCCGCTTGTCGATCACCGCAATGTCGCCGTGCAGCCGGGACGCGTACTGGTTGGCCGTCTTCAGGTTCCCCACGTCCGGCGAAACGATCACCGCGTTCTTCACACCGAGGCTCAGGAAATGGTCCGAAATCACGGGGACCGCCGTCATGTGGTCCACCGGAATGTCGAAAAACCCCTGGATCTGGTCGGCGTGCAGGTTCATCGCCAGCACACGGTGCGCACCCGCCGCGCAGATCAGGTTGGCCACCAGCTTGGCGGTAATGGGCGTACGCCCCTCCGCCTTGCGGTCCTGCCGGGCATAGCCGAAGTACGGAATGACCGCGGTGATCCGCGTGGCCGACGCCCGACGCAGGCTGTCGATGTAGATCAGCAGCTCCATCAGGTTGTCGTTGACCGGCGGGCAGGTGGACTGCACCACAAAGCAGTCCTTGCCCCGGACGTCGTCGCGCAGCTTCAGAAAGGTCTCGCCGTCCGGAAACGGAATCACCGAGGCCTGCCCCCGGACGATCCCCAGGTACTCGCAGATCTCCTGCGTGAGCGTGCCCGAGGCACTGCCCGCAAAAACCTTCAAATCGCGCAGATCGTCCCGACTCCATCGCTCACTCGCCCAATTCATGATTGCGCCGCTGCCTCGCCTGAGCTGGACTCGATGGACCCGCCGACGCCACCGGCACGAATCACCGGGCGCTGCCCGGCACCAGCGTCCGTTGCGCCGGCCCTCAACACCAGACTGCCCTTCTTCCAAAAACACACGAACCGGGTCGGCTCGCGTCTCGCATCTACCCGGCCTGGACTCGAACCAGGAATGCCAGGACCAAAACCTGGTGTGTTGCCAATTACACCACCGGGTATCCCTACCCGCACGCGGGTCCGCTGCACATCCTGACCCGCCGTCCTGCCCCAGTCCAGAGGCCAATCCGTCCTGTCCGCAGGGACAACGGCGGACACACCGACGCCGGAGCCGAAGCCCAACGTCTGAATCACAAAAACACTGCTGTGGAAACCGTATCCGCCGAATGAGGGGGACGCGGCCAGAGCCCGGAACCGAGGCTTGAACACTCCGCCGCGAAGTGGAGTGCCCACCGACCGTCGCCCCAGTACCACCGGGCCACGACGAGCCGCCCCAGGAATGCCCCGGGCTCGATCGCCGGAGCCACAACCGCTTACCCGACGATCAGACCCGTTAGACTACCGATCCGCAGCCCATCCGTCAACGACGACGCCCCTGCCCGAACCGCCCGAAACACCCGTGATCCGCCGCGCACGCTCCTCCGCGCCCCGCAGCACGCCCGCCCGGTGCCGCCCCAACTCGCCAACAGTCGGGAGCGTTTGCAATTACTTTATAGTCCATAGGTTACGGATGCTCGCCTGGATTTCTGCCCCTGCGCGAACCCCCTGGACTCTCGTTCGTAGTAGAGGGTGAAGAGAACGGAAACCGAGAGCCAAGACCAGAGAGCCAATCTTCCTCCTCCTGACAACCTGTTCCCGACCGAAGCGTCGCGGTGGTTCCCAAAACCACCGCGACGTTGTTTTGCGCGGCCATCCCCACAGACGACACGAACGGCATCCAGGACAATATCTTCCCTATCTACCCCCAACTATCCAGTTTCCCAATGACGCGGCATCCAGCGATCGGTGGGCGTTTTCTCAGGCTCGGCGGATGCACTGGCGTGTGCAAACACCACCACCGCCACCCGCCGGACCCGTTAGGCCGGACTGTCCGAAGCCAGGTTGGCCAGCAACGGCTCCAGGCGCGCTCGGGCGCCGGGTCGGACGATGAAGACCAGACGCGGGGGCAGGTCCGGGCGGGGAGCGGGCCGGACGGTTAGCCCGGAAGGAGAAGCGTCCAGGTGTTGCAGGCCGGCAGCGGCGGGGAAGTAGCCCTTGGCCCGGTACAGCACGTCGGAAAGGCCGCCAAGGGCGGCGGTCAGGGCGTTGGTGTCCACCGTACGGTCCACGGTACAGGTGATTACCTCGTAGTTCGGATCGGCACAGCGGGCGTATTGCCCATCCAGCGGTTGGGCGCGGCGCGGGGCAAAGAGGTCGATGTCCGCCGCACAGAATGCGGTCCGCACGATCTCCAGCGATGCGTTCAGGTCGCGCAGCGCACGCTCGGTTTCCGCCACCTTGTCGGGTGGGTACAGATCCATCTTGTTGAGCAGCGCCACGTCGCTGGCGACGATCTGTGCGCTCAGGTTCGGCAACGTCTGAACGAGCGTGGCAAACGTGCCCGGGTCCACAACGCTGACGACCCGGGCCAGCCGAAACGGCCCGTCGAGCCGCGTCTCCTCCAGCATCCGGGGCACCACTCCGGGGTCGGCGATGCCGCTGGCCTCGATCACCACGCCGTCTACCGGCGTGTCGGAGTTGGCGGCCCGTTCGGCCACGGCTCGCAGGTGCCGAATGAAATCCGTCACCAGGCAGCGGCAGAAGATGCTGCCGCCGACCACGCTGATCAAGTCTTCGGGCGGGCACTCAATCAGCGGCCCGTCCACGTCCACCGGGGCAAACTCGTTGACCAGATAGACCAGTCGCCGGCCGCAGTGGCTGCGCACCACGTGCCGCAGGAACGTCGTCTTCCCGCTCCCCAGAAACCCGGTGATGAAGGCTAGCGGAATCATGCCGGTCGATCCTTCACGGCCGCCTCCAGCGCCCGCGTGAGCGTCGTCGCGTCGGGGATGATCGACGCGAAGCAAGGCCGGCCGTGGATGCAGAGGGTGGGGATGTGCTCCACGCCCAGCCGGGTCATGAAACCCAGTCCCTCGTGGGTGGTGATCTTGCGTTCATGCACGGCCACCCGGTCCCCGAACGCCGCCGCCGCCTGCCGGGCGGCCCCCACCATGTACTGGCACGGCGCGCAAGAGGCGGAATCAAGCGTCACCACGTCCACGATGACACGTGGCTCGTTCGCGTAGTCGGGCAGAATCACGTCGTCGAACGATCGCGCCGATTTCACGCGCAGGGTCGCGTTGGCCACGTGTCGCTGGTAGTCGTCGTGGACCATCAGGGCCACCGCCTCGAGATTGGCCTCGGGCGTGGCGTAGGGCAGGTCACATCCCGGAGCCAGGACAAAGCCGTTGGTGCCCCCGATCTCCATGCAGCGGATGGCCTCGAGTTTCGCGTCGTCCGCATCGCCCAGAAGAAGCACGGTCGTCAGCTTCATGTTTCCGCCGAAAGACCGGCCATATCGGCCCGCCAGCTCCTTGAGCATCTCCAGCGGCACGTTCTCGTCTATGGACACGTTATCGCACAGCGTCCGACACATGCACTCCAGATTCCGCGTCGCGTTGCCACAGACGAACATGGACGACAGCCCGCCCCGTTCGCGGATGTGTGAAAAGACCCGGTTGATCGGTCCGGCCACGAACGCCTCAAAATGGTCCGGCGATATCTGACTTGTCATGGGATCGACCACCGCCACCACGTCCGCCCCGTGTTGCAGGTACGCCTCGGCCGTTCGCACACCCACATCGGCGCAAAACGCGATGACCTGCTCCACGGCGTCCGGATCCTGGAGCATGTCCAGGAAGACGCGGGTGCCCATCAGGTGCAGGGTCAGCGTAAAGGGCCCCGTGATCAGCCCATACAACGCGGTCGTCCCGCCGATCTCGTCCTTAAGTCGGCGCAGGGCCTCGAAAACCAGCGGGAACCGGCCGGCGGACAGGTCAAACCGGGGCAGGTCACCGAGGCCGTTCTGTGCCAGCGGGTGCGAGACGACCGCGGGCGGCGTATCGTCCGCCCATCGCAAATCACAGCCGAGAACCTCCGCCTCCATCTGGAGATCGAAGGCGACGGGCAGGCCGTCGGGGCGGTATCGCTGGTGGGCGGCCAGCAGCCCGTCAACGATGCGGTCGGCGGATTGCAGATACTCGCGGGCGCTGATGCCCAGCATCTTGGCGCCGTGGACGCCGACAAAAGGAACCCACCCGGCACGGCGGGTCGCCCGGCCCTGAAACGCCTGGAGCAGCAGGTCTTTGCCCGTTGCATCGTTCATCGTGCGCACCTCGTTCAGGTGTCTGACACCGGAGGGGCGGGCCCGCACCCGGTGGGGTGGTACTCGCGCCGACCGGGCGCGGCATCCGAGCCCCTCCTATAGCGGACGGCAACCACCGGATCAACCGCCCCGCCCGTCCGAGCCGGCCTTGTGGAACCGAACCCACGGCTCGGGCGTAGAATGGGGTGCGCAGATGGAGCACCCCGGCACGCCGGGCGCACGCGACCGTCGGCCCATCCCGCTCCCGGGACAGCCCGCTGCGGGTCTGTGGCAGGATCGGCGGGTCTGTGGTATTCTCTGCGCCCTGCTTCGGGGTTCGCTGCCTGTGGGACCCCATGCAAACCGCGATGAAGAGGCATTCTGCCCGGACAGGAAAAAAGGGGGAGTTGACCGTGTGTCTGAATCATAACCCACGGGCGGCGGTTGCCGCGGTCGTGCTCGCCATCTGCATGGCGAACCTGCCGTTGTGCTTGGCGGGCCCGAACCTGGTGGCGATCGGCCTGTTGAACCGAAACACGAAGTGGGCCGAGATGCGCCCGCTGCTGAGCCGGGACGGCGTTTACTACGCGTTCGACGGGGATGACCACTTTGGACAAGTGGTCGTTTCCGGCGTATTGAACATCCGCCCGTTTCGCGACAAGATGCGAGTGGGATACGTGGAGTTGGGCGCCCAGGAGAAGGGCGGATTCCGCGGCCTGCTCGTCGACACCAAGGAGGTGGACTTCCCCACGCCGCCGGGAAACGTCTCGGTCTGGTTTGACCTGAAGGGGGAACTCCGCCCGAACCGGACGTACGAATACGTCATTCAGGGAATCGCGTTCGGAAAGGATCGGGGGCAGGGAGTCACGTGCCGCGTGATTGCCCCGGCCATATGGGTCGACGGTAAACCCCACGGGGCCGGTTTCAACGTCGAGTTGGATGGAGTCCCCATAGATCACACCGGCCGCGTGCGCACGGGTAGCTTCGAGCAACAGACGGGAACAGCGGCGGTGGTCATCGAGCTGCCGCAAGGAGCGAAAGAGCAGTTCCTGTTCCGCCGGATTGTCTTTCGGGAGGTGGATGAGGCCCTTGCCGCCGGCCAGGAACCGGAAATGCCGGTCCCGGTTCGGTACATTCCGATCGAGGATTCGATCGAGCGGCGGGTGGCCGAAGTCCTGGAGAAGTCCTCGGAACTGCTCAAGCAATTCCAGGACAAGCGGGGCTTCTTTGTGTTGGGGGGGGGTGGTGGCGGTGTCGGAGGCGGTCCGGGCAGCCTGGACGGCGCCATTGCCGACACGGCGATGATCGTCTCCGCCCTGGCGGCGATGGGCGAGGATACCACGCAAGAGCCGCTGTCCACGGCACTCGATTGGCTGGCCGACGAGCAGCGCCCGCCGGAAGAACAGCCCGTCACCACCGCGGCGGTGGCCAGCCGCTTGTACTGTCTGACCCGGCACGGCGACCCGAGCAAGCATGGGCGGACGATGGCTCGGGATCTCGATTGGCTGCAGCGAGCCCAACTGGCGGACGGCGGCTGGGCGGAGACGAGCCCCGTACGCGATTCGCAAGAGGGCGCGCCGTCCGCGCCGGTCCGGCTGCAATCCGATCACGTCAACTCCGGCACGGCTGTCGGGGCCTTGCGGGAAGCCCACTTCGCAGGCCGGCCGGTCGACATCAAAGTCTGGCGGGCGGCCGCGGGCTACTGGGTCGACTCGCAGCACACCAACGGCGGATTCACGGGAACGATGCCTTCCTACGGCGGAGTGGGCGAGGTACCGTCCTTGGCCCGGACGGCGGCCGGTCTGTCCGCGCTGCTGTCCACGCTCGACGTGGCGCACGGGCTGCTCGCCCGCAATTGCGACCAGTTCCGGGCGAACCGCCGGCAGCTCGATGCGATCGGGTCGGCGTGGAACTGGCTGCTGAGCAACTACGCCTTTGAACTGGATCGCGACTTCGTCCTGCCCGTGGAACAGTTGATGAACATGGAGTGGGCCCGGGGCGACGATCCGTTCGCACGGGCGTTCTACCTGATAGGCGCGTCGCAGATCACCGGTCGGGACCGGTTGGCGAACCAGAACCTGTTCCGCGCGGAAGCGCGGAATCTCCTCCGGTACTATGATCGGGCCAACGGCGTGTTCATCGGCAACCTGCGGGTCACGGGCAGCACGCTGGAAATGCTCGCTTCCGTGCATGCGCCGACCATGCTGCAACGGCTGATCGCCGGCGGAGACGAGTACTCCGCCTACAAGGGTGATGCCGAACACGTCGTCCGTTTCGTTTCGAGGGCGCGCAAACGTTCACACAACTGGCGAGAGATTCCCATTGACCGGCCGATGGATGAGCTAGCCAAGGTGCCGATTCTCTATCTGAGCGTCGAGTCGATGCCGGACTGGAGCGACGAGGATTGGGGCCGGCTGCGGGACTACTGCTTCGGCGGCGGGGTAATGGTGGTCAACGTGTCCAGTGAGGACGCGGCCCTGTCCGATGCGGTGGAAAAGCGGGTGGCAGCCCTGTTCCCGGAGTACAAGGTCCAGGAGATGGCGGCGGACGATTCGCTGCTGGGTCTGGAAGGCGGCGTCAAGGTCGAACCGCCGCTACGGGTCATCGGCAACGGGCTCAAGAACTTCGTGTTCTTCACGCCGTCGGACTGGTCCTGCGTCTGGCAGATGTACCAGACCCAGGAGCATCCCGAGGCGTTTGCGTTCATGAACGCCCTGCTCACCTACACCACGGACGGAGAGCCGATCCCGGGCGCCTATGATCCGTCTCCCTATGCGGCAGGCGCGGAAGGCAATCGCACGCTCCGCATGGCCTACCTGGAGGTCGGCGGGGCGACGCCGGCCTACCCGGACTTCATCGAAAGTGTCAACCGCCTGATGCAGACGAACTACCGCGTGAACGTGGAGGCGGCCACCTTCACCGACGGGCAGCCGCCGCCCATCCTGCTGTGGGTGGTGGCCACGGGCGCCACGGCGTGGACGGCGGAACAGCAGGCCGTCATCCGGGCGGCGTTGGAAAACGACACCTACCTGTTCCTGGACGTGGCCGGAGGCAACGAAGCGTGGGCCGAGTCCTTCGAGGCGAACCTACGGACCTTTGATTCGGAGTTGACGATCAAGCCGCTTCCGTCGCTGCACCCGGTGTACACGGGGCAAATTCGCGGCACGCAGGGGTTTGACGTCAAGCAGGTGAACGTACGCAAGGCCCTCCACCGAAAGCGATTTCAGGAGGATGAGGACAAGGACGCCATCCGCACCGGCCGGTGCGACCTGTACCGAGTGCTGCATCGGGACCGGGAAGTCGGAATCCTCTGCAAGCACGATCTCTGCTCAGGAGTGGGCAACGTGCGATACCCCGGTGTGCGGGGACCGGTTCCGGAATGGTCCCGGCGGCTGGCGATGAACGTCGTGCTCCGCTCCATGGAGCGCCGGCTGGCAGCGCCCGGGGAGGGAGTGGCGGGCAAGCCGCAGGGGGCAAAGCCCAGTTGGTGGGTCGAGCAAATGGACAAGGCAAAGAAGATCCTGGGGCCCAGGGAATAGGGACGCACAGTCATGCTCTGGCGAATTCTGGCAGTATCGGTTCTGATCCTCGCAACCACCATCCGGGCGGACAGCATCCTGCTGGACGACGGTACGACGGTCAGCGGCACCATCATCCGCGAAGGTCGCACGCGCGTCGTGATCCAGACGGAATTCGGACGCAAGTCCAT
>JAFGJQ010000046.1 GCA_016929015.1 Phycisphaerae bacterium | reverse complement strand
CTGGACTTTGGCCATTTCGAGGGGTCTTGCAACGGGACCACACACCGTACACAGGGCTTGACGGTGTAACCGGGCCGCGATCGGGTGCGGCTTGCCAGAGGACTCGGTTTGTGGTATCTAGTCTAATAACTAGATCACCGAAAGGAGTCCACCATGGGCTATCCCACCCGCGTCCAGCTCATCGAACGTCAGGAAAGCCACCAGTGGTACATCAACTTCCCGGCCGCCCTCGCTCAGGCCATGGAGTTCGAGAAAGGAGAGATCATCGAGTGGGTGATCCAGGACAAGGAAACCCTCATCCTGCGCCGCTCCCCTCGGCCCCGAGCCGGCGGCGCGAAAAAAAAACGATAGGCCTTCTGCGGCGAGTCAACACCTTGTGGGAGGAATGCATGGAAGCGTTCGCTCAACGGCGCACCGGGGATCGTGCGCATCGACTGGGCCTGTCCCAGCTGGCCTGCGTGGGGCGGCATACCGTCACCGGTCTGCTGTCCACCAGCGGACGGCAGTTCGTCGACTGGTCGGCTGATTACCGCCTGTTCTCCCGCGATCAGTGGGACACGGCCGAGCTGTTCGTCCCCATCGTCCGGGGGATTCTCGATCTGTCCCCGCACGACCGCCCCTTCGTCGGGGCCATGGATGACACTTTCCTCCGCAAAACCGGCACCAAGATACCGGGAGTGGGTTACGGCCGGGACCCCATGTCGCCCCCTTTCCAGGTCAATCTCATCCGCGGCCAGCGATTCCTCCAACTCTCCGGCATCCTGCCGCCTCCTGACCGGTCCGGACCAGCCCGGGCGGTGCCGATTCGGTTCGAGCACGTCCCCCCCGTTCGCAAGCCTCCCAAGAACGCTTCCGAACAGGATCAACGGGCTTATCGACAACGCAAGCGGACCGAGAACCTCAGTGCCCGCGGCGTTCAGGTTCTTCATCAGGTCCGCCGGGAACTGGACGAACGGCACGCGGCCCGTGCGCGACGGTTCATCGTGGGGGTCGATGGAAGCTATACCAACCAGACCGTCCTGAAGCAGTTGCCCGAACGCACCGTGGTGATCGGCCGCATCCGAAAGGATGCCGGACTGTTCCATCCGCCTCGCCCGGAGGAGCAGTTGCCGGTGGGGACCAAACGCAAATACGGCCGGCCGGCCCCTACCCCTGACGCCCTCCGCCAGGATGCCCTCGTGCCTTGGCAAGAGGTGACGGCCTATGCCAGCGGCAAGCTCCATGCCTTCCGGGTGAAGACCCTCGCTCCGGTGTTGTGGAAGAAGGCCGGCTTCGCGCTTCCGCTCCGCCTGGTCGTCGTGGCTCCCGTGGGCTATCGCCTCCGCAAAGCCAGCAAGCTGCTTTACCGTCAGCCGGCCTTCCTGATCTGTACCGATCCGGACCTGCCCCTCGATCAGCTTCTTCAGGACTATCTCTGGAGATGGCAAATTGAGGTGAATCATCGCGACGAAAAACAGATCATCGGGGTCGGCGAGGCCCAGGTCCGCTCGCCTGAATCCGTGGGTCGGCAGCCCGCCTTCGCCGTGGCCAGCTACGCCACCCTGCTTCTGGCCGCCGCCCAGGAATCCCTGACGGGTGCCACGGTCACCACTCTGGCCTCGCCCAAGTGGCAGGCCGGCCAGCATCGGTTGCGACTATCCACCCAGGAACTCATTCGACAGTTGCGAAGTGAGGTGTGGGACTATGCAATAAAGACGCTCTGCGGCCATTCCGACCACTTCGCGACCGCCACCCTGTCGGTCACGAAATGCCCGGAATCCCAACTCCCGGCGGTCTCGGCCCTTCTGTACGGGGCCACAGGCTGAGATTCGCGCCCCAATCAGCCGCAGCCAGCGATATGACTCCAGCGAAAAACGGCCAAAGTCCAGCCCCACGTCCAAAGGACGTGGGCCAACCTGCCACACCTGAGAGCGTGACCTGCGCGGCAGTGCTGATTCAGGGCCCGGCCGGGCCGCGATTAAAGAGCACGTAGGTGCCCGTCTTGCCGGCCACCGCGATGTCGAGGTGCTCGTCACCGTCGAGGTCCACCGTGCGGATCTGCATGCCGGTGCCGATGCCCTGGTCGTAGGTGATGACGTCCCGGTCAAAGGACTTCTTTGCACTGTTCCAGACGTAGCGGTACATGCAGATCGGCTCGCTGCCGCCGGGGTCGTGGCCCTTGTGCCCGCGCCATCGCTTGCCGGTAATCACCTCCTTGCGTCCGTCGCCGTCGAGATCGCTCCAGACCAGGCAGTGGATCTGCGAGTAGCTCTTGTCGATCTGGTGCGGGGTCCACGTGATTTCGCCGTCCCTCACCGGCCCTTGCTCGAGCCAGCGGAGCCCGAAGTTGTGGGCCTGGCCCACGATAAGGTCGTTCCGGCCGTCGCCGTTCACGTCCACGACCAGGCACGGCACGCTGATGTGGTCGAACTCGAACGCCTCGTGGAATTCCCACTTCTTCGCGTACCACTCGCCCTTGGGCTGCTCGTACCATCCCCGGCAGACGAGCAGGTCGGCCCGGCCGTCGCCGTTGATGTCGCCGACGCCGGAACCGTGCCCGGTGCCCGGGCCGCCGATGTGCACGGGCTCGAACGCGGGAGGCTTGCCGTCACGGCCCGGCTTGATACGGATGATGATCTGCGGCCGGTCCGCCGTCCAACTGTCGACCACGAGCTCGGGGACGCCGTCGCCGTCGATGTCCTCCATGACAAGCCCCTCGCAGGCATGCTGCTGGTCGGCGACCAGGTGCTCCTGCCACTTCTTGCCGGCGGCGAGGCCGTCTTTGCCGGGATTCTCGTACCAGTAGATCTGATGGGCAAACCATGAGCCGCTGATCACGTCCATCCATCCGTCGCCGTTCAGGTCGATCGCGTGGTCGCCGTTGCTGGTGTAGAACTCGTCATTTTCGACGCGGAGGTCGCGGACCACGTGCGGTTTCCATTTCGGTGCCTCGAACCAGCGGGTGCCGGCCAGGATGTCGAGCTTGCCGTCGTGGTTCACGTCGACGACATCGATGCCCTCGTTCAGGTCGTTGAAGATCCAGCGCTTCTCCCATCGGATCCGGCCCTGAGCCTGGCCGGTGGGAGGCTCGGCGGCCTGCAGCAGGGCCGGGCACGCGCCGGCCGCGATCACGATCATCACCACGCGGCGAACCCAACTTCGCTTCGTCATCACTTCATGTCACTCCTTGTCTGGATGCTCATCCGAACACGGGCCCCTTGCCCGCGGCACGCCGGGCATCGGCGACCTGTCCCGCGTGGAACGCGCAGTGCAGGCCGACGCTGATGAAGCACTGGCCGACCGTCCCGAACATGACGGCGTACTCCTCGGGGGCGTGGCTCTTCCTGTCCAGGTCGGCGTCGGTGCAGGCGTCGAGAGTCTCAAGGGTCACCGCCCGCACCTTCTCGAACTCGGCCATGAGCTCCTCGACGGAGGGATACTTGCCGGCGTCGGCCACGGGCACGCTGCCCATGCCGAAGAGCGGCTCCCATTTGGACAGCGGATTCTCCCGGCCGAGGATGAAGCGGGCCACCATGCTCGCTTCCGAATGAATCACGTGGCCCAGAGCCCAGAGCGGATGGTTCCCGCCTTTGGGCGTGGGGAAGGTGGTGGCCGTGTCTTTGACGTCGCCCAGCAGGACCGTGAGCCATTGCCGGCTCTGCTCCAGCGACGCCTTGATGGCGGCGGGTGCGTTCATGGCATTTTCCTCAACAGTTGGTCCCGAGCTTTTCCATTCCGGGGGTCAATCAAGCCCCCCGACCCTGGGGCGCCGCGCCTCTGTCCGCGGGTCCGGCCAGGATCGCCTCCTTCAGCAGCCTGACAACTTCCCTGGCGGGCACCGCCGCCGTCCCCAGCTTCCGGGCTAGCACCATCCCCGCCAGCGTGCTCACCACCCAGT
>JAFGJQ010000530.1 GCA_016929015.1 Phycisphaerae bacterium | reverse complement strand
GTGGGGGCGGATATCCTACGTTTCACGTACGAGGCACCTAGACCCGGAGCCGGGGACCGGCAGCCGACGTTGACGAATGGATCAACTGAGGCATTCGCCGTGTGGCAAAGGGCGGAATCATGTTAGGCCTCGTGAATGCGGTAGGCGTGCCAGAAACAGCGCGCACAGAAGCCGCCGATCGAGTGGCTCGGCAACGAGCCCGGGTGGAGGCCGAGAACGCCCCCATCCTGAATACAGGCGAAGCAGCGGTGTACCGAGTGCTGCGAACCGCCATCAAAGCCCTGGACGAATCGCTCAGCGACGCCGCGGCGCGACGAACGCCCTCCGGCGACGAGTCCGACCGCTTCGACCAGGCGGAGATGGAACGCAACACAGGAACACCCGGCCTGGGCGGCAATCTGGACCTGCTGGCCTGAGGTGCCGGCAGACAAACAGGTGAACGGTTCGCCGTCGAAGCCTGAGGGCGGCGGAAACCGACGCGGTACCGGTGCAGCCCGATCCGCCGTCGGTGGCAGACGAACCGTTTACCTGCGGGCAGTGAGGCTGCGCGCCGGCGCACAGGATCAACCACAAGCCGGCACGCACAAACGGTTTCTCTGTTCACACGGAAAGTCCGATAACCAAACGCCGGGCCGCAACGGCCTCCCTGCCTGCGCGGGATGACCGTTCGCAACCGGCCGGATTATTCGTTGTCCTCCACGTCATGCGGCGCCCGGCCGGGCTTCAAACCCCGGCCGGGCGCCTGCGCAGATTCGCAGTTCCAGTCCCTGCCAGCGCAGTTTCGTGTCTCGCCACACATGCAATCCCAACTCGTCAAACGGGTGCCCATCACCGGATTAGACAAGAGCCCAAACAGTGGGGCGGCTATTGGAGTTCCTGTCCCGGCTGGTCCGCCGTCACCCACGGAGGCAACGGCCCGCGGCAGAAGACACGAAAAGAACAAGGATCGATTCGCGTTTGCCGGCCACGAACATCCACAAGGGCGTCGCGAGCAGGACGAGTGCCGCACAACCTCCAAGGCGCACATCCGACGAACTCTCTTCGATCAGCGCAGTCCAGGCGTAGTACCGCAGGCCGCGCTCCGGACAGCGGTGTACCTCCGGCAGACCCTTCAATGAATAGCCGCATCGAAAACAACGGCGACGATCCGTCACGCGCCTGTCTCCTCCCATCACGAATCCCTGCGGTGGAACGATCCCGAGAATCTACGAGGTCCGGTCAGGAAATCCAGCAGGTCCGCAGCACCACCACCGGAAGGCGCGCGTCCTACTCGATGGGGGGCGACGTAAAGCATCGCTGATACAAACGCCCGAATCGCGATGGCCCGCGCCCGGGCGTGCCGGCGTTAGATGCGCATGCCTCTGCAGGCTGCCCCAGGCAAAGGGAACCGGATGAACCGGTGCCCACAGGTTCCGACAGCTTTCGACAGCGATCGTGCACACACTGAGTTATGCTACACGTGGATCCTGGTTGATCATTCACGGCAGTCGAACGTCTGCGGGCACTTCCAAGGCAAAGGAGATCATCATGTGCAGGAGCTTGATTGGCGCCATGCTTGCGCTTGCGTTGGTAACGACGGCATCGGCTGACGTACTCACCAATGCTCAGATGACGGTTCTTGAGGGCGACGCTCTGGCAGACTCCGTCCTCAGCATCCGGCCAAAGCACTTCGCCGGCTGTGGCGAACTCCAACGCGGCCCGCAAACCTGCGTGGTTTTCCGGGCCAACAGCGGCGAAGCCTTCTTCGTGGAAAACACCGACGGGTTCCTGGAGGGCGACCGCGTCTGGGTGTCCGGCTGGGTCAACCCGAGGTCGAGAATCTGCTTCCCCTTCATCGGTCCGGCCATCGAAAACAACACGATCTACCCCTGTCTCGCAAGCTGCGGCGTGCTGGGACACGGGCCCCAGAGCTGCACGATGTTCCACGCGGATTCGGGCGAGTCATTTGCCATCGGAAACACCGGCGGGTTCTTCGTCGGAGCCCGCGTGTACGTCACCGGGCCGATCATCGAGGGAGTGACGATGTGCTGGCCGGCCAGCGTTCCCGCCATCAGGAACAACACGATTCAAGCGTGTTTCGAAGGCTGCGGTGTGCTGGGGCTCGGGCCCCAGAGCTGCACGATGTTTCACGCGGATTCGGGCGAGTCATTCGCCATCAGAAACACCGGCGACTTCTTCATCGGAGACCGCGTATACGTCACCGGCCCGGTCGTTGAGGAATCGATGATGTGCTGGCCGGTCATCGGTCCGGCCATTGAGGACAACACCATTCAGGCCTGTTTCAAAGGCTGCGGCGTGCTGGGGCACGGGCCCCAGAGCTGCACCTTGTTCCATGCCGATTCAGGCGAGTCATTCGCCATCGGGAACATCGGCGACTTCTTCGTCGGAGACCGCGTATACGTCACCGGGCCGGTCGTCGAGGAATCGATGATGTGCTGGCCGGTCATCCGTCCGGCCATCGAGGACAACACGATCGGGGCGTGTCCACGAACTCCCAGCGTGCTGCCGTAGGCTCCCGGGAAGACCCGGAGGATTCGGAACCGTCGAGAAGCGAACGGGCCCCGGGGGTGAATCCCGCGGGGCCCGTTTTTCGGCTGATCCTGCCGGCCGGGTTTCAAGACCCGGCACTATGGTTCACGACCGACGGACGCAACTATACGATCACCGATCCGCGCGCCGTCGGGAAGATCCCTAGAAGCACGGATCCCATTCAAACACGACCGAGTCATCGCTGGCATCGTGGACGATAATCCACAGATTGCCCCACGTGCCCCAGAATCCGTTGGCCTGGAAGTCCCCATATTCATCCACCGGGCCGGTGCCCTGGTAGTACCACTGGTCCGTCTCGACGTACGTCTTGACGTAGTACTCCCCGGCCGGCAGCCCCGTCACGTTGCCGGAGACGTACCCGTTGGCCCCGCCGAAGACGATGTGCACGCAACGCATCTCCGGCTCGCCCGGATCGGGCAACGCCCCCACGCGAACGTGGTCGAAGCTGAACACCTGCCGGCCGGTCGACACCGCGTTCACAAAGTTCACGCCGATCATGACGATGTTGGAGAGGTCCAGGGCTGAGCCGCTTCCGCTTCCCGGCTCCAGCGTCAGTTCGCACGTGTCAAGAATCACACCCTCCGTCGTCCAGTTGGTGCTCACAGGGCGTGCGGGCCCCAGCCAGATGTTTCCGTCACCTTCGACCAGCGCGATCCGGTGCGTGGTGTTCGCGTCATAAACGTCTGCCCGCACGTCGTAAACGATGGAGTGCTCGTTGGACAGATCGAGCGGCCGGTTGAATGGCAAGTATCGCGCACCGACCTTGTCACCCTCAGTGGTCGACCAGTCGGCCGTCAACTCCAGGTGCTGATCGCCGTCGGTGCTGCTGTTCCAGTCGCGGACGATGTGCATGGACTCGAACGGTGCGCCGAACCGGGTCCACGAGCCGTCAGGAACGCCGTCCGGGAACGTGCCGGAGGTCGGGTCGGGCGGAAACGCCGGAAGACTCTGGCCGGCGGGAACGTAGACGCGGTCCGGGTCCTCCATGCTGGTAATCAGCGGCAGCGTGGGGTTCGGGGCCTCATCCCAGTAGATCTCGTCAATCTGGAACGTCGGCGTGCCGGTTGACGCGCCGTTGGCCAGGAACGCAAAACCGATGTGCGCCACGGCGTCAAAGTCCGGCTCGTTGTTGCCGCTCCCGTCGGCACGGGTCAGAGTGGTTTGTTCCAGATCGTGCCGGTAGGTCACGTAGTCGTCGGTGATACTGTGGGCCGGGGTTTCCCAGACCTCGCCGTCCTGATCGCAAAGCTGGAGCTTGACCTGCGGATCACCCACGCCGTCGTGTTTCATGCGATACGACACAACCGGACCGGTCGAGATGTCCCACGGTGCATCGGGCAGGTTGTATTGAACGCCGAACCAGGCCCCCTGCGACCAATTTGCCTTGGCCACTACGGTGTTGTTGGTTACGGGGACCGTCGC
>JAFGJQ010000529.1 GCA_016929015.1 Phycisphaerae bacterium | reverse complement strand
TGTGTCTCCTTTCGATGTGTCCCGCGGAGAATGCTGTCCTTCCCCGGCAGGACAAGCCCGTCGTTCCCGGGCCCGGCGGCGCCGCCGGGCCAACTCTCCACTCCTATGCTGGCGCGCCCCACCTGTCCGTCCAGCCGCGGCGCAAGGTTCTTCCGATCTGCGGCCACCCGCTCTGCCGGACCCGCCCATGCCAGAAGGGGCGATCGTCACGCCCGGGCGGCAAGCACCCACCCTCGGGACGTAACGTCGCCGTCCCGCAAGCTCCAAGTTGGGATTTTATAGGACGTTACGAAGGTGAACGCGGCAACGCGAGATCCTTCGGTCTGCCTGCAAGGGGCTTCCGCGACCGACCCGGCTACTGGCCGTAGCGCTTCTGGAATTCCTCGCGCTGCTTGTCGCGGCGTTCCTTTTCCGCCGGGTCCATGCGGTTGAGGTACCACTGGTGGTCCTGCGAGTTCAGGACCTCGTCGAGCTTGGCGGCCAGCGTCTCGGCCGCAGCCTTCTTGCCCACGTCCTCGGATTGCCGGCCGTGTTCGATCAACTCCTGCAGTTCCGGGACATACTCCGAATAGAAGTGCTTGGCCACCTCGTACGTACCGTGCCAGTGCGTGTAGTCCGGGCCCATCATGGACGCGCCGTGCCGGGCGCGCCGCCCTTCGTGGTGCCAAATCTCGTACCAGGTGAAGTCGATCGGGTTCGAGAACTCCGCCGGCCGCAGAAGCGGTTTCGCCAAGGCATACAGCTCCAGCCCCGGCCTCGCGAACTTCGCGTGGTACAGTTCGATCAGGCTGTCGTACTGAACGTAAAAGTTGTCCACCCACTGCGGCTGGTGACAGGTGAGGCACACGTCCTTCATGGACGCCCGCCGGGTCTGCCAGTTGATCGCGGCACCCGGCAGGCCCATCTTCGCATCCGATTCCTCCGGCCGGATGGAAACGGCCGGCCGGTTGTTCCAACTGATGCGCAGCCCCACGTCGTGCGAAACCGGCTGGTTGCGGGTGGCGCTCATGTGGCACGTGGCGCAGGTGGGGGCGTGGCTGTAGTCCTCACCCACAATCCACTTCGGCGAGTCCAGGTTCAGCCGGTCCTTGTACGCGCGGAACGCGATGCCGTGCTTGGACTCGTAGTAGATCTCCATCTGCGGATGGTCCGGGCCCATGTGGCACTTGCCGCAGTTGTCCGGGTTGCGGGCCTGCTCGGCCGAAAAGGCGTGCCGACTGTGGCAGGCGGAACAGGAGCCCTCCGACCCGTCCGGGTTGATCCGGCCAATCCCCGTGTTGGGCCAGGTGGCCGGATCGAGCTTGCCGCCCGGCAGTACCTTGATCTCCGTCCCGTGGCACTGCCAGCAGCCCATGACGGCGGAAGCGGCCACGCCCTGCTGGAAGGCCGGCGTCACCATGCCGCGATTGCCTTCGACAATCTCCGCCAGCGTGTTGTCGAGCGAGCCCAGAATGCGGGCGCCCTTGGAGTGGTGCGACGCGCCAAACTCCGTCGTTTCCTTCACGTGGCAACGGGCGCAGTCTTTCGGCGACACGATGGTGGCGATCCACTGGCCTTCGTGCCGGAACGCGTCGGGGTCATCCTCCCGGGCCGCGTGACACTCATAGCAGGAGATGTTCGCGCGGAAGTGATTGCTGGAGCCCCATTGCTGATAGACGGCGGGGTCCTCCATCTTGTGGCAGTCCACGCAGGCCCGGCTCTCCTTGGACATCTCCGCCAGGCCCCACGTCTGGCCAACGGCCGGACCCGCGCCACACAAGAAAACGACGGCCGCCACCCAGGCCCCTGCAACAACGTGTTTCATGATTCCGCCTCTTGTTGTTTCCATCGCAGTTTCCCCTGCGGACAAACGCCGCTTCGCCCGTCACGTCGCCGCCCTTCCGTGCCGCCTGGCATAACTCACGTCGCCCGCGAGCACGGGCACGGAAATCCGCACGAAAATCGTGTACAGCAGCAGGCCGAACGCCCAGATGCCCAGACAGACCATGATCTCGTGGCCGGTCGGACGGTACTCAACCACCTCGCCCAGCGGCGTTGGAACAAACGCCGGGACGATCAGCCCCATCCCCTTCTCAATCCAGATGGCCACAATCGCCAGCACGCCGGCCACGTTCAACCAGCGCAGCCCGCGAGACGCCGGAAGCACCAGCAGCAGCGTCGCCACCAGGTTGAACGCGATGGCCGTCCAGATCCACGGAACCAGCGCGTGCCGCCCGTGCAGTCCGAAGTAGAGGTACCGCGCCGAGGCCAGGTGCGTGGAGTCCGTGTAGAACTCCGTGAAAACCTCGCAGCCGAGCAGGAACAGGTTAATGATCATCGCCACCTGCACGATGCGGCGGAGCGTCATCAGGGCGTCGTCACTGACCCGGTGGTTCGTGTACCGCCGCACAACCTGCAGCGTGAGAATGATGAACGCCGGCCCCGCGGCAAACGCGCTGGCCAGAAACCGCGGGGCGATGATGGCCGAATTCCAGAACGGCCGGCCGCCCAGCCCCACGTACAAGAACGCCGTCACCGTGTGGATGCTCACCGCCCACACGATCGCCACAAACACGAATGGCACGTAGAACACCGGCGATGGCTTTCGCCCGCAGTAGGCGCTATACAGCAGGTAGCCGCAGATGTGCAGATTCAGCAGCAGGTACCCGTTCAGGGCGATCACGTCCCAGGTAAGCATCGACATCGGAAAGTTGAACCGCCGCAGCAGGTGCAGAAACCGGTCCGGCCGGCCCAGGTCCACCGTCACGAAAAGCAGGCACATGACAATGACGGCCACCGCGAGCAGCTCGCCGAAGATCACCACGTCGTGCAGGTGCATGTTGCGATACACGTACACGGGAATGACCAGCATCGCCGCCGCGGCCGCCAACCCCACCAGGTACGTGAAGTTCGCGATGTACAGCCCCCACGACACCTGGTCCGTCATGCCCGTGGTGACCAACCCGTGTACGAACTGGTGGCAATATGCGTAGAGCCCCGCAAGCGCCACAACGGTCAGAATCGTCATCCACGCATGGTATCGCCAGTCGCCGACGAAGCTCAGGCGAACGCACTCCCAGACGAACGTGAGGTATCGCCTCATGCCTCGGCCCCCGGCTGCACCGGTGCGATCGGCTCATGGTACCGGCTGCCCCGCTCGTCAAAGTAATAGAAGAACCGCGGCACCGTGCCGACGTCCTCCTTGAAGACGAATATCCGCTTGTGCCGCAGGATGTACGCCACCTCGCTCTCCGGATCGAGCACGTTGCCGAACTTCCGCGAGCCGGTGGGGCACACCTCGACGCACGCGGGCATCCGACCCCGCCGCGTGCGGTGCAGGCAATACGTGCACTTCTCGACAACCCCCTTGCGCCGCGGACGGTTCGACAGATACGAGATGTCCGGATTCAGCGACCCCTCGGGGACCTCCGGCTCCGTGAAGTTGAACCGCCGCGCCCAGTACGGACACGCCGCCTCGCAATAGCGGCAGCCGATGCACCAGTCGTAATCCACCACGGTGATGCCGTCCGGCTCCTGCCAGGTCGCCTCCGTGGGGCATACCTTTACGCACGGCGGCTTGGCGCACTGGTGGCACTGCACGGGCATATAGTAGCTGTCCGCCTGCGGCACCAGCGGCGGGTCGTAGTGATGGTCGGAGCTCTCCACGTTCAGGCTGCCCTTGGGCATCTGCAACACGCGGATGTATTGGATTTCCGGCGCACGCGACTGGTTGTTCTCCGCCACGCACGCATGCACGCACTTGCGACAGCCGATGCACCGGCTGATGTTCAACGCGTACACGTACTCCACCCCGTCCATCGGCGGCGGGTCGGTCAGCCTCGTCTGGACGCCGTGCCGGGCCTTCACCTCCCGCTCGATGCGGGCGAACACCCGCTCCTTGTCCGCGGGCGACATCTCCTTGTAGTGCTTCTGG
>JAFGJQ010000528.1 GCA_016929015.1 Phycisphaerae bacterium | reverse complement strand
GTTCAACGCCTTCCTCGGGCCGCTCTGGGGCGAGATCGTCTACGACATCCCCCTGGAGCACGGCGGCGGCAACTTCCACCTGTTCTCCAACGGCGACGCCTTTATGACCGACCTGGTCCTCGACGAAAACCCCGGGCTCACCGAACAGAACGTCAAAGACCTCTACAGCGACTACCAGAACGTCAACCTCACCATCTACCCCGGCTTCCCCACCAGCTTCGATGCAACCCAGCACATCGACATGTGGATGCTGCCCGTGGGCGACAACAAGGTGATCATCGGGCAATACGCCTCCTCCACCGGCCAGCCCTATACCATCACCGAGAACGCCGCCGCCGACCTGGTGGCCCGCGGCTACACCGTCTATCGAACCCCCGGCTGGAACTCCAGCGGCACGCACTACACGTACACCAACGCGGTCATCATCAACGACCTGGTCTTCGTTCCCAAGTTCGGCGTCAGCCAGGACGCCACCGCATTGGCCGTCTTCCAGGCCGCCATGCCCGGCCACACCACCATCCAGGTGGATTGCTCCGGCATCATCACCGCGGCAGGCGCCATGCACTGCATTGTCATGCACGTGCCGGCCTATCTGACGCCCGAACCCGTCGTGAGGCTGCTGTCGCCCAACGGCGGCGAAATCTGGAACCCAGGCCAGCCCTACGACATCACCTGGACCGCCCGCGACGACGTGGCGGTCACCGCCGTCGATCTGTACTACTCCACCGACGGCGGCCTGACCTATCCGAACCTGATTGCGGCGGGCCTGCCCGACACCGGCTCCTTCATCTGGACGGCGCCGTCCATCGTTGCCCATCATTGCCGCGTGCGGGCCATCGCGCACGATGCCGACGCACACACCGGGCAGGATGAGTCCGACGCGGATTTCCGCATCGCGCCCGGCGGGCCGCAGGTGGTGTACGCGTGGGACATGAATACGAACCCCGGCTGGACCACGGAGGGCCTCTGGGCCTACGGCAAGCCCACCGGAAACGTCGGCAGCGACGCATACGGCGGGCCCGACCCCGCCGCCGGACACACGGGGACCCAGGTCTACGCCTACAACCTCAACGGCGACTACGAGGCCAACCTGGCCGAGCGGCACCTGACCACGACCGCAATCGACTGCACCGGCCTGGCCAACGTCGAGCTTCGCTTCTGGCGATGGCTGGGCGTAGAGCGACCCCTTTACGACCACGCCTACATCCGTGCCCAAGGCGGCACGGGAACGTGGCAGACCATCTGGCAGAACGACGCGACGATCGACGACAATGCCTGGGTTTCGGTGGCCTACGACATCTCCGCCATCGCGGACGACGAGCCGGAACTCTACCTCCGCTGGACAATGGGCACCGCGGACGGTTCATGGCAGTATTGCGGCTGGAACATTGACGACGTGGAGATCTGGGCCGCCGCCCCCGCCGAGGGAGACGGTGACTGTGACAGCGACGGCAACGTGGACCTCGCCGACTTCGCCGCCTTCCAGCAATGCTTCAGCGGCCCCGACGCCGAATGGATCCCCGCCGCCTGCGCCCCCGTCGACCTCGACGCGGACGCCGACGTCGACCACGAAGACGTGGCCCTCTTCACCGCGCTGCTGACCGGCCCCTAAGCTCGCTCGGCCGTGAATCCTTTCTCGGCCGCATCCCTGTGGAGACAACCACGTGACGCCCCCCCTAGGGCAGCCGTTGCAGGACGCCGGCACCGCGGTTCGGCGCGCCAACGATCGCCCACGCATGACGGCCCAGAAGCGCGGAAATAATGTCACCGCCCCGGGCGTTGACCAGCTTGGTCACCAGCATCACCAGTGCAATCGCCGCCCCAACGATGAAGCCGCCCAGGTGGGCCCAGTGGGCCGTACCGTCCTCGATTCCCATGGCAGTATAAAAAACGTCAAGAGCGATGTAGCACAGCACAACCCAGAAGCCCCGCATCGCCCACATCCAGAGGGATAAATGAAACCCGGTGAGCATCCCCCAACGAATCCACGCCGCCATGTGCACCTTATGAATCGGAAACAGCACCAGGTACATCCCGGCAAGCCCCATGATGGCGCCCGACGCACCGAGCATCGGGGACGGGGCCTCCGATGACACGGACGCCATGTGGAACACGGCCGCCCCGACGGCGAGCAGCGGATACAGAACGACGGTCAGCGCGTTCCCGATCAACGCATTCACCCGCGAGCCGAACACCATCAGAAAGATCAGATTGCCCACGAGGTGCAGAATGCCGCCGTGCAGGAAGGCATGGGTGACCAGTTGGTGTGGCTGGTACTCACCCAGGCAACGGTCCTCGACGGGCAGGGACTCGTGCGCGGCGAGGACCACCTCCTCCTCGCTCATCTCCGGTTTTTCCTCACTGATCTGGTCAAACCGGGCTTCAAAGGCCGCGGAGTTGCCGTAGTTCGTAAAGGAATACATCACCACCAGGAGTTCGGGCGAAGGCTCCGCATCACCCGCCCAGAGCATCATGTTCTTGGCCGAGCGCATCTTCGGCGACTCGGTCCACTCGTAGTAAAGAAACCAGAAACTGGTCAGGATCGTGACGATGGCAATTCCCCGGATCGCGTAGGGCTTTCGTGTGCCGAATGCTTCCGACGCGATTGGATAGACCCCCATCCAGAAGATCCAACTGAGCCACCCGATCACGCTCTCGACCGCGGCGTACGTCTCGTCCAGGTTCGTCTCTTCCGCCGTCAGAATGCTTCGGCCCGTCCGGACGTTGATTCCGCACGAGACACAAACCCGTGCGGATGCGTTGAGTCGCTTCTTGCAGCACGGACACATGGGCCCGTCACCGCTCGGCGGGCTGTCCGCCTCGGCGTGCTGGCCGGCCGAGGCCGCAGGATCCGTCATACTGGTAACGGCCACGCGCTCACCCGTAGTGAGGGCCTCCAAGTCGTTCAGATCATCGGCGACGCGATAGGTGCCGTCTTCCAGCGCATCCGTGTCGCCTGCGGCGGCCTGCGCCGTTGCCACGGCCGGGCGGGATGCCCCGTCGGTCGTGCCGTAGAAAAGCTCATACTCCCCAATCTGAACGCGATCACCCACCTTCAGCTCATGCGCCGTAACGCGCCGGCGGTTCACGAACAACCCATTCGTGCTGTTGCGGTCCTCGATACGCCATCCCGCCTGCGTAGGAACCAGGACGCAATGCTGACGCGATACGCGAGTGCCGGGCAGCAGCAACGCGCTGCCAGGTTGTTTGCCGATGCCGATCGGGCGGCGGCCCGCCGGGAAGATGTGCTCGCCCACGTGCTGCGGACCCCGGATGATGACCAAACGGACCGTGGCCGTCGTGTCGTGGTCCGCCTCACCACCGCTCACCAGCCGTATAGGATGCTTGCATGAAGGACACCGCGCCACCTTGCCCGCATAGGACCAAGGAAGCTTCAGATGCCTCCCGCACTGGCAGGCCACCCTGACCGACGTCCCTCGACTCGGTTCCGCGCTCATGAAACTCGTCCGCCGACGTGACCGCGCACGCTCTCGAAGACGCGATGAACAAACGTGCCGGTGTCGTCGCGCCCTTCCAAACTGTTTTCAGTATCCTTTTCTCGCCCCCCCAAGTCAAGACGATCCACCATCCCGTCCACGGTCACCCGTCATCTTGAACCTACGACAGCCCGCGCGCTGGCCGCGCTGTACCTGCAGACCGGGCCGCGCCGCAGGCAACCGTCGAATGAGGAATGACGAATGAGGATTGACAAATGACCGAGGGCCGGTAGCCTCCGTTCGAGGTACCCACGTTCCGGAACGGGGCCACAGGCAAAGGCAAGACAAACGCTGCTCACCCACCGGAAAGCCGGTTCCGCGCCAGAAGCCATATCCCGCACCAGACCCCGGAACCACAGGCAAAGGACGAACATCCGCATTGAGGCGACGGGGGCAATCGGGTATCATGGAATAGCACGCTTTGGACCCGCCGGGATAACCATCGGGCGAGAAGCGCGGGGATGGGACACGTACACGAGGTCAGTGCTGCGTCGGGCCAGGGTGGCTCGGCGCGCCCGGCAGGAGAAGGAGGTCAGGTCCAGATGTTGGTCCGAAAAGGGTTGCTGTGTATCGGTTGCGCGGTTTGGGTAAGCATGGCGGGCGCGGTACCGGTCGAATTCGCGTCGGAACAGGCCGGCACCATCTACCTGGGGGCCATCGCCGACCGTGACTGGGGCCGGCCCGTGGCGGCCGGTGACCTGGATGGCGACGGGTATGACGAAGTCCTGGTCAGCGCCTCGGAGTCCTGGGGCGGCTACATCAGCCACGTGTACATCGTCCGCGGCGGGCCGGGAGCGGCCGAGCGCGGCGTGGTGGACCTGTCCGCCGGTGGCGTGGACCAGGTGATCATCGGGGCGGCCCTGGACGACAACCTCGGCTCGTCCTTCGCGTTCGGTGACGTAAACGGGGACGGCTACGACGACCTGCTGGTCTGCGCATCATCGGCCGATAACGGTTCCCTGGCGGAGGCCGGCGTCGCGTACCTGTTCTACGGCGGGCCGAGCTTCTTCGCCTCCCCGGTGCGAGATCTCTCCGTGGCCGGCTCGTGGAACGTGAAGATCGGCGGGCCGCAAGCCTACGGCGACCTGGGCGGCGCGGGCTCATTCAACGGATTCGACGCGCACGCCGCGGCGATCGGAAACCTGAACGGTGACAGCTACGGCGACATCGTCCTGGGCGTGCACTCGGCCGACGGCGACACGGGGCGCGATCAGGCCGGTCGCGTGTACGTCGTGTTTGGAGCGCCCTTCCCGACCGGCACGTCCCGCACCCTGACCAACAGCTCCCACTACGACGTGCTGATCTACGGCAAGTCGACGTATGACGAAACAGGCGACTTCGTGCTGACCGGAGACCTGACGGGCGACGGGCTGGACGAGTTGATCATCCCGAACTGCTACTACAGCCAGGCCCTGTTCGGCTGCGAAGGCGCCGTGCATATCTATCGCGGCCGCACGACCTGGACGAAGAACCACTACCTGCGCACCACGCCCGCGGACATCACCCTGCTGGGTTGGCGCAAGTACGATGAACTGGGCACCAGTGCCGCCGTCGGTGATTTCAACGGCGACGGGACCCCGGACCTGGCCGCCGCCGCGCCCGGTGCCGAGTTGGGAACGTTCACGGACCAGCGCGGTGACGGCGTCATCTACGGTCTGTTCGGCTCCCCGGCCTATCAAACCGGCACCCACACCATGCATTTCGGCACCGCAACGCCGGACTTCCGGTTTGTGGGCGAGTCAGAAGAAAACCTCGGCACCCTGATCGAAGCGGGCGACTTCAACGGCGACGGCTACGACGACATCGCCGCCGCCGAACGCTTCGCCGGCCCGCAGACCAACGGCGTCGTCGAGGTGCTCTTCGGCCGGGCGTTTGCCGGCAACCCCACCTTCACGGCCAACCTGGACACAGACGCCCACATCGTCGGAGCGCCCGAGGACCGGATCGGATTCTCCCTGACCGTCTCCGACGTGGACGGCGACGGCGTGCACGAGGTCCTGTTCGGCACACCGTTCAACAACGGTTCGTACCCGAACGAGGCGGGCACGGCCTACGTGTTCAGCCTGCTCGTCTGCGGCGACCTGGACGGCGACCTGGACGTGGACGCCGATGATTACGCGATCTTCCGATCGACCTACGGCCGGTCGTTGGGTGACCCGGCCTACGTGCCCGCGGCCGATTTCGACGGTGACGGCCGCGTGACTCTTGTGGACTACCAGCAGTGGCTGGCCTGCTATCGCGATTTCGTGGGCAACCCGGCGGCGCAACCGCCCGTAGTCCGGCGGGTCGTCCCACAACCCGTGGCGTCTCAGGCGATTTCGCTGCCGGATAGACGAACTCGATAATACGGAGCCTATGCGTGAGAATCGTTGCCTGGATGATCTGCGTTCTCGTTTGCTGTTCTGCGGCCGGCGCTGCAACCACCGTGATCGTGGACAACTCCGACACGGCCTATACGTCGTACACGGGATCGTGGACGACGGCCACGGCCTCGTCGGACAAGTACGGGGCAAACTACCAATACGCCACGTACGGCAGTCCATCCGCCTCGTTTGAGTGGCGACCCAACCTCCCATTCGCGGGCGTGTGGCAGGTCGCGGTGTGGTATCCGGCGGGATCGAATCGGTCCAACAACGCCCCGTACACCATCGAGCACGCAGGCGGCACGTCCGTGGTCCGCGTGAACCAACAGATCAACGGCGGCATGTGGAACATCCTGGGGCTCTACGAGTTTGAGGCCGGCACCGCGGGCTCGGTGACGCTCTCGGACGACGCAAACCCGACCCTGGTGATGGCGGACGCAGTACGTTTCGTCTCGGCGGACGGGCCGGCGGAATTCCGCGGCGTCTGGGCGGACGCATTCTCGATCGGCTTCAAAAGCACGTCCCAGATCGACGATCTGCTCCGTCGGGCCGCGGAAGGCGGGTACAACGCGATCATCGCGGAAGTGCTGGCATACCAGGACAAGACCGGCGGCGGACACGGCGCGTACTGGCATTCGAGCATCCTCCCCTGGGCGGCGGAAGTCACCAGCGGGTTCGACCCGCTGGCCGTCCTGTGTGAGAAGGCGCACGCCCGCGGCATGGAAGTGCATGCGTGGCTGGTCACCTACCGCGTCTCGACGAGTTGGCCGCCGAGCGGCAATTCCACCGTGGCCGCCCATCCCGAGTGGATCATGGTGGAGCAGGCCGACATGGGCGGCGGCGTGGACAAGATCGACGGCAAGTACACGCTGGACCCCGGCTCGCCGGAAGTCCAGAACTACCTGGTCAGTATCGTGCAGGAGTTGGTCACCAACTACCCGATCGACGGCATCAACTGGGACTACATCCGATACGTGCAGCACGACGCAGGGTATCCATCCAATGCAGGCTACGAACTCTCCTCCCTCGCCCGGTTCCGGAACCTGACCGGCTACGTCGGCACACCGCCACCGACCGGCGAAACGTCGTGGGACGATTTCCGCCGCCGGACGATCGATGAACTCGTGCGCCGCGTGCGGGCGGAGATCGCATCCATCCCGAACCCCCGGCAGCCGCTGCGCCATACGGCCGATCTCATCAGCTTTGGCGGCGCGCCAGCCAGCTTCACGTCATCCAGCGCCTACAACCTCTATCAGAACTGGCGGTCCTGGATGGAAATGGGATGGCTGGACGCGGGCATTCCCATGAACTACAAACGCGACCACGACGGCAGCGAGTACAACATGTACCGGAGCTGGGTGACGGCGGCGGTCACTAACTGGCGCTACGATCGCCACATGTTCTGCGGCCAGGGAAACTACCTGAACACGAAGGCCAACAGCGTCGCCCAGTTGAATTACGTGTATGCCACGGGAGCGGACGGATCGGTCAACTACTCGTATGACGCCACGGCCGACGAAAACATGGATGGAACACCCGAGCAGGACTGGACCTGGTACAGCTACGTCGAATCCGGCGTATTCAGCGAGCCGGCCGTCACGCCGGCCATGGACTGGCGTGATCCGGCCTACGCGGTGGAGGGCTCCGTCTGGGGCGTGGTCACCGACCGCCTGACCGGACTGCCGCTGGAGGACGCCACCGTAACGCTCAACGGCTCCGCCGGCTCCGCCTACACCGACGGCAACGGGTACTACGTCATCACGATGGCACCCGCCACCGCGGGTGGCACACCGTACAACCTCACCGTCTCCAAGACGGACTACCCCAACACCGTCGTTCCCGTAACCATCAGCGCCGGGCAGATCACCCGCCAGGACGTCGCCCTCGGCTCCATTCCGGGTGATTTCAATCGTGACGGCGTGGTGGACCTGGGCGACTACCCGATCTTCAGCGTGTGCCTGACCGTTTCCGGTCCGGGCAACCCGCTGAGTTCAAGCCACATGTGTCTGGACGGCTCATCAAGCAACGGCTTCCGGACCGACCTGGACGCGGACATGGACATCGACCTCGCGGACGCGGCACTCTTCTGGGAACTCTTCGGCGGGCCGTAGACCCCTGGGCCGCCTGACCCGACCCGACGTCAATGCCGCCACATGGCCCGTCATTCCACGAGCTGCGTGCGGCAGAGCATTTGGTACAACGGGCAGCGAGCAAGCAGTTCCTCGTGACGCCCGGTGTCCACCACGCGGCCCGTGTCCAACACCACAATGCGGTCCGCAAACTTGATCGTGCTCAATCGGTGGGCAATAACGAACGTCGTCCGACCGCTGGCGAATTCCTTCAGCGCAGTCTGTATCTTCTGCTCCGATTCGGCGTCAATCTGGCTGGTGGCCTCGTCGAAGATGAGGATGGGAGCGTCGCGCAGCACCGCGCGGGCAATCGAAAGACGCTGGCGCTGACCGCCGGAAAGCGTGCAGCCGCGCTCGCCGCTGATGGTGTCGTACCCGTCAGGCAGGGCCCGGACGAACTCGTCCGCATATGCCCGGCGGGCGGCGGAATGCACGGCCGCTTCCGTCGCGTCGGCCGCCCCGTACGCGATGTTGTCGTACATGGAAACGGGGAAAATCAGCGCATCCTGCGTTACCAGGCTGATCTGGTCACGCAGGCTCCGCAACGTCACCGTGCGGATGTCGTTCCCATCGATGAGAATCCGGCCCTCCTGCGGATCGTAGAAACGCAGCAGCAGGTTCATCAGCGTGGTCTTCCCGGACCCGTTGGGGCCGACGATGGCCACCACCTCGCCCGCGGCCACCGACAGATCGGCCCCGCGCAGTGCAGGGCTCGCCCCTTCCGGATAGGTGAAGGTGACGTTTCGGAACTCGATGCACTTGCTCAACGGCGACAGAACGACGGCGCCTTCCATCATCTCCTGCTCGATCGGTGAATCCAGCACGCCGAAGATGCGCTGGGCGCCGGCCGCCGACCGCTGCACCCGGCCGTAAAGCTCGCCCAGGGTCCGCAGCGGCTCAAACATCATCCCCAGCACCGCAACCAGGGCGGCGAACTCGTCGGTCTTGATCTCATCCCGCAAGACCTTCGATCCCAGCCACGCCGTAACGATCAGCAGGGCCACGATGCCGAGGACCTCCAGCATGGGCCGGAGAAAAGCATCCAGCGCCGCAATCTTCACCTGCTGCCGGAACATCCGACGATCAATCTGCCACAGACGTTTGCGCTCGGTGTTTTCCGACGTGTACGCCCGGATGATCGGAATGGCCTTCAGCGTGATTTCCAGGGCCCCGATCATACGCCCGTAGCCGCGCAGCAAGCGGCGGTTTGCTTTGCGAATCTTCCGCCCGACGTACGTGAAGAGCACCACGGCCAAAGGAGCCACCAGAAACATGACCAGGGTAAGGCGCCAGTTCAGGAACAGCGCCACCACCGCAACGGCCGCCGCTCGCATCGGCTCGCGCAGCATCCGCCCGAACAACGCGTTCAGCCCCTGCTGAATCTCCTGCACGTCCTGCACGAATCGCGACACGATGTCGGACACGTCTCGCACAAAGAAACTCATCGGAAGCCGCAGCACCTGGCGGTACAAACGCCGCCGCAGGTCCATCATGCCTCGGAACACGCCCAGGGAAATGAAGTACTGCGCGAGAAACCGGAACACGTTGCTGATCACCACGGCCGCACCGACGGCAATCAGCACGTATCGCAGCGTATGGGCGGTGTCACCGCGCGTCTGCGCCCGGGGAATGAGTCCTGTCACCCACTGCACGATCCGCCAACGGACCGAGACGGACTGCAACGCCACCTCGGCCGTGGCAGGCGCGGCGCCGGGGTCATTCATCGGAACCGTGCCGATCCGGACGGTGGCCTTTCGAGACGCCTCCGCCACCCGCCGGAAGAGATCCGCAGCCGACACCCGCTCGCCCGCCACCGTCACAATCAGGTCGGTCTGCCGAACACCGGCCTCGGACAAGGGAGAGCCACCCTTCACTCGCTGCACCACGGCCGGCTTGCCTTCCGTGGGATAGACGTTGAATTCCGCACCCAGGCACTCCTCCGTCACCGACCGGTCCACCCACCCGTGCAAACCCTCGTCCGAGACCAGCACCTTCAGGATCGGAACCAGACCGGCCACACCCGCCGCGTTGAAAAGGGCGAATCCGATCGACGCAAGCAATCCGATGATGATGAACCGGCGGTGCGGCCAGACCAGCGACAGCATCCGGCGAAAGTACGGCGATCGCAACGAGGCAGGCGGCGCTCGGTGGTGGTCCTGGGCAGTGATGAGACGGGCTTTCATGGACGGGACGTTTCCTTCGCATTCGTCTCGCGGTCCGGCGGATCCGCCGGCTGGGACGCCGGTTGCGTCGCGGCGTCGGCCTCGTCGGACCCGGCGCCCGGCGCGCCCGCAAGCTGCTCCGACAGCCCGGCTGGCGGCCGAGCCAGCCGCCACTGCCCTGCCTCATGAATAATCAGAAACACCACGTCCCGGCGGGGCTCCGGCACGGAATCATCCAGTTCCACGCGGGCGCGTACGCCGTACGCAACGTCTCCTTCCGCACGGCGCCGGAACTTCTTGACGTGAACAAACGTAACACGCTGCACCGCCCGCCAGCCGCGTTCAAAGGCGTCACGCGGATAGGGATCCTCCCGGGCGCTCCAGAGCAGCCGGAACGCGTCGTACTCCCCTTCCACGCACGTGTCGATCACGCGCCGCATGAAGGAGACCACCGACGGATCGTCAGGCTGCAGTTCCGCCGGAAAATCCACGCGCGCACCGCGCTCCGGAGGCACCGCCCGCCCTTCGTCCACAGGCTCCTGCCGGTCGCATCCGAACAAAGCCCCACAGGCCACCGCGCAGACAGCCATCAGAACCGTAAGTTTGCCCACTTTGTCATACACCGCGCCAATGTTCCTTCGCACGGCGGGAATGATACCGGCGCCAGGCCATCCGGGCAAACCAGACCGTGAGAATGCATCACCGGCACCCACCGCACCCCCTGCACACGGTGAACACAGCACTCGTGGTTCTCACAGACTACGGTGCGGCAAACACTGTCCGTTGGCTCTCACTCAGAAGCACCAAGGACGATTCCGGGCGGGTGTCACCATCGGCGAATCGCGCAGCGCCCAGCACGGCCCGGCCAATCGACTGGTCGTCCAGAAGCACCAGGCTGGGGGAGCCGTCCCGGTCCAGGCGCAGCCAGGCGCGAGGGCGCCCGTCGGCATCGCGCAGTTGGAGCCCGCCGGGATGCAAACGCACTCGGTACGAACCGTCATTCGCCAGAACGGCCACGTCCGACTCCCCGTCTGCGGACGTGCTCAGCCGAACCCGCTCGCGGCCTTGGGCGTCGCGCAGCGTCAACGCCACGATGCCGTCGGGCGAGGCATTGAGCACGGCCCGAGCCGTCCCCCCGCGATCCGTGATGATGAACGCCTCTGCCTGAACGATGTCCGTCGTCATGCGCGGCTTGGTCTCCTGCCCCACGGCCTGCTCCTGGGCCACGCTCACCAGCGCGCCGCCCGCAAACGACGCCGCCACCAGGGCAACGATCAGCCAAAGCGATTGTGTCTTCATCGAAAATGCACCTTCCTCAGCCTGCCTCCGCTGCTCTGAAAATACGTCGGGTGCCACGCCCGTACGCTTCAGCCTCGGGCATGTTCCGCCTGTACCCCCCCGCTGCTCTGGAAACACGCCACTTCTTCACTGTCCCGATCCCCGTGCATCGGGACATCTCGACCCGCCGCGCGATCGTACCCTCGCCAAGCACCCCGTCAACGACGCCCCAAAGCCGGCCTGGGCCGCCACGCGAAGGACAGGCCAGCGATCGGGGGCCGAAAAGGCGGAAACGCAAAAACAGCAAGGACACCTCGGCCGGAGGCCCGCCCGAGCCCAGCCCGCCGTTTCAACGGCGGGTCCGTTCCGCTCCACTCCACCCCCCCCGGTTCCCTCACCCCTCGGTTTTTGTTCTTTGTTTTTTGCTTTCTGTTTTCGCTCTCCCCCCCAG
>JAFGJQ010000527.1 GCA_016929015.1 Phycisphaerae bacterium | reverse complement strand
CCGCGACACGAGCCATCACCAAGGGCTGCCTCCCGATCCCGGGTGCCATTTCCTTAGGAGGAGCGCAGCGACGAAGCAATCTCAACCCCACGTGTGGGAGATCGCTTCGCTTCGCTCGCAATGACGTGGAGGACAATGGCGCCCGCCGGAGCGTGGCGGTGTCAGAGACTCTGCGCAGCAGCGCCTTCACCCTGGCGGAGCTGCTGGTCGTGATCTCCACGATCGCCCTGCTGCTGGCGCTGCTGATGCCCGCCCTGGCGGCGGCGCGGTCGCAGGCCCGTGGTTTGGCATGCCGATCTCATCTGCGCCAGCTCGTGCTGGCGAACGTGGGCTATGCAACGGAGAACAACGGCTTCTATGCTCCCGCGGCCAAAGACATGTGGGACAATTCCGGCCGGCACCGCTGGCATGGCGTCCGCGTCAGCCAGGGCGAGCCGTTCGATCCGTTGAAGGGACCACTCGTCGGCTACCTGGCCGACGGGCAAATCAAGGAGTGCCCCGCACGTGTCGGCTTCGTCGAGAGCGACGAATGGAGCACGAATTTCGAGCGAGGCTGCGGCGGCTATGGCTACAACATGGGCTATCTCGGCAGCCGTCTCTGGGATGCCGGCCTGAGCGGACCACAGGCATTTCAACAGGCATACGCCCGCACCGCCGGCGCCGCGGAGGTGACCAGCCCCGGTCAGACGCTGATGTTCGCGGACACCGCGATGGCCAACGACGGCGACTCGTTGATCGAATATTCCTTCGCGGAGCCGCCGTTCGCGGTCTTCGCCGGCCAGGTTTTGACCGATTTCCGCATGTCGCCCTCGATCCATTTTCGGCATGGCGACACCGCAAACGTTGGCTGGGCCGACGGCCACGCCGGGGCGCAACCCATGACGGACCTGGGCATGACCAATGTCTACGGCGTCGACTCGTCGGCCTTGCGTCTGGGCTGGTTCACGCCTGCCGACAACACGCCGTTCGACCTGCGATGAGAGTCACCGTCTCGTCACCGATGGATTGACTGCCCCGGGTGCCCCCCGTATAATAGGAGGCATGGAGGCACCGAAATCCCAGCATGTGACGGATCGAGTCCGACGTGTCTTCGGTCTGGGCTGGCGCGGGCTGAATCAGCTCCTCTGGCCCGGCCGGTGCGACCTCTGTGATGAAGCCATCTGCGACACGGACGGCCGCCTGTGCAGAGCGTGTTGGAGCGAGTTGCTGACCTGCACCGCGGGCGACTACTGTCCGCGTTGCGGGCGGGACGCCAGCCGGTATGGGCTCGTCGAGGGCGCCTGCGGTGCGTGCCGGGCGGAGGAATTCCACTTCGACGGGATCGCCCGCGCCGGCGTGTACACCGAAGCCCTCCAGAGCATGATCCTGGCCTTCAAACACGATCACACCGAGCTGGCCTCGGTCCTGGCGCCCCTGGCGGCCGCCGCCCTGCAGGGCAGCCGCTTCTGCGGCGACATCGACGTGCTCGTCCCGGTCCCCCTGCACTGGACCCGGCGGTTTCAGCGGGGCTACAACCAGGCGCACCTCATCGCCAGGCGACTCGATCGCCCGCGAGTTCGGATCCGCACCGACCTGATCCGCATCCGACGGACCCGCCTGCAACCACAGGCGGCCACGCCGGCCGCCCGCGCACGGAACGTCGCCGGCGCGTTCGCCGTCCGGGACGGGCACGAATTCGCGGGGAGAACCGTCTGTCTCGTCGACGACGTCAAGACCAGCGGCGCAACCCTGAACGAGTGCGCCAAGACCCTCAAGGAAGCCGGGGCGACACGGGTCTACGCGTTGGTCCTTGCGGTGGCCGGCCAGAGAGCAGTGTAACCGCAAGACGGCGCCGCGATGGTCTGCCCGGCGTTGCCGTCGCGACCTGTCGCTGGATGCACGACGTGGTTCCTGATCGAGCGGGTGCTCAGAGCCGCTCGTAGCGGACGACCGCGCGGTAGATGCCGTCGATGCGGTTGCCCTCCATCACGGTCGGCGAGTACCGCTCGTTGCGCGGCTGCAGGCGGACCTTGTTCTCCTTCTCGAAGAACACCCGCTTGAACGTGGTCTCGTGCGGCGTCGTGAACCGGATGAAGCAGTCGTCGCCGTTGCGAACGTCCAGCGACGGCGAGAAGATCACGATATCGCCCTCGTGAAATTTCGGCTCCATGGAGTCGCCCACCACGCGGACGGCGAACGCGTTCGGATCGTGCAGGTCCGGGCAGCGGACGTAATCGTCGGCGATCCCCACCGGATAGTCGAGGTCATAGAATTCGGCCGGGTAGCCCGCCGTGACCTTGTTGATGATCGGCACCAGCCGGCCCGCCGACATGGCCGACTTGCTGTCCTTCGTCTCGAGGCCCGTCTTGGCCAGCAGGTCCTGGATCTCGCGATTCTTGCCCTTCTTTTCCAGGACCTTCTTGAGGCACTGGCGGAGCTTGGCGTTCTCCGCCTCCCGGCTCTCATAGATCCCGCGCACGTCCGACGGCATCCGCTCCAGATGCGCGATGTGCAGCAGCAGACCGGTCTCAAACTGAAGGACCTTCTCCAATTTGGTCAGCAGCTCGTCACTGGGCGGGTTCTTCACTTTGCCCGTCTCGATGGTGGACAGGTACGGCTTGGAGAACCCCACCTTGTTGCTCACCTCATCCAGTGTCAGATCCAACTGCTCCCGCTTGTTCCGAATGATTTGCCCGAGCGACATACTTTTGCACCCTTTCAGCGGTTATTCACACACAGAACACCGCACCTGAAAAGCCCCTTAGCCCTGTTCGCTCACTTCGACGAGTTCATACTCGGCCCGGCCCAAGCCGATCTTGACTGCATGCTCGATCTGATAACGCCAATCCAACTCGCGGTTGCCGATCAACTCCGGCAGCGGTTTTCCGCCCCGAGCCTCCACCAGGTCGATGGCCGCACGATCCACCGCCACCGGATCAGTCGATGCCAGAATCCCTATGTCCTCGACTATTGTAGGCATGTG
>JAFGJQ010000526.1 GCA_016929015.1 Phycisphaerae bacterium | reverse complement strand
ATGCCCGACCCGTTTGCCTTTCCTCCTTGAAAATGCTTGGGGTTCGCTGGGATGAATCCCGTGCCGCGGTAGGAACGAACCGTTCCGTCGGTTCCCTATGACGGCCTACGCTCACGTCCGAAAGTATTATCGACGCGGTGTGGAGGGTTCTTGAAGGAATTTTAATCGGCAGGAGGGAACGCTGAGTTGAGCGTGTATTGCTCTAGTGTTTTCCCGATTTTCACAGGACGCGGGCCCACTGAAGTCACAGGAATACACAAGCTTCCGAAGCTGCCTGGCATCCCTCAAGTCCCGCACCTGGCGGGATCCCCGTTGGCTTGGTCAACCCGCGCAAGGTGGGCACGCCCGATAATGTCGGTGGCCCGTTGGCAATCTCGCGCGCGGACCTGGAGCATGAATTCGGGTTATGCCGGTGCCGTGGCCTTGCCGGTGGAAGGTGGGGTCCAACTGCAGCGCGAGGATCCTCAATTATCGGACGAAACGGCGGTTTGCTCCGCAAGGGCGATCGTTCCGTTGGTACTTGAACATCTGGACGGCCGAGTCAGGCGACGGACGCCAGTGGTCGGATCAACTGCACGAGTTGGCTCATGGTGTGGTTCTTGCGAAGGTCGAAGGGCAGGATCACACCGTGATTGTGATCGCTGGCCAGGATGAGCATTCGCTCGAACCGCACGTCGTATCCGGTTTCCTGCGGCTGGTGACCGCAGATGAACAGATCCACGTCAAGTCGGTCGGCCAGTTCGGCGAGCGTCTGTTCGTTCTGATAGCGACCCCACAGAAGCGGATACACGCTTCCGTTCTCACTCAGATCCAGCTCGGTCAGCGGTCGGTTGAACATGGTTGTGTCGAAGTGCGCCACGTCGCGGTGTCCGGGCAGCGAATGGGAGACGAAGATGCGGTTGGCTGTGCGGGCGGCCAGCGGAAACGTGCTGATGAACTCGAGGAGTGCCTGGTACACCAGGTCCGCCTCGTCCTCATACGTAGCCTTTACGCCGTTGTAGAAATCATGAGTGACGATCCGCCCGCCCTTGCTGATCTCATGGTTCGTGAGTTGAGCCAGCTCATGATTGCCCTGGATGAAGTGTACCTGGTCCGGGTATTGGCGCTTCCAGTTGGCCGCCTGTAGCAGTACCAGGTGCGACATGTCCTTGGCCGTCAGGTCTTCGGGTTCGCAATGGATCATTTCGTGGAGGATGACATGCCGGGCCGGCGCGCGATCCATATCGCAGAAGCTCTGAATGCGTTCCAGATTGCGCTGGTGCCCGTGCAGATCGCCCGTGACGACCAGTTGGCCGTAATTGGGAAACTTCAGGAGAGAGCCGAAAAGAAACGGATCCTCCCGGTTGAGGGCGGCTGCGTCTCTGTAGATCTTCGCGTCAACGATCGCGCTGGCCATTCCATCCGATCTCTACGGTGCCTGACTACCTTTACCTACTTGGCATTGTGGTGGCCCCTCACGCCTCCGTCAACCAAGGGGCGTGAGTGTGTTGGGGCCGTGGCGTGCGCAATCTTTGCAGGCGACGCATGTTGCAGGATGGCGGAAACGGTCAGAATGTGTGGCCGGATGGGAAATGGGCCACACGGCCGTTTGCAGAGGGATCGGAAAGCCCTCTGCCGATGCGAGGGTTGCCGGCCATGGTTCGGGCGGGGAAAACCGCCCGGGATCGGGTATGATGGGGGCAAGCCGGCCGGCGGGCGGCCTGTGTGGGTGGCTGTCGGCGGGTGGAGCGTTGTGCGGAGGCTGAGTGGATGGCGAAGGGCGCGGATGATCGTGGAGACCGGTACCACCGCAAGCGAGAGGAGAAGCAGCGATACACAAAGCAGTTGCCGACGGATGATGAGCCGGAACTGCCGCCTCCGGTGGAGCCGATCACCTCGGACAAGGAGAAGGTGGGCCGCAACGACCCTTGCCCGTGCGGCAGCGGCAAGAAGTACAAGAAGTGTTGCGGGAAGGGAACCTGAGCCCGCGTGAGCCGGGGGCCTGGAGTGTCCGAGCGATTCGCGTTGGCGTTGAGGGCTGCGCTGGCTCCGTGGGGGCTTGAGCCGACGGTGGAGCAGAGGGCCGTGCTGGCCGCCCATTTCGAGGGTGTGCTGGAAGCGAATCGGACGTTCAACCTGACCCGCGCCACGGACCCGGCGGAGGCGGCCGTGGCGCTGTACGCGGACTCGCTCGCCGTGGTGGCCTGGGCGCACCACAACGGGCTGCACGTCCGGCAGGTGCTCGATGCGGGGACCGGCGCGGGGTTTCCGGCGGTCCCCGTGGCGGTGATACAGCCGCAGTGGCAGGTGACGGCCGCGGACGCCACTGGCAAGAAAGCTTGTTTCGTGGAGGAGACGGCCAAGCGGCTGGGCATCAGCAACCTGACGGTGGCGCACACACGAGTGGAGGACATCTGCCCGCCGCCCACCTATGACCTGGTGCTGTTCAAAGCCGTTTCCCAGATCGACCGGTGTCTGAAATGGTGCCGGCGTCTGGTGTCCGGCGGCGGGTTCGCCGTGCTATACAAAACGCCGGGGCTGCGACAGGGCGAGGAATCGGCCGGGCGGCGAGCGGCCGATCGATTGGGTTTTGCAGAGGCAGAGCCGTTCGCCTACGCGCTGCCCTGCGGCGTGCAATCAATCGAGCGTGTGTTGCGTGTGTACGTTCGGAGGTGAGGACACGGCCCGCCGGCGTGCGTCCCTCATCCACTTCCCGGCCGCGGTACGATGGAACCGAATCCGCCGGCGCTGTTCCATCGCAGTCCGAGCGGCAGCATGGCCAGACAGCGGAGGAATCGCCACAGGCGAAGGCGCGGCAGGTCAATCGCACGCGGAGCCGCACCGGCCGCCATGTCGACACCGAGGATCTCCAGACCCGCGCGTCGAAATCGCAACAGCACATCGCGCAGGTCGTTGATCGGCCTGGACCGTCCTTGCTGCACGAGAAGCACCCGCGCCACTCCCGCGGCGCCGAGCGTTTCGCCGGACGGAAAGTCTTGCGGGAAGACGATCCAGCGGTTGTCGTACTGTCCAGGGGAAGGGTGAACGCCCGCCTGCAGACGCCTGGAATCCAGCAGGAAGGCGGGCGGTGCGTCAAGCGACAGCGCCGCTCGGGCGAGGTCTCTGGCTCCCTCCGCCAGGGCGCGCATGATCGGCAGGACCTGGAGCACCGGAGACGGCCCCGGGGTCGTGTTGAACAGGGGCACGGGGCGGTAGCCGCGGTCCGCCAGCGTTAATCCGGCCCGGACGGATTCCGCGCCGGGCAGGTCGAGGATCAGGGCGGTTGT
>JAFGJQ010000525.1 GCA_016929015.1 Phycisphaerae bacterium | reverse complement strand
GGTGGACTGGCCGTTCTCCGCCGTCGCTAGACGCTCGGTGGTGAAACGGCCGGCGAGCCGGCTGGAAAACGTACCGGGTTGCGTTGCAGGGTGTCCGCAACGCACCCCGGGTTTTTATTGGACGCGGGCCGCGACGGTCAGGGTGCGGGCGGCCGACGTTGCCTCCGCGGCTCTGCGAGTCAGACCCACCCACGATCGTGGCAGGCCCTGGCGACGCGCTCCACGGCAATGACGTACGCGGAGTCTCGCATCGGCAGCTTGCGGTTGCGGGACACCTTCAGGACGTCGAGGAACGCGGACGTCATCATGACGTCCAGCTTGCTGAGCACTTCGTCCTTCTCCCAGAAGTAGTTCATGTTGCTCTGGACCTGCTCCAGGTAGCTGCACGTCACCCCGCCGGCGTTCGCCAGGAAGTCGGGGATCACGAAAACGCCGCGTTCCTTGAGCACGTGGTCCGCATCGGGCGTCGTGGGCCCGTTCGCCCCCTCCGCGATCAGCTTCACGCGGCGGGAGATCGTATTGACGTTGTCGGCCGTAATGGAGTTCTCCAGGGCCGCGGGGATCAGGATGTCCACCTCCTGCTCCAGCCAGACGTCTCCGGGTAGGACCTCCAGGCCCAGGGAGGCGGCCTTCTTTCGGTCGATGCCGCCGAACCGGTCGGTGATCTTGCGCAGTTGGTCGAGCTCGATGCCCTTTTGGTTGCGGAAAGAGACGGCCTCCTGGGCTTCCTGGTCCCAGCAGGAAACGCACACGACCGTTCCGCCGAGCTGGCGGTACAGTTCAATGGCGTACTGGGCGACGTTGCCGAACCCCTGAACGGACGCCAACGTGTCCTGCGCCCGCAGATTCAGCTCCTTGAGCGCCTCGCGGATCGTGAACACCACGCCGTAGCCCGTGGCTTCCGTCCGCCCCAGAGAGCCGCCCATGCCCACCGGCTTGCCGGTGATGAAGCCCGGATACTTGCCTCCGTGAATCCGCTCAAACTCGTCCAGCATCCACAGCATGTGCTGCGAGCTGGTCATCACGTCCGGCGCCGGCACGTCGAGCACGGGGCCCACATCGCGGGCGACGGCTCGCACCCACGCCCGGCACAGGTTCTCCTGTTCTCTCATGCTCAGGTGGTGCGGATCGCAGACCACGCCGCCCTTGCTGCCGCCCAGGGGAATGTTCACCACGGCGCACTTCCACGTCATCCACATCGACAGGGCACGCACCGTGTCGACGGTTTCCTGGGGGTGGAACCGAATGCCACCCTTGCCGGGGCCGCGCGCGTCGTTGTGCTGGACCCGATACCCGCGGAATACCCGGAACGACCCGTCGTCCATTCGGACGGGGAGGCTGAAATGATACTCGCGCATCGGGTTGCGAAGCATGTCGCGCGTGGCCGGGTCCAGCCCGAGTAGTTCCGCAACCTTGTCAAACTGTGCCTGTGCCATCGCAAAGGCGTTGAACGATTTGCTGGCCATGTCTGTCTTCCTGCATGAGTCTGGCGGACTGTCGCTGGGAGTGTTCTCCGCCTGGCGGGTTCAACCGAACGATGCAGCATAGGTGAAAGCCGGGCCGCCTGTCAATGTCGACGACACTGGTGCCGGCGAGGGACCGGACGTAAGATGAGGTGGTTGTCCGGGCCGGCGGATGCCCGGGCGGGCAACGGCGTACGTAACCATGTCCAACCGGCCGGTGAATCCCGGGTTCCATCACTTCGATCGGCGATTCCTGGAATCGGACGAGGATTTCTCCGTCATCGGCTCGGGAGCCCTGGGAGGCAAGGCGACCGGGCTGGCGTTCATCAAGACTGTTCTAGATGCCGGTTTGCCGCCCGGTACGTTTCCCGGTGTCGAGGTGAGCATCCCCCGGTTGGTCGTCCTGGGCACCGATGTCTTCGAGCAGTTCATGGAGCGAAACCGGTTGTACGAGACGGCCCTCTCGGACATCCCGGATGACCGCATCGCCCACGCCTTCCAACACGCGGAACTGCCGCCCGTCGTGGTCGGTGATCTGCGGGCGCTGATCTCCCGGGTGCATTCGCCCCTGGCCATTCGGTCCTCCAGCCTGCTGGAAGACGCGGTTGCCCATCCCTTCGCGGGCACCTACGCCACGAAGATGATTCCGAACAACCAGCCGGGGCTTGACGAACGATTCCGGCGTCTGGTGGAAGCCATCAAATTCGTGTATGCCTCCACTTTTTCCACTGAGGCCAAAGCATACACGGCCGCAATCGGGCATCGCGTGCAGGATGAGCGGATGGCCGTCGTGATCCAGGAGGTCGTGGGGTTGCGATATGGTGACCGGTTCTACCCCACCCTGTCCGGCGTGATGCGCACGTTCAACGTGTACCCGACGGGTCCGGGCCGGCCGGAGGATGGCGTCGTGTCTCTGGCCCTGGGTCTGGGCAAGACGATCGTGGACGGTGGCGTGTCGTGGACGTTCGCTCCGCCTTTTCCGCGGCACACGCCGGCGCTGGGGTCGGTTGACGACCTGATGCACCGCACGCAGACGATGTTCTGGGCGGTCAACATGGGCCGCCCGCCCGCCTACAACCCGATCGCGGAAACCGAGTACCTGGTCCGCGCGACCTTGAGCGAGGCGGAGGCCCACGGCTCCCTGGATCATCTTGTGTCGACATATGACGCGGCATCGGATCGACTACGCCTTGGGATTGGCTCACCCGGCCCGCGCGTGCTGACGTTCGCCCCGATCCTGGAGGCCGAGGCTGTGCCGTTGACCCCCCTGGTGCAGTGGCTTGCGGCGTGCTGTAAACAGGCTGTGGGGGGCGATGTGGAGATCGAGTTCGCCATGACCCTGGAGGGCCGCAGCGGGCGTCCGGCGCGGTTCGGCTTCCTGCAGTTGAGGGCCATGAGCTGGGACCTGGACGCCGTGCACGTTTCACAGGAGGAACTGTCGGGCGACCGCGTGCTGATCGGCACTGAATCCGTCCTGGGCAACGGGCGGGTGCCGGCCATTCGGGACATCGTGTACGTTCGCCCGGAGACGTTTGAGGCGCGCCACACTCGCGCGATTGCGGATGAAGTGCAGCGTTTGAATGACCAGTTGCGGGTTGCCGGGCGTCCGTACCTGCTGATTGGGTTCGGCCGATGGGGCAGTGTTGATCCGTGGTTGGGGATTCCGGTGACCTGGGCGCAGATATCGGGGGCGCGAGTCATCGTCGAAGCGATGTTGCCCGAGATGGACGTGGAGCCCAGTCAGGGGTCGCACTTCTTCCACAACCTGTCC
>JAFGJQ010000524.1 GCA_016929015.1 Phycisphaerae bacterium | reverse complement strand
CCTTGCCCCTCAGTTCACGTCCGGCCGACACGCATGCACGACCCGGAGGAGAGTGCGAGCCCCACTCCAGAGCTGTGGCACTTGGCCAGCGGGTGCCACCCGATCCGACCCCTCGGGGCTTTCAGCCTGTCGTTGTGGACTCCGGGCCGAATGGGTAGAGTTCGTGTATGGACCGATCACGTACGGCACTCAAGCGACTGTCCGACCGCGGGAACGACAACTTCGTGCCCGGCACGATGGCGGAGCGCATCGCGATGGTGTGGCCGCTCACTGTGGAAGCGGCCCTTCTGAGCAAGCGATACGATCCTGAACGAAGACTACAGAGACATGTGACTCGCCTTAGCCGACGCAAAGGCTGAATTCCTGCTCGTGGGTGCGTACGCCATGGCCGCACACGGGTATCCACGGGCAACCACGGCCATCGACATCCGGGTGAAGCCGTCGCCGGGCAATGCGGAGGCCGTTCCGCAAGCCGTGAGGCGACTCGGCGCCCAGGCCGTTCGGATGTCCACTTTCAGCAGCCGCCGCGGAGGAAGGTGCCCACGGTGCGGAACAGGATCACGACGTCCAGCTCCAGCGACATGTGCTTGAGGTAATACAGGTCGTACTGAAGTTTGCGGCGGGAATCCTCCAACGAGGCCCCGTACCGATAGCTGATCTGCGCCCAGCCGGTGAGACCGGGTTTGACCACGTGCCGCAGGTCGTAATACGGCAGCACCTTGGCCAGCTCCAGCACGATGGCCGGCCGCTCCGGTCGCGGGCCGACGACGGACATGTCGCCGATGAGAATGTTGCAGAGCTGGGGCAGTTCGTCCAGGCGTGATCGTCGCAGCCAGCGGCCCAGCCGGGTGCAGCGGGGATCATTCCGCGCCGCCCAGACGGACGCACCGTTCTCGGCGTTGACGATCATCGTGCGGAACTTGTACAGCCGGAACACCCGGCCGTTCTGGCCCACGCGATCCTGCGAATAAAACACCGGCCCGCCGTCGTCCAGCTTGATGCACAGCGCAATCAGCGGCCACAGCGGCAGCGACACGATCATGCCCACGACGGCGATCACGACGTCATACAGCCGTTTCAGGGTCGCCCGCTCCTGGCAGTGCGATTGGAAGTCGGCGAACAGGAACCAGTTCGGGGTGATGCGGTCGACCAGCACGCGGCCGGCCGCCCGCTCGTAGTACACCTCTTCGTTGGTCACACGGCAGCCCATGCGCAGGCAGGGCAGGACCCAGTTCATGAGGTCCGGCCGGCGGGCGGCTCGCGAACTGATGACGATGTCGTCGACGCGGCGGCGGCGGCAAAGCAACGGCAGGTCGGCGGGCGCCCCGTCAATGCGGTCGTCGTCCGCCGTGGTCGGCACCCCCTCCGCCAGCGCGTCCACGTAGCCGACCAGGCGGTAGTCGGACAGCGCGTCCTCGCGAAACGAGGACCGGATGGACTCGAACATCTCACGGTTGCCCACTACCAGAAGGCCGCGTTTGATCTTGTGAACGGCCCAGCACGCCATCACGCGAATGGCCAGTCCCAGCACCAGGAACGTGCCCACAGCGCAGCCCGCCACCCGGCGGCTCAGCCAGGTGTACATCAGCACGTAGATGCAGGCATACGTAAGGGTGCAGGCCAGTCCGGCCGTCAGCAGCATTCGGGCGAGAATCCGCGACCGGCCCAGCAGCGTCTCCCGCTCATACAGGCCGAACACGAGCCCGGCAATCGCCATCGTCGCGACAAAAACGCCCGTGGCCGGCCAGTAGAGGATGTGGAGCTCCTCCAGCAGCACCTGCTCCACGAACCAGACGTACCCAAGGTGGATGCCCAGCGCCAGAATCAGGGAGTCCGCGAGAATCCAGGCGCTCCGCGGCAGGCTCACCAGAAGCCGACCCACGATCCGCACCACCCGGTCCGCCTTGCCCTCGCGAGACGGCACGCCCGACCGCACGCTTTCCGCGTCCGGTCGCTCGGCGGTGGGTGTGTACGGGCCCGCTTCCGGACCCCAGACGGCCTGCGTGGGCATAGAGGACTCCCGATACTCCCCCTTGTGATCGGACGGCCTCCAGGCCGACCTGAGTTATGGGGCATCCCGCGAGCCGAATCGCCTTACCCGGCCGGTCCGCCCGCAGGACAAGCCCCCGCCGACACGGCAATTCCTGCCGGTCGGCCCAGGCCCGAAAACATCACGCCGGGCGCCCGTCTTTTTTGCCGCAGGTGGCGGTGGAATCCCCCGATATCACGTGGGTACCGTGCCCGGGCGAGTTCGCCCCGCGCCGCCGTGTCCGCGCCGCGGTCACGCGCGGCGTCTCGCGGCCCGAGACAGAGTTCATGATGCTTCGCTATGTGATCCTGGCTGGTCTGAGCTTGGCGCTGCTGGGCTGCGAGAAGCGCAAGGAGCTGCCGTTCATGCCCACCGCGCCGGTCGTTCTCTGGCGCGACCTGAGCGGGCGACAAGCGAACCTCCCGCAGGACACGTTCACGCTTCTTGTCGACGAGCCGACGGAAGGGCTCTTCCCCGCGTCGCTGGCCGTCGCCCGACTGGCCGGTGTGCAACCCGCCGGCGCGGGCCCTCGATTTGCGGCCGATCATGGCTTGGTTCTCTCGACGGCCCCCGCGCACGAGTTGCTGAGATGGAACGCGGCGTTTGACGACGTTCGCCTGGTCAGCGAGGTATTCCCCCTGTCCCAGATGTCGCTGAACGGGCGGTCGGCGTGCGTCTCCACGCTGATGGAATCCGCGGCGGCGATGACCGGCCGCATCTGCCTGGTCTACTCCATCACCGACCTGACCCCGTCGGAATCGGAGATCAAGGGCGTGCTGTACCGGGTGAGCACGCAGCAGCCGGTGGCCGCCGTCCACGCCCGCGGCGCGTATTATCCGCCGCCGGATGACGAAGACGACGAAGACACGCGGGACAACTTCCAGAAGCTCCTGGAGCCCCGCTCGGCCCGACTGGTGGCCGAGGCGCGGTTCCTCTCCCTGACCCGCGCTTGCCTGCTTGCCCTTCGTGACAACGACCGCCCCGCAAAGCCGGAGATCGAAGAAGGCTGGGTGCCCCAGGGCCCGCTGGCCCCACCGATCTGGCCGCCCCTGTACAATTACTGGTGGCTTACCCCACCCACCCCTTACAGCCGCCCGCCCGGCTCGTCGCAGTAGCCGGATCGCGGATCAAACGGGCCTTGCACGTTCACTCTGCACACACTGCCTGTTACAGGCAGGAATGCGCTCGCAGCGATGAGCTTCGTCGAACGATTCAACGGCAATCGGAATGGCTACCCAGCGCGGGCGGGTTCCGCCAGTGTCGCCGGCTCGGGCAACGAAGCGGCGGAGCCGTCCCCCGCTGCTTCGGAGATGACGTAGCAGTGCTTGCCGGATGGGAGCGGTTCGACAGCGTCGACCAGCCGGATGCGCACGGGGATGGCCTCGCCAAGCCGGCGTTGCACGCCCCGCCGGATTTGAACGCGGTGCTCGTCGCGGAAGACCGGACCGGGCACCACCAGCACGTCCACGCTGCGGTCGCGTCGCTGATGGATACGGAATTCGTGAACGGCATCGATCTCCCGCAGCACGTAAATGAGTGACAAGGCGTGGGCGAGCGTGCCGTCGGCCGCCACCAGGTGGTCCGTCCGCCGGCCGGTAACGACGTCCATCCGGGGCAGCCCCCGCCCGCACGGGCAGACGCCCGGCAGCAACCGCCCCACGTCCCCCGTGCGATAGCGGATGAACGGCATGGCGTAGTTGTCCAGGTGCGTCACGACGATCTCGCCCGATTCGCCGATCGGCAACGGGCGGCCCGCCTCGTCCACAACCTCCAGCACAACGCTCTCCGCCGTTACGTGCATCGAGCCGTGCGGGCATTCGTGAGCCAGGAACCCCCCTTCCCGACTGCCGTACCCGTTCGCCACGGGAACGCCGAAATACGCTTCAATGCCCTGCCGCTGCCTGTCGTCGCACACCTCGCCGGTCACGAACACGACCTTCAGCGACGGCACGCAAACGCGAATGCTCTCCCGCTCGCCAAACTCGCATAGCAACGCCAGGCTGCTGGGATACCCGAACAGGCTGACCGGCCGATACGTCTCGATCTGCCGAAGGTAGTCTCGCATCCGCTCCGGCGACATGCGGAACGCGCTGAGCAGCTTCTCGTTGGTCAGGCCGTCGCGCAGGTTGCGCAGTCGATCCTGCCGGCTCAGCTCCGCCGGGGAGCCCCACAAGTAGACTTCGCGGCTGCCCGGCCACGCGCCGAACCACGCGTGCGAGCGCATGCGGGCCGCCTTGTCGTACGCGATCCGCCGGCGGTCGAAGTAGAAGATCAACGGCTCGCCCGTGGACCCGCCGGTATTGAACGGAATGGGACCGCCGGGGATGCGCGGGTTCGTCAGATCGGCCCGGAACGCCTTCAGAGTGCTCTTGTCGATCAGCGGCAGGCACGCCAGCACGTCAAACGGATCGCCCTGGTCTGGTGCCAAACCGCGCTCGGCAAACCGGCTGCGATGAAAGGGACACGCACGCGCGGCCGCCACGAGCAGCTCCCGGAGCTTGGCACGCTGGAGCGTGCGCAGGGCGTCCGGCGCAAGCCATTGCGTGGCCATCAGTTCCTGAAAGCACGCAATCGTGTTCCGGCCCAGAAGCCGCTCGTGCAGCGGAATCATCAGATGACGTACGAGCCAGGGGTGCATAGTCTGCTGGTATTTTCGGACGATGCCGGGCCCGAGTTTACTTGCGGCCGCAGGCTGCGCGGCGCCGTGCGGAATCGTAAGACGTTGTGGGTTTGGAAGTTGCCGCTTTCCAATGCTGCCAACAATCTGCTAGGTTGTCGGGTTTGCTCAACTGGCGGGCATCCCGGAAGCGCCCGCCGGCGCGGCGTCCGAGGGGTCTGGACACCGGATCACTCTCCGACGCACCGCCTGAGCACGAAGCACCCTGCGAGAGAAGGAAAAGACCTATGCAAGCAGTGAACCGGACGGGAATGGGGCTGGTCGCAATCCTCGCCTTCGGGACGTTGGCCGGTGCGACGGAGATACAGCATCTGATGCGTTATGCCGACGTGCATGGCGACGCCATCGTGTTCACCTACGAAGGCGACCTGTGGCTCGCCTCGACGAACGGCGGCGAGGCCCGGCGCATCACCCGTCATCCCGGAAACGAGTACGGCGCGAAGTTCTCTCCGGACGGCACCCAGCTCGCCTTCACCGCCCAGTACGACGGCGGCACGGACGTTTACGTCATGGACGCCCGCGGCGGTGAGCCCAAGCGTCTGACCTTCCATCCCGCCCCCGACGTCGTGGCGGACTGGTTCCCGGACGGCAAGCACGTGCTCTTCCGGTCGAGGCGGGAGTACTCGCCGCGCACGGAGCAGCTCTACCAAGTGTCCGCGGAGGGCGGGATGGCCGAGAAGCTGCCTGTTGACCGGGGTGGACTGGCTTCCGTCTCGGCCGACGGCGAACAAATCGCCTACAACCGCATTCCCCGCGAACTGAAAACGTGGAAGCGTCACAAAGGCGGAACCGCCCAGGACATCTGGATCGGCCGCCTGAAGGATCGCGACTATCAGCGCGCGACCGATTGGCCGGGCACCGACAGCTTCCCGATGTGGCACGGCTCCGCCGTCTGCTTTTTATCCGATCGCCTGTACGGCACGTTGAATCTGTACCGCCTGGACCCGGCCACTCTGAAGGTCACGCCGCTCACCGAGTACCGCGACTACGACGTGAAGTTCCCCTCGATCGGCAGCGACCAGATCGTGTATCAGTATGGTGAATCACTGCATCTGCTCGACCTCAAAACCGGCCAGTCCCGGCCCGTGCCGATCACCATCCGCAGCGATCGAATCCAGATGCGAGCGGAGCCGGTAGCCGTTGCGCCAAGCACCGGCTCGTTCGGCCTGTCGCCGAACGGAAAGCGGCTGCTACTGGAGGCACGCGGGGAGATTCTGAACGTGCCGGTGGAGGATGGTGTGCCTGTCCGTGTGACGCAGGCGTCCGGGTCACATGAGAAGAACGCCGCCTGGTCGCCGGATGGGAAGTGGATCGTCTTCCTTTCCGACCGCACCGGTAACGAGGAGTTCTACCTGGCCGACGCAAAGGGCGAGCAGTCGCTGCGGCAACTCACGTCCGGCGGCACGGGGTTCCGGATGCAGCCGGTGTGGTCGCCGGACAGCCGGTGGATCCTGTTCAGCGACAAGTTCATGCGGCTGAACCTGCTGAACGCGGAAGCGGGCGACCTGTCCGTCATCGACCAGGGCCTGTACGACGACGGCTGGGAGCGATGGGGCATCCAGGATTACGTCTGGTCGCCGGACAGCCGCTGGGTGGCGTACACGAAGCTGGAGGAATCCGGCTATGAGAGCATCTTCCTGTACGGCCTCGATGCAAGACAGACGCATCGCGTCACCGACGACACGACGGAAGACTGGAGCCCTTCGTTTGACCCGAAGGGACGCTATCTGTACTTCCTCTCGAATCGGACCTTCAAACCGCGGATGGGATGGGTGGACCAGAACCACGTGTTCCTGGACATGGCCCGCCCCTACGCGGTGCTCCTGAAAGCCGGCGAGCCCTCGCCATTTGACCTGAAGGAAGAGGAAGCCGCGGAAACCCAGCCGACCCCTGCCACCGCCGCCGCGGACAAGGCAGACGATGAATCCGGCGAAAAGGCCAAGAAGGGCAAGGACGAAAAAACAGACACCCGCATCGACCTGGACGGCATCGGCCGCCGCGTGGTGGCCATTGAAGGCGTGGAAGCCGGCAACTACTTCCGGCTCGAAGCCGCTGACAGCGGATTCCTGTACCTCGCCAAGACGCAACCGGAGTTCTCCAAGTACCAGAGCGTCACCGACCGGACCGGCGGCAAGCTCGACCTGCACCACTACAACCTGGAGGACAAGGAAACCAGCAGAATCCTCTCGGGCATCGCCAACTACCACGTGTCGGCCGATGGCAAGAAGTTGGTATATCGGGCGGGCAGCCGCTACGGCGTGATCGACACCGGCAAGAAGGCCGACGTGGGCGACGGGGAAGTGGACCTCAAAGACGTCTATATCGAGGTGGACCGACTGGCCGAGTTCCGGCAGATGTTCGATGAGGCCTGGCGCATCCAGCGAGACTGGTTCTACGACTCGAATCTGCACGGCGAAGACTGGGAAGCCGTCGGGGCCAAGTACCGCCGATTCGTGCCCGCGTGCGGCAATCGGCAGGACCTGACCTACGTCATCGGTGAGATGATCGCCGAGCTCAACGCCGGACATACGTACGTCTACGGCGGCGACGTCCAGGAAAGCGCGGAACGTATCCCCACCGGCCTGCTCGGCGCCGAGTTCGAGACCGTGCCGGACGCGAGTTTCTACCGCATTTGCCACATCATCCCCGGCACGCCGGGCAATGAATCGGAGCGGTCCCCGTTGGATGTGCCCGGCCGCACTGTCCGCGCGGGTCAGTACCTCATCGCGATTGACGAGCAGGAGGTGCGCGTCGGTGACAACGTGTATCGCCACCTCCAGAACAAGCCGGACACCTGGATCACCCTCACGTTCAACGACCAACCGTCACCGGACGGGGCCGAAACATGTCGCGTGAAGACGATCGGCAGTGAGAAGTCCATTCGGTACCGCGAATGGGTCGACAACAACCGGGCCTTCGTGGAAAAACAAACGGATGGAAAGGTGGGCTACCTGCACGTGCCCGACATGGGCGATGATGGCCTGATCGAGTTTGCCCGCGCGTTTTATCCGCAGTGCTACAAAAAAGCCCTGATCATCGACGAGCGGTACAACGGCGGCGGGTTCACGGCCGACATGATCATCGACCGGCTGGAACGCCGGGTATGGGCGATGACGATCCCGCGCGAGGGCCGTCCGCAGGCCAACCCGGTGCGGGGCTTCCACGGACACCTGATCGTTTTGGTGAACGAGGAGACCGGTTCCTGCGGAGAATTCTTCGCGGAGGCCGTTCAACGCAAGAATATCGCCCCGGTGCTGGGTGTACGGACCTGGGGCGGATCCGTCGGCATCGAACCGCACCAGAACCTCGTGGACGGCGGAACCGTCACGCCCCCCCAGTTCGGCCTCTATGGTCTGGACGGCAAATGGCTCATCGAGGGTCACGGCGTGGATCCGGACATCGAAGTCATGAACATGCCCGGCGACGTTGTGGCCGGTAAGGATGCACAACTCGAGGCCGCCGTTCAGAACATGCTTCAGCGCCTGGCCGAAGACCCGATGGACCTGCCGCCGGTGCCGGAATACCCGATCAAGACGAAGGAGACCGGACCCGGCGGCGCCTGAGCACGGTGCGGGCTTCGTCCGCAATCCAAGGGGCGCAGCGGCTTCCTGTGCCGCCGCTCTTGAGCAGCGGTGGTCCCCATATCCCGTGGCTGCCATGCTGCAGGGAATGTGTCTGCACGCCGAGCCAGTACGGCACCACGGCCAAGTGGAGCAGATAGCGGGTTTGCAGATCGAAGCTCAGAATTCAGACCACACATAACTCATATATCTGTAAACAGTTACGTTTCGTTGGACCCCACAGAACCCTGATTGGGTTAGGTATTGGGGCAGCTTTGTAAGGGTTCCGCTTGGACTAACACCCGAGGTTGTTGGACTGGCTGCAACTGGGCGGGTAGGTTACGATGCAGGGTGCATCGTGGCTGGGAAAGGATGGCGGATGTGGATCGCCTGGCGTCGTTGAAAAGCAAAGTGCGTGGTTTTCGGCTTACGCTGGCAAGGCTCACTCCCGGGGAGCGGGAGCAACTTCCAACGCCGGAGTACAGAGCAGAATACAACAACGTCCGAAAGCTTGTCATCGAAGCTTCGCCTCAACTGGAAAAGTTCATGCCACCAACCGTCGACGATGACGTGCAACTGAAAGATGGACTGGTGGCACGCTATGTTGAAATCCAGACGTATATTGAGCAGATTTCTCAGCTTCTGCTAGATGACCAGCCCACTGATGAGCATTCGGCCAGTGGCGATGAAATCAACCCGTACGAGTAGCAGGATTGAGGCGCAAAACGATGTCGAGAGAGACACCTCCCGAGCCGCAGTTCGTCGTCAAACAGTTTCGAGATAGCAATGAAATCGACCGAGCGATTGCCAAACTCCGCCGTCGTATCGATGACGTAAAGGGACTCGATCCGGATCATCACCATTACGGTGGGCAGGAAAAGGAGAACGTGGAGCAGTCGATACGAAAGACTATCTTGGCCGTCTTCGGCGGTAAGTCGCCCGAGTATGTGGCAAATGAGGGTTTTTCGATCTGGCGTGGTCGTCACATATTGGGCGACGGCGAGCACGAGCGCCAGCGCAAATTCGCCGATGGCATTCCCCGCGCCATCACGATGTTGGAGGGTCTCATTAAGCACCTTGAGGAAGAGAAAGCCGATTTCATCCCACCCGAACCCGAGAGACATTCAGATACTCAGCCGAATCAAGCGAGCCCCGTGTACGTAAACATCCACGGCAACGTCGCCACGGTAGCGCTTGGAGATGCTACCCAGAACGTGACCATTGTTGCGTTCTTGGATGGATTGATTAAGCAGATCGAAACTGCCGACATTCCATCGGCCGAGAAAAAGACAATCACCGATCGGCTTCGGGATCTTTCCAACAATCCCTGGATTCAGAACCTTGGCTCACAGGCGATCATCGAAGTACTCCGAACCATCGCTGCTCCGTAGCGGAAGTGGGGAGATGACTATGGACGGAATGTTTAAGATGCGGCGAGATGACGACCCCCGAGTGATTCAGAGTCTCTTGGACCTGATCAAGGAAGACGGCCATGAGATCACGATCTGCGGGAGTGACGGGAGCTACTCAATCCGCTGCAAGGCCAAGGATGGGAGTACAACCACGTCGAAAGGTTCGTACCTGTTGCCTTTGCTGCTGGCCACGGCTGAGGCTCTCAGCGTTAACGTATCATCCATCATTCCGCAACGATAGGCGCTCTAACCGAGCTGCCCGCTGCCCCTCTCGTCTTCATCGTCGAAATCCTCATCCAACGTGGACGGGTCTATTCCTCCTTTCTCAGCCAGTTTGACGAGTTACGTGATTGTCGTGTTGATCTGCTGTCGTAGCTCGTAATCGTCAGACTGCCCGGCGTAATGCCAGACTTGGCGCAGGAATGGGAGTATACGCTTCCTGAGAGCCCTCGCATCGACCGTAAGTTTCGGTCGTCGCTCGCGCAATACCGCGTTGATTTGGTGGCTGTCCTCTTCGGTGATGGTCAGATATTCTTCACAGATTTCTATCACCCAATCCAGGAGCACTGCAATTCACTCCGCTCGGTCATTTCGCCAATCCACCCCGCGTTTGCGGGCAGTAGTAGACCGTTCCTTTCTTGTCAGCGCCCATTAGCCAACCCTGTGCTTTGGCCTGCTCCCACGTCATTTCATCGGGAAGAGATCGATGGGGGCAGCATTGCTTCGTTCGCGTTACTCGCTTCACTTTCTTCTTAGCCATCATAACCCTCCTCAGACTGGTCCACCCATCAGCTTAGCGGCAGCCGATTCCCCACGCTACTCCGTTTCGTTGGCGTCCGCCCCCCGCCACCACGACGACCACCCCAGCGGGAGCACTCGCCGCTCGGTCGGGGGTGACAGTGGCTGGCAGGACGGCGCCCCCAGTCTTTGACCATGCGAGCGACGTTCCCCAATGGGGTATGGGCAGGTTGTCAAATGCGTTTCAGGGTTGACGGGCTGGATCGGCTACCCCAAACCCCGTTGACGTTGCCAGGCCGCGAATTTTCACGCTGTCACCGAACCACCCTACCGAGACCGCCGCGCTGAGGGGTTTGGGGGAGCGTTGGAAGGTCTCGGCTCTACGCTACATGACCCTGGTCAGCAGTCTGACCATCGGCATCACCCCCTTTCTCGAAAGGGAACCTCACTCATTCTATCCGGAGATTCGGTCCCCGCCACTGGATATTTCCCGGCCGATGTTCCTCACGGCCACCTAGACCATACTACCCCCGATCCTTGCTGTTCCGCATCTCCGGGGGGTGGGTGGCAATCCCTATCTCCCGCTCTAGTCTTGCAGGTCAACGCATATCTGACCCACCAACTTGTAGGCTACGTAAGCGCTCGGTGAATTGCATCTGGCGTCGGGGGGCGTCGGTCTGGCATGATGCGTGCACTGGAGGTGCATCATGTCGGATCGGG
>JAFGJQ010000523.1 GCA_016929015.1 Phycisphaerae bacterium | reverse complement strand
GCGATACCCCGCCGCGCTGCCCTCCCCCGAAGACGATGACAACGATTATCCGGTGGCTTTTGTGGCCCAGGCACCGGTGCAGATCTGGGACGTGGAGGCCGTCACGCTTCAGGACAAGGACTTCGTGCTTCGCGGCGACGCGCCCGCCACCACGGAAGACGGCGCCAAGCCCCCGTCCGGTCCGACCGCTCCGTCCCGTCCCGGACGCAGCGGCCAGGCGACGGGCCTCTAGACCGAGCCCGCACGATCAATATCGCTGGAAGGATGAACAAGGAGGCGCGGTCCGGAAACCCGGACCGTGCCTCCTGTGCTTTCGACTGCCAAATCCGGTTCTGCCGTGTCAGACGGACCCGCTGAGCACGTCGAATCCGCCGGATGTCCACGCGGCCGGGAGCGAGTACGGCGCCATGCGCCGGTCATCCCGGGCCAATTACACGCGGGACCGGCGACACGCTCTCGCGTCATCGCCGACGCCCGGGTGCGGACGGGGCGATCACTGCGTCTTCGTCGTCGTCAGGCCGCCGGTGCCGGACTGGGTGTCCTCGTCAGCCAGGCTGAGGAAGAACGCCGACACCAAGGTGTCGGTCAGAGCGCTGGTGGTGGCCTCCAGGCCCGTCAACAGGCTCTCGCGCACCAGAGGATCGCACCCCCCCAGCGCGAACGCGCTTCCGCCGATCGCGGCCGCCGCCAACAGGTTTTTCATTCGTTGCACAAATCCACGCTTCGCCATCTGAAGCACTCCTCATCGAGAGTCTGCCGCGTCTCGTCCGGGCGGACATTGCTCCCGGCTTCTCCGATGGACGGGCCCTCAAGCGTAGGATACGCAAGGCCCTTTCGCAAGCCGGGGACGGGGCCGGGCACCCCGACCCACATACCTTTTACACATCGGTATGTGTCCGGGCGCGGTTGAGGTGCCTGTGGCGCTACTGAAAACAAGAAAGTCGGACCATCCACACAGACACGCACGGCCGGCGTCCGAAAACCGTCCCGACCGGGTTCAGCGTGCCGCCCGGCGTGTCGAAACAGAAACGACACGAAGCGGTTTCGATTGAGCCTGGCTCCGGATTGTCCGAAAACTAGAGAAGCAGGGCAAACGAGGGAAAAACGCCGGGGGCGGGTGGCTCCTGCTGTGTCCGCCGATTGAAGGGTACGATCATGGGACGCTCGACGACCCGAAACGACCTGAACGGGAACTTGGCCTTCTGGAAGAAACGCCTGACCGACGTACCGGACCTGCGCTGGGACAAGGTGGCCGCGGTTCGCCGGGCGCTGGGGCAGGGTCGCTACACGGTCTCGTCACGACTGGACCGGATTCTCCCGGAGCTTCACAACGACGCGGGTGTGCTCTGCCGACGGGAAGCAGACCTGGAAGAGGAACCGGCGTCCGGTCGGGACGCGTCAGATGTTCAGATAGAGTAACCGTCCACACGCATCGCAGCTTTGCACCTCATCTCGCGACTGAAGTGCATTGACGATTTCGAGGGTCACCTTCATGTGGCAGCCGGCGCACACGAACTCATCCCGTTTGGGATGGAGTCGGACGATCTCGGCCAGCGCCTCTCCGTCATGGTGTTCCGCTACGCGGGCGAAGGTCGCCAGCGTGGCCGGCGGTATGCCTTCTGCGACGCGCTCCCGCTCGGCCTCCAACTCACTGCGCCGCTCACGCGTGCCCTCGATGTACTCCTGAGACTGTCTTTCCGCCTCGGCCAGCCGCTGGTTCAGCGTGAGGAGCTGCTCCTGGCTCTGGCAGATGGCGGCCTTGACCCCGTCGACCGAGGACATGATCTGGAGTTCCCGCGCCTCGATCTTGGCGGAATCAACTTTCTCGGTGTTGATGGCGGTCAGAATGGACGCGTACTCACGGTTGGTCTTGGCCTTGTTCAGAGCGGCCCGATGCTTGGCAAGGGATTCTTCCCGCGATTTCAGATCGAGCTCGAGTCGATCCACCTCCATCTGGTTCTGCCGCAATTCGGCTTGCTTTTGCTGAACAAGCTCGGTGGATTTCGCGATCTGGCGCTTCTGCGATTGGATCTGACGCTTGCGTTTCTCTTCCCCGCGACGAAGTCCCGCCAGTTGGCGCTCGACCTCCTGAAGGCGACGCAGTGCGTCCAGCAATTCTCCCATCTTGTTCGTCGACCTGCGGTTAAGCAAACCCCCGTTACGCCTCCCGCGGCACGCTATGCGGGAGATTCCGCATTATGAGGCAATCCCCGGATGGCCGCAAGCCCCACCCGGCTGCGGCATGGGGCAAACCGGCTGTCCGAACCGCCGACGCCTCAGCAGAGCCGCCGGCCCGCCGCGCATCCGGCGGCCCGGCGATACGGCGTCGCCCCGTCAGCTCGCGGCCACCGGCTCTCCGAACAGCAGCCGCGAAATGCGGCTCTTCACATCCAGAACGTTGTACGGCTTGATGATGTAGCCTGATATGCCCAGCGCGGTCGCGGCCTTGACCACCTGGGGAGACTTGGTGGCTGTGACCATGATGACACGTGGCTGGAAACGACCCGCGCGGATGAGCCGCAGGCACTCCAACCCATTCATCCCGTTCATTTCGTAGTCCAGCAAGACCAGGTCGATGTCAGAGATATCAATCGCGTTGAGGGCGGCCTGCCCCGACCGAGCCGCGAAAACCTCTAACCCCATATCGGACAGGCATTTAGACAGCAGGTCGGAAGATTCCGGGTCGTCGTCCACGACGAGGACCCGGTGCTCCTGCCCCTGGGCGGGTTTCGATGCACTGGCGTTGCCGATTTCGCCCCCTGCGATAGCCGAATGGGATGCCGCCGCTGAGGCTTTCGTCGCGTGCCGGTTCCGCACGGGAGGAGCCGCAGGAACGAGCGCCACGAACACGGTGCCGGCGGACGTTCGCAGTTCACTGCCCGTTGCGGCCGCAGAGGCAGGGATGCCCACTTCCGTCGTGGCCCGCGTAACAGCGGTGGGAAGGCTTGGATCGTTCGGCTGCATGCGACGGACTCTGCGAAGCACCTCTGTGCTGAATTCCGCCAGGCACGCGTTGTACTGCTCATCCGTGTAGTCGATGGCGTCTCCTCCCCACAGGCGAATCACCATTTCCCGGCACACGCTCTCGCTGAACGTCATGAGGAGCAGCGCAAGACCCTCGTCATCCGAGATCGCAACGGTCACGCGGCGTCCTCTCACGGGCGCCAGACCAGCCTTTGCATCCACCTGCACCGCGCTGTCCAAGCGTATCTGGCAGACTGCAAGAAGCTGCGACTCCAGCTCCGCAAGAATGCTTCGATATAAGATCAGCGACATAGGTAAGTTACGCCAATGGGCGCGAATGATCGCCTTGAGACGCTATCCGTCTGGTCTATCGGGAGATTTGAAGATCAGGTTTGGTCGACCCTTCAAAGCGAGGGGGGAACGCCGCGATCGACCGGGCTTCGCGTGCGGCGAAGTCCTCAAAGGTGTATTGTACGGATGCCCGCTAGGACTTACCGGACGGTGTCGGGCGGTCCAGCGGGTTCCGGGCCAGCTTGGCCTGCAGTTCCTCGTCCGTACCCTTGGCGCCCAACCGCCGAAGGATGTCGATGGCCGACCGAAGGGCCGGGCGATTCAGCGGGCGCGACGCACCCGCGGCGCTGTCGCCGGTGCCGGGCATCGAACGCGGCATCCGTGTCGGCTCGGATCCTGACGTCGGAGGCTCGCCGAGCGTCCGGGCCGGCGCAGACCCGGGCGTTGCACTCAACTGTCCCTGCAACCGCTCGAACGTGTCTGCAATATTGCCGACGACGGCGGCATATTCTCGTTGCTGCGTTTCTCGTTCGACGAGTTCACGTTCCCGATCCTGCAGGGTGCGAGCCAGGGCCGCGAGCTTCTGCTGCTGAGCCGCAAGTGCATCCGCCCCCTCCACGGAAACCGCCGGCGTGATGGCATCGGGACGGGTCTCCAGCGCCGCCTCGCGGCGTGCAAGCTCGCTTTCTCGAGCCTGAACGGCCTGCTCGCGACGCTTGGCCTCTTCCCATGCGGACTTGAGCTGGGCGAGCTTCTCGCGGAGTTGCCGGGCCTGCTCCTTGACCGCCTCGCGCTCCGTGCTCAACCGTTGCTGCTGCTCCTGCACCGCGGCGGCCTGAGCGGCCAGGTCCGCCTCGCGAGCGCGCAGCGTTTCCAGGGTTTGTGTGCTCCGGCCCAAATCCGACCGGGCGGCGGTAACTTCGCGGGCTTGGCGGTCCAGTTCGCTGCGGCGGGCGGCCAGGGCGACCGTTTCTTCGTCCAGGCGGCGCCGCTGTTCGGACAGCTCTTCCTCCGTCTGCTTGATGCGGGCCTCGCTCTCGACAATCTGTCGGGCAAGCTGTTCCTGGGCAGCCCGTTCGCGATTGAGTCGCTCCTGCTCGCGGGCAACCAGCGGTTCCCGTTCACTCAGGTCCGCAACACGCCGTTCCAGATCGTCCCGGCGTGCCGTAAGTTCCGTTTCGGCTTCAGACGCTGCCTGTTCGCGTGCCGCGACGACCGCTTCTCTCTCGGCCAGGTCACGCTGCCGCGCGCTGATGGTTCGCGTCGTCTCGGCAGTCTGGCGAGCCAGTTGCTCGATTTCACCCTGCCGCAGCGCCAGCTTCTCCTCGCGCCGCGTGGTTTCGGTGGCCAGGTTCCGGGCGCTCGCCTCGTGAGACCGGGCGGCGGCGAGGGCCTCCTGCGCGGCGCGACGTTCCGCCTCACACGCGGCCATGCGTTCCCGCAGGGTCCGCCGCTGCTCATCCAGGTCCGCCTGCTGTTCGCCCAACGTCAGGGCAATGGCCTCACGCTGCTCGTTGATGGTCTCCTCAGCGCGAGCCAATTCCCGGGAGCGGTGTTCGAGCTCGGACCGGATCCGTTCCGCATCAGCCGCGTCCGTTTCGATCTTGCGCCGGCGTTCCTCGAGTTCGCGATGCAGCGGCTGGATGCGTTTCTCACGCTCGAACAACTCCGCACTGGCCTTCTGGTGCTTCGCCTGCTCCTGCTCGAGCTCACGCTTCTGGCACGTCACCGCCTTTTCCCGGCTCTCCAGCTCGGACGTCAGACGCTCCACGGTGCGGTGACGCTCGGCGAGCTTCTCCTCGCGAGCGATGAGGTCCTGTTCACGCTCGTCGATGGAGCGGCGCTCCGTCGCGATGGCTTCCAGTTCCTTGGCCGTCTGGGACGCCAGCTTCTCCAGTTCCGTCTGCCGCGTCCGCAGGTTCTCCTGGGCCCGGCCGATGTCCGAGAGGCGTTTCTCGATCTCACGCTGCTTGGACTCGTTGGACTCCAGAATCATGCGCGACTCGGCGGCCTGCCGGCGAGCCGTCTCCCACTCGCCCTTGATCTCCTCCTCGCGACGGCGAATGATCTCCGCCCGCGCGTCGAGGTCCGCACTGCGCTGCACAATCTCCTTCTGAAGTGATTCACAACGGGCGCGTTCCTTGTTCACTCGCTCGCGCGTCTCTGCCAGGTCCTCCTGCGTGACACGGAGAATCTCCGCCCGCTGATTCACCTCCAGTTCGCGATCCGCCAGCGCGTCCACGTCCGCCTGCAAGGCACGCTGACGCGCAATCAGGGCCTTCTCCGCCGGCTGGATGGCCGCGTCTCTCTCGTTGAGCTCCTTCTCGCGGGCCTCCGTGTCCCGCAGCCGCTTCTCGATGTCCGCCTCCAGCGTCTGGACGCGCAACTCACGCTTGGACAGCGTGTCGTTGGCCTGCTGAAGGACCGATCGCCGAATCTGCAGCTCCGCCTCTCGCGCGGCGACCGCCTGCTCGCGATCCTCCACCGCGTGCTCCCGCGGCTGGATCGACGCCTCCTGCAACTTCAGGTCTTCCAGCCACTCGTCGACCTGGGCATGCTTCTCGCGAAGCAACTGCTCGCTTTCCTGAAGGGCCTGGACACGTGACTCCAGCGACTCTCGGTCCGATGGCCACATCGGGAAAACGGTGTTTGCATCAACGATCTGTTCTGTCACTTGGCCGTCCCCGGCAACGAGGTCTGCGGTTTGCAACTCTATCGCGGGCCCATCCGACGTGCAGGGCGGGCGATCCACCGGATCATTCGGCCTCTGCGGCGGCTCCGCCGACGACTCCCCGGACAATGCCGGGGCCGCCGGCTCCTCCCGCACGAGGTCAGAGGCCGACTCCGCGGGCGTACAACAAGACGCCACCCGGGCCGCACCGGCGGACCCGGAGGCGATTGGATTATCGGCCCATTCGAGGGGCGGCTCTTCAGTCAAATCGGTTCGCACGCAAGGTTGGCTCGTTTCAGGCATGGCCCCAACCCCGTCCTGGAACACCCATCGCTGCGATCCCACACGAACGGTATCGCCTGGCTCCAGCCGCAGCGAACCCACGACCCGGTTGCCGTTGACCCACGTTCCGTTGGCACTGCACAGGTCGGCCACGGCCCACCCCCCGGCCAGCGGAAACAGCAACGCGTGGACGCGCGACGTCCGCCCGCTCTGCAACCGCAATTCACACCGTGGATGACGCCCGACGCGGTACAGCCGCTCCGGCACAAGCACGAAGGGTCGGTCCGGCGAATCCTCCCCACAGAGCACGGCCGCCGGCGAGGCCGTCCATCGAGGCTCTGCCTGCGCCGCCGGCAGTTCCAAACGCAAGTCCCAGTAGTGAAACTCGATGCGATCCCTGTCCGCCAACGCCGCCGACTCGGTCCGGACCCCATTCACCCGCACGCCATCGGAACCCAACACGTCCACCAGCAGCACGCAGGTGCCTGTCTGGACGATGGCCAGATGCACGGGTGCCACACGAGCGGACCGCAGCCGGACCTTGCACCCGGCACGAGACCCGATCAGAAGCAGAGGACGACGCATCGCCACGCGCCGCGCCAAGTCGGTGCGGGTGTCACGGACATACAGCCAGCCGTGCGAAACCGTGCCTGGCAGCGGCGACACCACCGGTATCGGCTCCTGTG
>JAFGJQ010000522.1 GCA_016929015.1 Phycisphaerae bacterium | reverse complement strand
TCCCCGCATCGTTGGTGGTCGCCGCCGGCGATGTCCACCAAAGACTTCCTGTTCGGCACGGATCAGCTTTTCGATCGGGGCGAATGGGGATGCGAGGTGGGCATCGAGGACGCCTGGACGTGGGCACCGGGACGGGCGGTCCGACTGCAGCAGCAGATGATGGCCGAGGCGTTGGGTTTTGCGAAACAGTACGGGATCAGAACCTGTCTGGGCTGGGAGGTGACGGGGAACCCGGACGACCCGGCCGTTCGGGACGACCTGCGGCGGCGGCTGGAACACACCCTTGCCACGTACCCGCTGGATTACTTCTGGATCTGGCAGAGCGAGTTCGGCGGTGTGGGCGGGAAGGAGACGGGGACAGCCGTGGATGAGGACATCCGCGCGGCCTTCGCCTATCTCGGCCCGGACCATAACCTGTCCGAGGCGGCGCGGATCACGAAGTTCATCCGCCTCACGCATGAGATGCTGGGCGAGTGTGCCCCGCAGGTCCGGCTGATCGTCAGCGGCTGGGGCGGCGACCAGTGGATGAAATTCACAACCCTGTATCCCGGGCTTGACCAGGTGGTGCCGGAGGATGTGATCTTCGCGGCGCTGGACAACATCGACCCGGCCATCGCTCCGGCGGTTTCGGAGGCGTACGGCAGGCTCAAGCCCGGGAGGCAGCGGTGGCCGATCCCGTGGTTTGAGTCCGATGGCGGCTTCACCCGGTGCGATCAGACCGGGCCGCAGCCGAACGTGTGCGTGTTCGAGCCGCTGTTGAAGGACATTGTGCGGAAGGGCTGCCAGGGGGCGCTGGGCATCCACTGGCGGACGCGCAACGTACAGGACGTGGCGGGGTACCTGTACCGGTTCGGCTGGAACGCGGAACTGACGCCGCAGCAATTCTTCCTGCAATACGCCGCGGACCACTACGGTCCGGCCGACGCAGAGGAAATGGCGAAGGTCCACCTGCGGCTGGAGGAGTTGGGTCCGCAGTACGTGGGCGCGGCAGGCTGCGTGGAGTGCTTCACATCGTTTACGTGGTTCTACAACCCGGAGGGCGGCAAGAGCATTTTTCCGGATGCCCCGCATATCGGCCATAGGCCGTACTGTGCCGGGCATCTGCCGGACGAATCGCGGTTTGAGGAACTGGAGACGCTGGCTTCGCGGCTGGTGGAGAAAGTGAAGCCGGCTATGGATGCCAAGCACGACACGGCGGCTTTCGCGTATCACGATCTGGCATCCACGATCCGCTGGCTGGTTGGCCGGGCGAAGGTGGGGTCGGCCATCTGGAACGACTCCGCCCCGCTGGCCCGCAAGCTGCGGCAGGCGGAACGGCTGTTGGAACGCGGTCAGGTGGAGGAGGCACGGGCACTGGCCGGGGAAGTGTACGGCATGGATTGGAAGGGGGCCGGGCTGCGGAATCTCGATTTCGGGGCTGCGTTTCGTGATCTGGCAAGCACGTGTCGGACGCGCGGAGAGCTTGGCATGCTCGCCACGGCCAATGCCCGATACGGGCGTTACTATGCGTCGTTCCTGGACCGCATCGCGCGCGTGTTGGGCTTTCAGCACCTGGACTCCGAATGGACGTGGCACGGCCCACTGCCTCGAGCCTCCGGGTCGGATGTTCCGATCCAAGGCCCCCGCGTGTTCCTGGTCTTGCCCGTGCCCGACCATGTCGCACCGGGTGAGTCATGTATTTTTGACGTCACGTTGATATTCCCGCGATCGCCTCGCATGAATATGGATGAGTATCCGTCGCTGTCGCTGGAGAACTTGGTCGGAGCCAATGAGACGCCGATCCGAGGCCTGCGAATGGTCCACGATCGAGGTAGCGGCTGCTGGCGATGGATGTTCCGTCCGGAGCACGAAGGGGTGTGGGCGTGGCACGTGTCGCCGCCGTATGGAGACCACGTATCGTATTCCAACGCAGCGCGTTTCAATCTGGGGAATCGAGGCGTAATCACGGTTGGGTCTGCGGCGCCTGCGCCGCGTCCTGCGTACGTTCGTCCAGAGGCGGTGGGGCAGAAGGAGCCGGTCCTGCGGATCGGTTCTGACGAGGGGCTGCCGCCGGGTGGCGAGTTGGTCGGAAACGCCGTGCTGGCGGAGGGTCCGAAGGGACAGTGCCTCGATACGCGGAACGGCGGATACGTGCGGGTACCGGATTCGGCCGGGCGGGCGCTGGCGTTCGCGGGACCGTTCAGCTTGGCGTTCCGCGTGAACCCGGAGCCGTGGGACGCCGCGAAGGAGATGCCGGTGCTGCTGAGCAAGGGCGACTGGTTCGGGCCGGGATACCTGGTGCAACTTTATCGCGGGCGGCTGCGAATCAGCCTTGGCCGGCAACGCGCGTTCGACGCGCCGGTTGGGCTGGAGCCGGGGCGGTGGACGCACGTGGCGGTTGTGCATGATGGCCGGTGGCTGACAATGTTTCTCGACGGATCGGAAGTCGCCTCGTGGGATGCGCCCTTGCCCGAGCCGAGCGATCTGCCGCTACGAATCGGTGCATACCGTGAGGCGGAGAATTCCGAGCACTTTCCCTTCCGCGGCCGGATCGACGACGTGGTGCTCTACAACCGTGCCCTGACGGAGGACGAAATCCGCGCGTTGACGGGGACCGGCGAATAAGCCGTCCCCCCCTCCTACAGCCCACGGCCCACAGCCTACAGCCTATCCGTGCGGCTTGGGCAGCTTCTTCAACTCGGCCACCATTTCGGGCAGGCGATTGAGCAGGCGGCGCAGCGGCCGTGGCTTGCAGCGGGTCAGGACGTACTGGGCGATCAGCGGGAGCGTCAGCGACGCGCACGAGTAGACCACGACGTTGTTGACCCGGGCGTCCTTCACCTTGCCCCAACTTTTGGCCTCGCTGGGCGTGGCACCGGACAGGCCGCCCCATTGGGGCGAATCCGTGGTCAACTGGAGAAAGTAGTCGTGGCCGCCCTTGCTGGAGTCGTGCAGGAACTGCTCCAGGGCCGGCTGGGTCTGGAGGTAGAAGTTCTTCGGCGAGCCGCCGCCGACCTCCACCACTCCGTTGAGTTCGGCGTCGCGCACGATGGCAGACGTCTCGATCACGTCGAGGATCGGGTTCAGGTGAACCGGCTTCTCGTACAGGTACGGGATCATCAGGTTCATGCCGATGGACGAATCGCCCGGTGAGGACGTGAACACCGGCACATCGCAGCGGGCGGCGGCCACCAGAAAGGACTTTTCCGGGGCGGGTGCAATCTGGGCCACGCGATCGCCCAGCGCCTTGTGCAGGGCGGCTGTCGAGAAGGGTTTTGAGGTATCGAATCCTTCGAGGGCGTCCAGAATGACGCGGTCCGTCTTCAGCAGCGTGTTCTCGTCCTCGATGAAGACGTCGTAGATGCGGGCCACGCCGTCGGCCGCGAGTTCGTTGTCGTCCACGTCGAAATGGCCCTGCGTCATCGGGCAGTTGTACGGGCGGTGCAGGTCGTGATACAGGTTGGCCCCCGTCGCGATGACAAAATCGACAAAACCGGCCTGGACCAGGTCGCTGAAGATGCCGCTCATGCCGATCGGCGTCATGGCGCCGGCCACGGTCATGCAGATCGTGGCGCCGTCTTCGATCATCCGGCGGTAGAGTTGGGCACCCTCGGCCAGCCGCCGCGCGTTGTAGCCGCTGCCGGCATAGACGTTGTCGATCAGGTCGGCCACCTGCTCGTTGCCGCGAAGCCTCAGGGGCTCAATGGATCGGCCGGACATCCACCTTTGGGCGGCCGCCGGGTCCTTGTGACTGCCTTGGCACGGTTGGTTCGGCATCGGGTACGTCCTTTCCTGCGATCCGCCGGATTCCGACTCCCGGCAGGGGAGCAAGCTCCGCAGTGTATGCGAAACCGGGGGTCCGGCAAAGGGAAGCGGAATGCAAGCAATGAAGGGACCAACGGCCCGGGGGGTGGGGGTCAGACAATGAAAAACCGGAAGCTTGAAACGAGAGATTGAAACGAGGGGATCCGCCGTACACTACACCGTCGCGGCCGGGTGACCGGCCAGACATCAGAGACCGGCTGGAAAGCCGGTCCCACAAAGCAGAGGCGGTCCCTCAGAATTGATGCTGCGCCCGCACGGTAGGGCGGCTTCCTTCGCCCCCAGGGTTGCGGACGCATCGTGTGCTGTGATCAGGCAACGGCCGCCGACTGCGACTGCGCGAGGGCCGGCGTTTCGGCCGCGGTGAGCAGCGTCTGGTGGTCGCCTTCGTTGAGGCTGCGCACGATGACGGGCGTGCCGTGCCGGGCGGCGGCCTCGATCGCCTTGGCCTGCACCAGGTCGCAGCCCTCGCGGGCCATGGCCAGCGCTCGGGCGTACGTGATGTGATCCAGCGGCACCGCATCCGGGAAACGATTCGGGTCCTTGTCGAAATAGCCGGGTACGTCCTTGACCAGTTCGCAACGAACGGCACCCAGACCGGCGGCCAGCAGGACCGCGGTCAGATCGGAACCGCCGCGGCCCAACGACACGATTCTGTCCCCCGGCCCGCGGGCCAGGAATCCCGGAACCACCGCAACGTGAACGCACGCGATTCTCGATCGCAGCGTGGGACCGTCGACGACCACGTGTTCGGCCGTCTCGTCCTGGCGCGGGGCGCGCAGGCCGCACTCGTGCACGCTCAGGCCAACGGCCGGCACGCCCACCGCGTGCAGGCACAAGGTCAGCGTGGCCACCGACCGCACCTCACCCGTGGACCAGAGCAGGTCCAGCGTGCCGGGGTCCGGGGCGGCACAGAGCTGTCGGGCCAGTTCCTGCAGTCGATCCGTCATCCCGAATTCCGCCGACACCACAACGATCAGCTTTTCTCGTGGTGCCTCGTTCACGCGTTTCTTCAGGTAGGCGGCGCAGCGTTTGTACGCGGTCAGGTCGGTGAACACCGAACCCCCGATCTTGATCACGACGACGGGCGAGTCCTTGGGACCCGTGCCGCGGTCGTCCTTGCCTGACGGCTGGGAATGATAGAGCCACTCCACGACATACACCTCCACCCATGCTGCGACATTCGTTCCGGCCCACACGGGAACGTGCCCGATCTCATCGAATCCGCGGCGCGGCGAACAGCGCCGCCGGGATATCGATCGACCGGGCGAAACCGTCTCGTGAGTCCGGCGCGAGGGCGCAACGGCTATCGGACGTTGACACCCATCGCACTGCATTCGGGGGATAACTGCCTCTGATGCGGGCTTCGCCGCGGTTGCGACGCGATCAGCAAGTCAATCTATCTCTCCCGATCGTTCGGGCAGGAATTAGCACCTTCGTCACGGGGGACCAGGTTGCTGTGGCGTCATCGGGCCTGTTCCCTCAGCCACTCTTGATAAACAGACCGCCTTCCGGGCAGTCGAGAGTTATAGTACCTCACCTGTATCGGCGAAGTCAAGCGTTTCTTGGACTCCCGACTCGGAGGATATGCACGTTCGTGATGCACGCCGCTGCGCACGCGGTGGCTATTCCACCGGCGAGAAGAACCGCTCCCATCGCGGCAGGTAGCGGCGGGTCGGGTCCAGAGACCCGGCAATGGCGAAAACCTCTCCGACGATCTGCCGGCGGTCCACCGTGCCGAAGTAGCGCGAGTCGCGGCTGGCGTCACGGTTGTCGCCCATCACGAAGTACTCGTCCGGCCTCAGCGTCACCGGCGCGAACGAACGCCGGGCCGGCACGCCAGGAAGAAACTGCACTGCGTGGCTGTGCCCGTCGAGGTTCTCGGTGCCCCCTCGCGGGCGACCCGCCGGCCCGCGTCCCTGCCGGCTCTCCGTCGCGTTGACGGTGCACGATATGCGCCGATTGTTCACCAACAGGACGTTGTCCACCATGGAAACCGTGTCCCCCGGTACGCCAACCACTCGCTTGACCAGGCGTTCACCCGTGTCCGGGGCAAAACAGATGACCACGTCGCCGCGTTGAGGTGTTGACCAGTCCACGATCGGCCACATGGTGAAGGGAACGCGCAGCCCGTAGGCGAGCTTGTTCACAACAATGCGGTCACCTTCCAGAATGGTGGGCCGCATGGAGCCCGAAGGCACGTCATTCCAGTCCGCGACGGCGGATCGAAAGCTTCCCAGAACGATGACGACGATCAGGATCGGGCGCACCCAGCCTCGCCAGAAACCGACCACCCGTTTCCGTGCGATGTCTCGAATGGAACGTCTCATGCCCGGGGGTTCGTCTGCAAACCGGGGTTATTTCGGCGATGCGGGCGGGTTCAGAAGCCGCCGGGCCCGGTCCAGCATTTTCGGACCTTCCGCGGGGCTGTACCCCACGGTCACGTCGTGGATTCGCCCGTCCCGGTCGATCCAGACGTGGGTGGGCACCTTCTCCACGTGGTACAGGTCCTTTGCCACGGTGCTGCCGTTGAGCAGGATGGGATAGGTGAGTCCCTTTTCCCGGGCAAACACGCGCAGGGCGGCCGGATTCTCGTCCCAGGCGTTGACGGCCAGCACGACGAGTCCCTCGCTCGCGTGCTTCGCATGGAGACGCTGCAAATCCGTCACTTCCGCTCGGCAGAACGGGCAACCCCGGGCCCAGAAGGCGAGCAGCACGGGGCGCGAGGGATAATCGCCAAGCGAAACACGATCCCCGTCGAGCTGTTCCAGGGCAAAGTCGGGTGATTCGATACCGATCAGCGGCGAGGGCTTCGCCGCGGGCGGCGGAGCGATACAACCCGCGGTGAGCGCGCCTGCCAGAAGAACGACGGCCAGAAGGCTTCGGGAGTGTTTCATGTGCGGCTCCATTCGTGCGGCACCGTTGGCCGGTGCGTCTGTACGGTCTCGTGGCGGCCTATCCGCCGGCCGCAGTTCCGCTCTGGGATGCGGGCGTCCGGGCGGTCACGTGTATGGCGGCGACAGCGTTCTCCAGGAGTTCCATGGGCAGGCCCACCACGTTCGAATAGCTGCCGTCCAACCGCGTGATGAACGCGTCCGCCCGATCCTGGACGCCATAGGCGCCCGCCTTGCCCAACCAGGCCTCAGACTGGATATAGGCGTCTAGCTCGCCGGGTTCAAGAGGCCGCATGGTTACGGTGGTTACGTCGTGCGTGATGATCCGCCGGCCGTTCGCGCAGTCCAGCAGGGTCAGGCCGGTGATCACCTGGTGCGTCGTGCCGGCCAGCGAGCCGAGAATACGTCGGGCGTCGGTTGCATCCGCGGGCTTCCCGAAAACACGGTCGTGCAGGGCAACGATGGTGTCGGCCCCAAGCACCACACCGGCGGTCCGACCGTTCGCGACGGCCGCCGCCTTGAAGTAACTCAGGGCCTCGGCCCGCTGAACCGGCATCGTCTCCGGCACGAGGTCGACCGGCTCCTCCAGAACGGGTGGCACAACCTCGAACCGGTACCCGGCCGCACGGAGCAACGCCGCGCGACGCGGACTCGTCGATGCGAGAATCAGTCGGACGCTGGGCGGAGGCAACCTCATCCGCGTCTGCCCTTCCTTTGCACCGTGTCCTCACACCATCGCATGGTTCGCTCTCCCCTACAGCGGACCCCCTGCCGTGACCACGCTTAGTCGGCGTACGCCCGTTTGTGCTCCGCCCGACCGGCGGGAAGAGTGTGGATGGTCGGGCGAATGAGCTTCTTTCGCAGTTTGCGGGCGGCCCGACGGCGGCGGTACACGATAATCACGCGACGCGATACGAAATACCCTATGGCGGCACTGACGACACCGGCGACCAGACATCCGACCCAAAGCTCCACTCCAAGGCTGAGAATCAAACCCGCCAGGTACTTCCAGAACTCCGCCTCGTGCAAATGCGTCAACGCACCCAATCCGGAGTATTCGGGCGGCACCCCAAGGATGCTCTCGAACTGGCTGGGGTCGCCGCTGAAACTGCCGGTGAGGATCCAGCGGCCGAGCCACCAGCAGGAACCGTAGATGGGCAGGGCCGTAACCGGGTTGGTGATCCACACCATCGGGATGGTGACGGTCTTGTTCGCCCGGATGAGGGCGGCCAGCGACAGGGCAATCAGCATCTGGAAACCCAGCAGCGGAGTAAAGGCCACGAACAGTCCGACGGCCACACCCAGCGCAATGCGATGCGGCGTATCGTCCGCGTGGAGGATGCGTCTGTAGATGAGGTTGCGCCACTGCCGTCGAAGACCAGACAAACCAGCATCACCCCGAAAACGAGGGTCACGAACCCGGAGCAAGACCCGTTACTCTACTGCCCGACCCCGCCCCCGTCTGCGCTGCTCCCACGAATGTCGGTCAATTGGGCCGAAAGCTGCACGGATTCAGGCGGTTCCGCGGTCGTCCGGGCGGGTACCGGCGGCGTTCGACACGCGGAGCTGTTCGACCACTGCACGTACTACGGTGTCCACCTCCACCTGGTGCATGCACTCGTGCCCGAACCGGCACTGACTCAGCGACCGCAGATAGCAGGGTGAACACGGCACGTCCGCCTGAATGAGCCGGGCACCCACGCCGTAGGGGCCTGTCCGGCGCGAGTTCGTCGGCCCCAGAATGCAGACCGTGGGTCGACCCAGTGCGGCGGCCAGATGCGCAGGCGCTGAGTCCTGACAGACCACGACGGCGGCTCGCTCCAGGATGGCGACGAGCTCACGCAGGCCGGTTCGGCCTGCCAGACAAACAGGTTTAAGGTCATTTCCGGCTGACACTTGTGATGCAATCGCTTCGCAAAGGTCCGCCTCGTTGGGAGCACCCAGCAGCACGCTGCGCAGCCCACATGCACTGGCCAGCCGGCTCAGCGTCGAAGCGTAACGTTCGGGCAGCCAACGTTTTGTGTCCCATCGCGCGCCGGGAAGCACTGCGGCGAACGGACGGCCCAGGGCGACCCCGGCGCCGCGCAGCACGTCCGCGGCCTGGTGCCGTTCGGCTTCCGTGACGGCCAGGTCAAAGCGAACGGGCACGTCGGCAAAGCCGAGCAGGCCGGCCACGCCGAAATTCTTGTCCACCGCGTGGGCGTCGATGTCCGGAACGGGAATTTCGTGCGTGTAAAACAGCCACGCGAACTCGCGGGCCCCGCGAAACCCCATCCGCACGGGGGCGCCGGATGCGAACGTCAGAAACCCGCTTCGAAACAGCCCCTGCAGGTCGATGGCCAGGTCGAACCGGCGATTCCTCAGGTCGCCCACAAACCCGGCGAACTCGCGACTGATGCGCAGGCTGCGGGTGATGCGGCCGTATCGGCGCCGGTCAAACGCAATCACCTCCGACAACTCCGGGTGGTGCCGAATGATGGGCGCGCAGGCGGTGGAGATCAGCCATGCGATGTGAGCGTCGGGAAAACGCACGCGCAGCCCGTGAAGCACCGGCAACGCATGGATCACGTCCCCCAGCGAGCTGGGCTTGATGAGCAGAATTCGCTGGTATTCAGGCGCTTCGGTCATTGCAGTCGAGCCGGTCGGGCCCGGGCTCCCAGAGGCCATCCGGGCGCAGCAGCTCGAACGGCCGGTAGCGGGCTTTATAGCTCATCTTGGGGCAGTCGGCGATGTAGTACCCCAGGTAGTAGTAATCCAGGTTCTGCCGGGCGGCGTACGCGATCTCCCAGAGAATGGAGTACGTTCCCAGTCCGCGCTTGCGGTGCTCCGGGTCAAAATACATGTACACCGCGCTGAGCACGTTGAGGCAGGGGTCCGCCAGGCTGACGCCGACGACTCGCCGGCCGAAACGGTACGTGAACTCCAGCGTTTGCACGGGCGAGTTGTATAGGAAATCCAGAAACTCGTCTCGGCTGCCGGTCATCGTGCCGTCATGCTGGTGGTCGAGGTAACGGACGTACACCCCGTACTTCTCTTCGTCCGGGACGGGAGGGCCGACATCCACGTGCAGGTCCCGGTTGCGCCGCCAGACGCGTTTCATCGATCGGGACGGCCGAAACCGCGGTACGGGGATGCGGATGGGGATGCACTCCCCGCACGCCCGGCACGCCGGGCGGTAAATGACGCTGCCGCTCCGGCGGAACCCGCGGTCCATGAACGCGAGATAGAGGGCGGCGTCCATGGCACCGGCCTCAAAACCCTCACTGCACGCCGTCCGGCCCGGCAGATAGGGGCAGGTGTGGTCCGGGCCCACGGGCAGCACATGCTCGGACATGAACCGGTCCACCAGGTCCCGGGCCATATTGATCTCGTCGGCGT
>JAFGJQ010000521.1 GCA_016929015.1 Phycisphaerae bacterium | reverse complement strand
GTGAAGCTGCCGCGCTCATGCCCGAACAGCTCGGAGTCGATCAGTTCCGGCGCGATCGCTCCGCAATTCACTCGCATAAACGGTCCCGAAGCCCGCGGCGACCGCGTATGAACGGCGCGGGCGACCACCTCTTTGCCGGAGCCGGTTTCGCCGAGCAGCAGCACCGGCACGTCGGACCGGGCGACCAGGTCCACCCGCTCCATCACCTCACGCAGGCCGGACTCTGCGCCGACGATCGTGTCACTAATGTCCTGACGCCCCAGCCGGGTCAGCAGCGACTGCCGGTCGGCTTCCGCCGCCTGGCGGTACGACTCCATCTCGCGAAGACGGCGGTCGTTCTCCAGGGCGATGGCGAAGGGTGCCAGCAAGGCATGGAACAGCTCGACGTGGCTGGTGCCGAAGCTCCGCCCGGCGGCGGCCACCATGACCAACAGGCCGCCCGGCCCGGTCTCGCGGCGCAGGGGGCCGATGAGCATGTCGCCGGTAATGCCTTCGGGTGCATACGGATGGCTGCGCGAGCGGTCCTCGTTTTCCGGAACCGGCAGCGTTTCGCCCCGCCGGCACCACGCCAGCAGATCCTCCAGCTCATTGGCGGTGCACGCGGTGCGGGTCAGCTTGGGCGGCCGCCCGCGGCTGGCGGTCCCGGCGGCCACGGTGTCGACGCACGCCCGTTGTACGTCGATCTGGCGGACCAGCAGGACCTCCAACGGCACATGCCGGGCAAGCAGGGGGGCGATTCGGGCGACCGCCTCCTGTATCTCGATGTGCTGTCCGGCTTCGCGCCAGACGTCCAGCAGCAGGTTCATGAACCGTTGCATATCACAGATATTCTATCTTAATGTCGATGATTCTCAAGGACTCTATGGATATTCCGTTATATTTCACGGCCAAACCATTCGCCCGCCGTCCGGAACGCGGTTTTCAGGACTGAGAATCGCGTTGTTGCGGGTTTGAGGGTGTTTTGGCACGGGGGATGCCAAATCTCACTGGCAATGACCCATCGATTGACCCGGCCGGTCGCCCTCGGGAAGGGCGGTTTTCCTCCTCCTCCTACGCTCTTCCCGAGGCGGCCGGTCCGTGTTTGCGGGATGGGCTGACCTGAGGAACCATGACGCGAAGGGCGGGAATCATGCGAAGCGGACGATGGATTGGCGCGACGGTGCTGGCGGCGGTCTGGGCCTGGGCGATGCCGGCGATGGCAGAGTCGAAGACCCTTTTGAACGTTTCGTATGACCCGACCCGCGAGCTGTACCAGGAGTTCAACGCGGCCTTTGCCAAGCACTGGAAAAGCGAGAAGGGTGAGGACGTGGTCATCCGCCAGTCTCACGGCGGCGCGGGCAAGCAGGCCCGGGCGGTCATCGACGGGCTGGAGGGAGATGTGGTGACGCTGGCGCTCGCGTATGACATTGACGAAATCAGCCGGCGGGGGCTGATTGCCGAGGGATGGCAGAAACGACTGCCCAACAACAGTTGCCCGTACACGTCCACGATCGTGTTTCTGGTTCGCAAGGGCAACCCGAAGAACATTCGCGATTGGGACGATCTGACCCGGTCCGACGTGTCCGTGATCACGCCGAACCCCAAGACGTCGGGCGGTGCCCGGTGGAACCACCTGGCCGCCTGGGCATACGCGTTGAAGCACAACGACAACGATGAGGCCAAGGCCCAGGAGTTTGTCGGCAAGCTGTTCAAGAACGTGCCCGTGCTGGATTCCGGTGCCCGCGGATCGACCACAACGTTCGTGCAGCGGGAGATCGGTGACGTGCTGATCACGTGGGAAAACGAGGCGTTTCTGGCGGTCGAGAAGCTCGGCAAGGGCAAGGTCGAGATTGTGCTGCCGTCGATGAGCATTCTCGCGGAACCGCCGGTCACCATTGTGGACAAGGTGGTTGACGCGCACGGCACGCGAGAACTGGCAACGGCCTACCTGGAGTACCTGTACTCGGACGCGGGACAGGAGCTGGCCGCCAAGTACCACTATCGGCCTTCGAATCCGAAGATCGCGGAGAAGTACGGCGAGAAGTTTCCCAAACTGGAGTTGATCACCATCGACGACGCCTTCGGCGGCTGGCAGAAGGCCCAGAAGAAGCATTTCGCCGACGGCGGTGTGTTCGACCAGATCTACCAGCCGGGTCAGTGACGAGAGGTGATCACCACAGCGCCAGGGGCAAGCGAATGAGGCTGCTGCTCAGACAGCGAAGCATTCTGCCGGGATTCGGGCTGACGCTCGGATTCACCGTGCTCTACATGAGCCTCGTGGCCCTCATTCCCTTGGGGGGGCTGTTTCTGCGGACGGCGGAACTGAGCACCGAGCGATTCTGGTCGATCATCACGGACGCCCGCGTGCTGGCCGCGTTTCGATTGAGTTTCGGGGCGTCGGCCATCGCCGCGTGCATCAACCTGGTGTTCGGCCTGATTCTGGCCTGGGTGCTGGTGCGGTACCGGTTTCCCGGCCGGCGTCTGGTGGACGCGCTGATTGACCTGCCGTTCGCCCTGCCGACGGCGGTGGCCGGCATTGCGTTGACGGCGGTGTATGCCGGCAACGGGTGGATCGGCCGGTATCTGGTTCCCCTGGACATCCAGATCGCCTACGCGCCGCCGGGCATTGTGGTGGCGCTGACGTTTATCGGCTTGCCTTTCGTGGTGCGGACGTTGCAGCCGGTGCTGGAGGATCTGGATCCGGAGGTGGAGGAAGCGTCGGCCAGCCTGGGCGCCCCGCGGGCGCAGACGCTGTGGCGGGTGATTCTGCCGGAGCTGTGGCCGGTGCTGCTGACGGGATTCGCGCTGGCCTTTGCCCGAGCGCTGGGTGAGTACGGTTCCATCGTTTTCATTTCGGGCAACATGCCGATGCGGACGGAGATCGTTCCGCTGCTGATGGTGATGAAACTGGAGCAGTTTGACTACGCGGGGGCGACGGCCATCGCGGTGACGATGTTGGTGGCGTCGTTTGTGCTGTTGCTGGTGATTAACCTGCTGCAGTGGTGGAGCGGTCAGCGGCACTGCGTGCGGCGATCGTGAGGACGGGTTCGTGATGCAGGCAGAGCAGGGCATTTCGGAAGGTCGAGTGGTGGTGGGCGCTCCGCGCGGGGCCACGACGGAACCGTGGCCGGTACGCGGCCTGCTCATTCTGGTGGCGTTGCTGTTTGTCGGGTTGTTTCTCATTGCCCCGTTGGCGGCGGTGTTCGTCCAGGCCCTTTCGGAGGGGTTGCGCGTCTACTGGGAGTCGCTCCACACGCCCGATACGCGGGCCGCGATCAAACTGACCCTGCTGACGGTGGTCATTGCGGTGCCGGCCAACCTGGTGTTCGGCGTGGCGGCGTCGTGGGCGGTGGCGAAGTTCGAGTTTGTCGGCAAGAGCCTGCTGACCACGTTGATCGATCTGCCGTTCGCCGTGTCGCCGGTGATTTCCGGGCTGATTTACGTGATTTTCTTCGGCATCCACGGCTACCTGGGCCCGTGGCTGGCGCGGCACGACATTCAGGTGGTTTTCGCGGTGCCGGGCATCGTGCTGGCGACGGTTTTCGTGACGTTCCCGTTTGTGGCGCGCGAGTTGATTCCGCTGATGCAGGCCCAGGGGACGGAGGAAGAGGAAGCGGCCCTGTCGCTGGGCGCCGGCGGCTGGCAGACGTTCTTCCGGGTCACGTTGCCGAACATCAAGTGGGGGCTGTTGTACGGGGTGATCCTGTGCAACGCCCGGGCGATGGGAGAGTTTGGGGCGGTGTCGGTCATTTCCGGGCACATCCGGGGCCTGACCAACACGATGCCGCTGCATGTGGAGATTCTCTATAACGAGTACAATTTCGCCGGTGCCTTTGCGGTGGCTTCGCTGCTGACGGTGCTGGCGCTGGTTACGCTGGTGCTCAAGAGTTTCGCGGAGTGGAAGTTCAAGGCGGGCCTGAAGAGCGC
>JAFGJQ010000045.1 GCA_016929015.1 Phycisphaerae bacterium | reverse complement strand
GGCCCCACGGTGATCCGATCCACCACAACCTCAATGTCATGACGGATGTTGCGGCTGAGCTCCAACGCGTCACCCAGCAGAACCACCTGCCCGTCCACCCGGGCACGGGCAAAACCCTGCCGCCGCAAGTCGTCAAAAAGGTCGCGGAACTCACCCTTCTGCCCGCGAACGACCGGGGCGAGGATGAGCACTTTCGCACCGTCTGCCTGGGCCAGAATGCGCTCGGCGATCTGCTCACGCGTCTGCGCGGAAATGGGCCGGTCGCACTCCGGGCAGTGCTGCGTGCCGACACGAGCGTAGAGCACCCGAAGAAAGTCGTGCACCTGCGTGATCGTGCCGACCGTGCTGCGAGGGTTCCAGCCGCTCGTCTTCTGCTGGATCGAAATCGACGGGCTCAGGCCGGTCACCAGGTCCACGTCCGGCTTGGCCAGTTGGCCCATGAACTGCCGTGCGTAAGAAGACAGAGATTCGATGTATCGCCGCTGACCCTCGGCATACAGCGTGTCAAATGCAAAACTGCTCTTGCCGCTCCCGGACACGCCCGTGAAGCAGATGAGCCGATTCCGGGGCAGTGTGAGCGAGACGCTCTTGAGGTTGTGCTCACGCGCCCCTTTGACGGTAATCGAGGTGGGTTCCATAAACCGTAACCGCAAACCCAGGCACGGCGGCCCGACACTCAGTCCGCCCTGGCGGTCGTGGCGGGCGCAGACGTCGGGGCGGGCGTCCGACCGGTCAGGTGACGCTGGCCGGCGACGAAACCAACGTTCAGAACCCTCCAGTACCCGCTCTCGGTCACGAGCGTCAATTGAACCACCGCCTCCGCGTTCGGATCACCGCCGGGGTCGACCACTTCGAGGAACACGTAGTCCGTGCCGGCGGTTTCTTCCGCAGGCTTCCTCGCCTCGCGCACAACCCAGGCCGTTTCCGCCTCCGACCACGCAAGGTCGAAGCTGTCGACATAGTGAGCCAGCGTCGGGGCCCACGAGTCCACGACACGGTAGATCCTCTCGTCGCGGTCATCCACGTACCCCGAGCCGCTCCGCTGGTGCATGTCCTCGTAACGGGCGAAAATCGTGTCCGGAGCGCACAGATTCAGTTGCCGCCGCAGTGCCTCTTCACGAGCCTTGGGGGACGAGGCGCGAACGTCGTCCCGAACCGCCCGCAGAAAGGCGTACGCCACCTGCTTGGCAGTGGCGGACCGGTCGAGCACAACGTCGCCATCCGTAACCGTCCGAACCGTAACGTGCGGAATCTCCCGGCCCGCCAGTTGTGTGTCCTTTCGGCAGCCGGCCCCAGTGACGGCAACGGCCACCGCCATCCCCGCCAGGATGCCCGCAACCAGGCCCCACCCATCCGCGCGAACGCCGCCCGGCCCGGCCCTGCCCACACGCCTATCACCGATCCACAGCATGGTCACGTCTCCGAAGTTGTTCGGCCCGACACGCCGGTCGGGCGTCGCCATACGATGCCGGCAGCAGTCTACCGGGCCGCGGCAATGCTGAAAAGCCGCGCATTGAGATCGTCCGCGGCCAGCGGTACACTCAGCCTCGCTGGCGGAAGATACGCTATGGCAGGTTTTCAAAGCAATCTGTGGGCCCCGTGGCGAATGGAGTACATCCGCTCCCTTCAGGATGAGACCGGCACTCACGGCTGCTTCTTCTGCGCGTACTGGGCCGACCCCGCCCACGACGACACCCACCTCGTCGTCTGGCGCGAGCAGCACTGCTTTGTCCTGATGAACCGCTTCCCCTACACCAGCGGACACCTGCTGATCGCGACCTCCGCCCATGAGGGCGACCCGCTGCGACTGGCGAACGAGCACAACGCGAGCCTGACCCGGACCACCTGGCAGGCCGTCGCCCTGCTGCGTCGCACCCTGCAGCCCGAGGGCTTCAACGTCGGCTCAAACCTCGGACTCTGCGCGGGAGCGGGCGTGCCCGACCACTACCATTGCCACGTGGTGCCCCGGTGGGCGGGCGACACGAACTACATGTCAGTGCTGGGCAACGTCCGCGTCATCCCGGAAGGCCTCAACGCACTGTACACCCAGCTTGTTCAAAACGCGGTGGAGATGGGCCTTCGCGACCGCCCTGCCGCTTCCCGGTGACCCATGCCTGAGAACGCGCAGCGAAAGATGGCCTCGTACGCGGCCCGGTCCGCGGACTCTTGCGGCCGGGTCCATGCGGAACCGCCCGACCCGATCCGCGACGCGTTCGGCCTGGACCGGCACCGGGTGCTCTCGTGTGCCGCGTTCCGCCGGCTGGAATACAAGACGCAGGTCTTCGTCACCTTTGAAGACGACCACTTCCGAACCCGGCTGACCCACACGCTGGAGGTGGCCGAGATCGCCCGCCGACTGGCCATCGCCCTGGACGTGAACCCGACCCTGGCCGAGGTCATTTCCCTCACCCACGACCTGGGTCATCCGCCGTTCGGACATGCCGGCGAGATGGCCCTGCGTGACCTGATGCAACTCCACGGCGGCTTCGAGCACAACCGGCAGTCCCTGCGGATCGTCGACTACCTGGAGCATCCATACCCGGCGTTTCGCGGGCTGAACCTCTCGTTCGAGGTGCGCGAGGGAATCGCCAAGCACGAAACCCGTTACGACAGCCCGAACGCAAGCGAGAACGCGTACCCCCCCGCCACGGAGTTCTTCGCATCCGGTCAATGGCCCACCGTGGAAGGCCAGATCGCGTGCCTGGCCGACGAACTTGCCTACGACGGCCACGACTTGGAAGACGCCATCGGGGCCGCGCTGATCGATGAGGCGGACTTGCACGCGGTGACGCTCTGGCAGATGGCCGCCGAGCCCGTGCGGGCCGCACACCCCGACCTCCCCCTGCCGGCCATCCGGCGCCCGATCCTGGACGCCCTGCTGAACACACTGCTGGCGGACGTGATCGCCGAGTCGCGGCGCCGCATCGCCGCCGCCCGGCCGCAAACGCCGGATGCCGTTCGGAAGGCGACCGATCCGCTGGTCGCATTCTCCGACGCGATGAGTTCGATGGCCCGGGAGCTGGGCTCGTTTCTGCTGGAGCGGGTCTATCGTCACGCCCGGCTCGTCCGAATGGACACGAAGGCCCGGCGATTCATCGAGCGTCTGTTCGCCGCCTACGCGGCCGACCCGCGGATGCTCCCCGAGCGTTTCTTCCGCCGAATCGACGAGCAAGGCGTCCACCGGGTCGTCTGCGATTACGTCGCCGGCATGACCGACCGCTTCTGCCAGGACGACTACAAACGCCTCTTCGAGCCCTTCGAACGCGTCTAGCCCCCTCCCCGCGCTGCCGGCTTTTTCGTTGTAAGACCGGCTTTCCAGCCGGTCTTTCCTGCTTCTGGTTTGCAATCTCCAGTCTCCAGTTCTCTCGAGTTTGTGAGCCCGGGATCCAGCCGGTCTCCGGTCACGCCTGCAGCAAGTACACAGCGGGCAAACCGAACCCGGTGACACACAGGTCGGGTCGGGCAAGCCATGCAACAGCAACAGCCGCACACGCCACCAACCCCACCCACTTCAGAACCCGCCTTGTCCGGGAGTGTCGTCGCATGGGAATCACACCGGCCATCCGGCTACGGGCCTTCGCCCAAATCAACCCGCCCCCCCGTCTGTCCGATACCTCCCTCAACGTGTGATTACAGGACGTGCCCGCCCGCCGGCGCCCGGGCGAACGTACGACCGATAACCTATCCCCTTCCCAGGAGGTACCCAATGTCTCTCGAACGACCGGCCTCTCGCCTGCTGCGACCCCTGCTGCTCGCCCTGGTGCTGGCCACCTGTGCCCGCGTCTGGCTTGGACCCGCCGATTGGCTCCCCGAAGCCCAGGCCCAACTCCCGGACACGGCCAAACAGCGAAACGACCAACTGGCCGAGGCCCGCCGCACAAACCAGTTGCTCACCGAACTCATCGGCGTGCTGCGAACCCAGACAATTAAAGTCACCCTCGAAGGTTCCGATAAGAACGGTACGCCGTTACCGGGCGTGCCCCGGCCTCCGGAGCCTCGCCCTGCGCCGCAGGCAGGACACGAACCGGGACTCCCGTAGCAACACAGGTGCGTCGCGGTCGCGGGTAAGGCTGGACAAAGCGAAGGGACGACGGGCTCGTGAAACGCTTTCCGCATTCCATACTGCTTGGAGTTCTGCCGGGCATCGTTCTGGGCGCGGCCCACGCGCAGGAAGCGACACCGGCTGAACCGCCTCTCAACGGAAACGTGGTGCATGTCACCGACCAGGGCACGGTGGAGATGCACGTGGACAACGTGCCACTCGCCACCGTGCTGCGCATGCTCTCCGTGCAGAGCCGGCGCAACATCGTAGCCACCCCGGCCGTCCAGGGCTCCGTGACGGCCAACCTCTTCAACGTCACCCTGGAGGAAGCGCTCGACGCCGTCCTGCTGTCCAACAACGCCGGATACCGCGTGGAAGGCAACTTCATCTACGTATACACGAACGAGCAACTCACCCAACTCGCCGCGGCCGAAACGCCACTACAAACGCGTGTGTTCACGCTGAACCACATCCGCGCCGCCGATGCCCAGACGCTTCTGGAGCCCCTGCTCAGCACGGAAGGCTCCATCACCGTCTCGCCGGAGGCGGAGGCCGGCGTCGCCTCGTCGGCGGACGAAGCCGGCGGCGACACGCACGCGGCGCACGACCTCCTCATCGTGTACGACCGGCTCGACCGGATCACCCGCATCGCCGAAGTCCTCCAGCAGATTGACGTACGCCCCAAGCAGGTGCTCATTGAG
>JAFGJQ010000520.1 GCA_016929015.1 Phycisphaerae bacterium | reverse complement strand
GCTCGCGGGTGCCGTAACGTGATCTTCCTCACCATGGGGACCGGCTTCGGCGGCGGGCTGATCCTCAATGGAGAGCTGTACCGGGGCACGAACGACCTGGCCGGCGAAGTGGGACACGTTCGGCTGGCGGAAGAGGGGCCGACGGGCTTCGGCAAACCGGGCTCCTGGGAGGGCTTCTGTGGTGGGGCGGGCATCACGCGGCTGGCGGCCTCGCGGTTTCCCGCTCGCTGGGGAGATGGACAGGCCGGACCGCGAGAGCTGGGCGAGCTCGCCCGCGCGGGTGATGCCGATGCAGTGGCGATTCTTATGGAGGTGGGTCGCCGGCTGGGGCGAGGGCTTGCGTTGCTGGTGGACATGCTGAACCCGGAGATCATCGTCATTGGGTCCCTTGCGGTCCGGTTGGGCGACCTGGTCCTCCGGCCTGCGCGGGAGGAACTGGCGTGTGAGGCGTTGCCCGCGGCCGCAGCGGTCTGCCGGATCGTGCCGGCCGGTTTGGGAGAGTCGTTAGGGGACGTGGCCTGTCTGTGCGCGGCGATCCGGGCGTTCGGGGGTCCGGCTGCCTGCCACGGCCTGTCAGATTGACACGTCGGCGCGGATGTCTGCGGCCGGGGCATGATCGTAACATCTTTTAAGGCAATGTGTTAGAACGGACACTCGCGGAGCCGCAGCTTGGCACAGCGTATGCACACATGCTTGGCGGGCCGAGTCCGGTGGAATGAGCGTATGCAGGTGCGGGCCGGCCGAACCGGTGCAATCAAGCGAAAGCGAGGTGACATATGCCAGGTCGACGACCCAGTGAGTGGTATCCGATCAACCGTCTTCGCGGCGAGGTGGACCGGCTGTTCAACGAGCTCTTTGAGGAGGGCTCGCGGCTGACACCGCCGTGGTGGTTTGGCGCTCGGGCGTACCCGGCCGTGAATCTCTGGGAAGACGCCGAGAGCCTGCACGCGGAGTTTGAGTTGCCCGGCTTCCGCATGGAAGACATAGACCTGCAGGTCGTCGGCAACGAGCTGACGATCGGGGGCCGGCGCGGCGGCGAGGACCGTGAAGGGACGGCCTATCATCGGCGCGAGCGCGGGACGGGCGAGTTCAAGCGGATGATCCGGCTGCCTGCGGACATCAACACCGACCGGGTGGATGCGAAGTTGCGGGACGGTGTGTTGCTGGTGCGGCTGGGCAAGGCGGAAGCGGCCAAGCCGAAGAAGATCCAGGTCAAGGCGGTGGGCAAGTGATCCGAACGGCGGTTCGGACCGAGACGGACGACCAGACAAGGAGAGCGAACCATGGCTGAAGAACGCTCCATCGAAAAGCACCAGGGGGCCCCGGAAGTGACGCGTGTGGAGCATACGCGCAACCGCGCGCATTTCCGCCCGACGGTGGATATTGTGGAAACGGCGGACGAGCTGCTGGTTCTGGCGGACATGCCGGGCGCCGGCGCGGACGACATCGACATCCGGTTTGAGAACGGCTCCCTTTCGATCCATGGAAAGGTGGCCGACCGGCAGAACGCGGCGACGAACTACCTGCTGCGGGAATACGAGGTGGGCGATTTCTACCGGACGTTCGAGGTGAGCGAGATGATCGATCCGGAGCGGATTCACGCGGAGTACAAGCTGGGCGTGCTGACGCTGCACCTGCCGAAGGCGGATGCCGCCAAGCCTCGGAAGATTGCGGTGAAGGGGATGTGACGTGCGTTGGGGCAGTCGCGGGCCGGCGTGGAGCGGATGCGTTGTCCGCCCCGCGCCGGCCTTCTTCTTGGATCTCTTGCGAAGCTCTTCATGCCTGGCCGCCCGCCGGCTCGGCCACGTTGCCGGTGGCCAGTCGCCGGATCGTCGCGCCGGCGTGGAAGACCGTGACGTACAGCGTCGGCAGCACGACCAGGGTCAAAAGCGTGGCGAAGGACAGGCCGAAGATCACGGCGGTGGCCATGCTGCCCCACCATTCCGTCGATTCGCTCTTCGTGGCCCACTCCATGACGTGAAAATCGTAGCTGACGCCGATGGCCATCGGGATCAGGCCCAGCACGGTTGTGACCGCGGTCAGCAGCACCGGCCGCAGTCGAGTGGCACCGGCCTGCATGGCGGCTTCCATCAGGTCCAACCCTTGCGCCTGAAGCTGGCGCGTGTAATCCAGCAGGACGATGGCGTTGTTCACGACGACGCCGGCCAGGCTGATCACGCCCACGCCGGTCATAATGATGCCGAACGGCATCCGGCAAATCAGCAGGCCGGCGAACACGCCGATCAGCGACAGGATCACCGTGCTCATGATCATGAACGGCACGCTGAGCGAGTTGAACTGCGCCACCAGGATCAGCGTGATTAGCAGCAGGGCGATCACGAACGCCTTGCTCAGGAACGCCGATGCCTTGTCCTGCTCTTCCTTCTCCCCGGCATAGCGGATCTCGTATCCGGGCGGCAACTCGAACTCGGCCAGCCGATCCTGCACTTCGGCCAGCACGTCCGTTCCCAGCCGACCTTCCGCGTCTCCCGTAAGGGTAATCACCCGCTTCTGGTCCACGCGGCGGATAGTGCCGTAGCCGCCGGTGTACTGGAATTCTCCGAGCGAGCTCAGCGGAACGGCCTGCCCCGTGCTGTTCGGCACGCGAAGGCGGAACAGGTCGTTTACCGTCGTACGCTGGTCCAGCGGCAGGCGGACGGTGATGTCATACTCGTCGTTGAACTGCCGGTATTTGCCGACCTCTCGCCCGAATACCGCCGTCTTCAAGAAGTTGCCGATGACGGCCGTGTTGACGCCGAGCATCATCGCGCGCCGCCGGTCGACCTGGAACGCCAGCTCCGGCCGGGCGGCTTCGAAATCGCTTCGCAGGTTCACCAGGCCGCTGACACCGCTGATGGCGTGTTTGGCCTGCTCGCTGAGCGTTTGCAGAGTCTTGAAATCCTGGCCGACGAATCGGACGGTGACGGCCGCGCCGGTCGGCGGTCCTTCCTCTTGCTGCTCGACCTTCAGTTCCGCTCCGGGCAGGTCGGCCAGTTCGTCTCGCAGCTCGGCGAGGATTTCGGCGGACGGCCGCTCGCGCAGCTCATACTTGGGGAAGATCAGTGTGATGGTGGTGACGTGCCCGCCGGTGCTGCCGCCGTCACTCATGAACATGTCTCCCCCGGAGCCGACGTTGGTGATCACGTGGTCAAAGTACTTCTCGTATCGCGACAGGCGGTATTCCACGATCCGGGCCAGCCGGTCCGACTCGTGGATGTTCGTGCCCTGCGGGCAGCGAATCTCGATGGCCGCACGTCTCGGGTCGACGTCTGGAAAGAGTTCCACGCCGGTGCCGTGCCGGGCGTAATACACACCCATCCCGATCAGCAGGAGCACGGAGAGGCTGAGGGTGGTGAAGCGATGGTTGAGCGTCGTTTGCAGCACGTACCGATACGCGAGGATCACCGGATGCACGTGGTCGCCTTCCTTCACCTGGGCGCGGACGAACAGGGAGGCCAGCGTGGGGCTGATGACCAGGGCGACGAACAGCGAGCTGGTCAACGTGATGATCAGCGTGATCGGCAGGTATTTCATGAACTCGCCCATGATGTCAGGCCAGAACATGAGCGGTCCGAACGCAGCCAGCGTCGTCGCGGTGGACGTGATCACCGGCCAGGCGACTTCCGACGTGCCCCGCATGGCCGCCTGCACCCGATCACCGCACAGCGTGTAGTGACGGTATACGTTCTCGACGATGACGATTGCGTTGTCGACCAGCATACCCAGCGCCATGATCAGGCTGAACAGCACGACCATGTTCAGCGTGTAGCCCAGCAACTGGATGACCGTGAAGCTGAGCAGCATGCTCATGGGGATCGCCAGCCCGACGATCAGCGCCGGCCGCCATCCGAGGAACAGCAGCAGCACGCCCACCACCAGGATCAGTCCGGTGAGCATGTTGTTCTCCAGGTCCTTGACGATTCCTCGAATGTCCTCGGACTGGTCCAGCGTCACGTCGAACCGTACGCCGGCCGGCACCTGCGTCCTGGCGTGCTCGAGCACCGCCATGACGTGGTCGACAATCGCGATAATGTTCTCGCCGGCCCGCTTCTGAACCGACAGGGTGATCGTGTCCTCCCCGTTGAGCCGGCTGATGGAGGTGCGATCCTTGAACGTGTCGCGCACCTCCGCCACGTCGGTGAGATAGATGGGCCGCCCGTCGCGGGTGGCGATCAGCAGCTTGTCCACTTCTTCCGGTTGGGCGAACTGCGCGGGCACGCGAACGTTCAGCTTGGTACCGGGTGTCTCCAGCCCGCCGGCGGAGATGTTCACGTTTTCCGACGGAATGAGTTCCACGATCTCCGGGATGGTCAGCCCGTACGCGGCCACCTTGTCCTGGTCGATCTCCAGCCGAATTTCGCGCTCCAG
>JAFGJQ010000519.1 GCA_016929015.1 Phycisphaerae bacterium | reverse complement strand
CGTGATCGACATCGGCATGATCGACACGTCGCAGATCTACTTCGCCATCAACCATCTGCGGACGTGCGGAGGCGTGCAGGTGACCGCCAGCCACAACCCGGCCCAATACAACGGTTTCAAGGTTTCCGGGGCCAAGGGCGTTCCCGTCAGCGGTGAAACCGGCCTGGACGACATTCGCAAGATCGTCACCAACCTGATGCGGCACGAAACCGGGCAGCGCGGCGAACTGCGGTCGCTCGACCTGCGGGCGGAATACCGTGAGTTCATCCGGCAGTTCCTGGACCCGCCGCGGAAGCTCAAGATCGCGATCGACGCCTCGAACGGCATGGCCGGTCGCTGGGTGCCCGCCATCTTCGACGACATTCCCGAGTTGACGCTGTCGTGCATCAACATGGAGCACAACGGGGAGTTCGTGCACGACCCGAACCCCCTCATCGACACGAACCTGCGGCAGTTGCAGGATGAGATCAGGCGGATCGGGGCGGACGTGGGCGTCTGCTTCGACGGCGACGCCGACCGGCTGATGGTGGTGGATGAGAAGGCCCAGATCATCCGCTGCGACATGCTGACGGCGGTGTTGGCCCGCCAGTTCCTCGCCAAAACCCAGAAAGCCACGATTGTGTACGACCTGCGATCCAGCCGCGCCGTCGCCGAGGAAATCAAGAAGGCCGGCGGCGTGCCCCGCCGCGAACGAGTGGGCCATGCCTTCATGAAGCGGGCCCTGGCCGACGCCAAGGCCCCGTTCGGCGGTGAACTCAGCGGCCACTTCTACTTCCGGGACAACTTCAACTGCGACTCGGGCATGCTGGCCCTGGTGCATCTGATCAATCTTCTCACGCGGGAGGGCAAACCGCTCAGCGAGATCATCGCCCCTGTGAAGCGATACGCATCCAGCGGTGAACGCAACTTCGAGAACCCGGATGCGGACACAACCATCAAGAAGCTTCAGGAGGTGTACAAGGACGGCCGCATCGACTTCCTGGACGGCATTACCATCCAATTCAAAGAGTGGTGGTTCAACGTCCGCAAGTCCAACACCGAACCGCTGCTGAGACTGAACCTGGAGGCCGAGAAACCCGATCTCATGGAAGCCAAACTGGCCGAGGTGGCAAAGCTGCTGGGAACACCAGTAGCCCATTGATCCCGGCCATGCGGGCGTACGACGAACGCACGGGGGGCGACAACCTCCTGACGATGCACGAATGACAGAAAGCACCACGCATCAACACCTGGAAAACGGCATCGAACTGGCCTGCGCAACCCTGCCGCACCGACGGGCCGTCGCCATCGAGTTCCGCCTGCTGGCCGGCACCGTGGACGAGCCCGCCGACCGGCTGGGCCTGGCACGCGTCGTGGAAGAGACGGTGTCCAAGGGTACGGCCACGCGCGACGCCCGCGGCGTGTCCGACGCCTTCGATGCAATCGGCTCGCCCCACACCTCGTGGACGGAGCGCGAAAGCATCCACTTTTCCTGCCTGGCGCTGCCGGAATACGTCGATGCGGCCGTCGGCCTTCATGCCGAGTTCCTGCGAACGGCGGGCTTCCCGCAGAATTTCGTGGACGTGGCGTTGGAGCTCGGCCGGCAGGAATTGCAGTCCCTTGAGGACGATCCGCAGGCCCTGGCCGATCGGCACCTCGGGAGGCAGGCGTACGGCCCCGTGCTGGGCCGGCATCCGCTGGGTGAGCCCGAGACCCTGGACCGTATCACCCGGGACGACGTATGTGCCTTCTGGCGGTCGCTGTTCGGCGCCGGTCGGATGCAGGTGGCGGTGGCGGGCCCCGTCGAGGCCGAGAGCGTGGCAGACTGCCTGCGCCGGCATTTCGACGGGTTCGGCCCGCCGCAGCCGGAGGGACGCGATCCGCACACGGTTGAGTTCCGCCCCATCCGCACACACGTGGAGAAAGAGACAGAGCAGGTGCAGATCGCCCTGGCGTTCCAGGGCCTGCCCAAGGGCCACCCGCAGTACTACGTTCAGGTGGTTGTGCTGGCCGTTCTGACCGCGGGCATGAGTTCACGCCTGTTCACGGAGGTTCGCGAGAAGCAGGGGCTGGTGTACTGGGTCAGCGCGTGGCCGGAGTTCCCCCGCGGCTCCGGCATGGTGTTTGTGGGTGCCTCGAGCCGGCCGGAGCATTGCGATCGGGCGTACGCGACCATTCTGCGCGAGTTGGAGCGGCTGCCGAACGACATTACGCTCGAAGAGTTGGACCGGGCCAAGACCCAGATCGACGTGGACCTGGTGATCCGCGGCGATCGCACGCAGGCCCGCAGCCGGGAATTGGCTGACGACCTGTTCCACCACGGCGAACTGATTCCCACAGCGCAAAAGCTCGCCCGGGTCAAGGCAGTCACCCTGGAAGACATCCGTCGATATTTCAACGAGCACCCGTGGCAGCCTCTAAGCGTGGTCACGCTGGGCCCCAGGAAGATTCGGGAGGCGGCGGAATGAGCTCGACGTTTCACAGCCACACGCTGAGCAACGGGCTTCGGATCGTGGTGGAGTGTATGCCCGGGGTGCAAACGGCGGCGGCCGGCTTTCTGGTTCGGGCGGGCGCCCGTGACGAAACGCCCGACATGGCCGGCGTCTCGCACTTCCTGGAGCACATGTGCTTCAAGGGCACGCCCCACCGCGACGCCCGGCGGATCAACCTGGACTTTGACAATCTGGGCGGCCGGCCGAACGCCTTCACCTCGCAGGACCGGACGTTCTACCATGCCGTCACGCGGGCCTCGGACGTGGCCCGGCAGATCGAGATTCTGGCGGACCTGATGCGATCCATCCTTCCGCCGGACGAGTTTGACCTGGAGAAGCAGACCGTTCTCAACGAGATCGCCATGTCCCAGGACAACCTGGAAAACGTGGCGTTTGATCTGCTGCTGGACAAGGTGTTCGCCGGGCACTCTCTGCATTGGCCGGTGCTGGGTTATGAGAGCACCGTCGGCCCGATGACCCGCGAGCGGATGCACGCCTACTTCCAGGAACACTACGCCCCGGACAACATGATCCTGCTGTGCACCGGCAACGTGGAACCGCAGATGATCTTTGACGAAGCCCAGCGCTGGTGCGGCGACTGGAAGCCCTCGGGATACCGGCGGACACGCGTTCCGCCGGCCGTCCACACCGGAACAGCCGTCCGCCAGGTCACACGGTTCAACCAGCAGGTGATCGCACTGTGCCACGCCGCCCCGCCCGCGGTGGACCCCCTGAACGACACGGCCGACGCGGCCGCGGTCATCCTGGGCGGCGAGAACTCGCGCATTTTCTGGAACATCGTGCAGACCGGCATCAGCTCCCGGGCGGGCTCGTTCCGGCTGGATTACGAAGACTGCGCCCTGATGATCCTCTACGGCGTCACCGAGCCGGACAACGCGGAAAAGCTCACCGACGCCCTCCGGGCGGAGGCCGCGACGATCTGCCGGCAGCCGGTGGCCGATCACGAAATCCAGCGGGTGCGGAACAAACAGCGAACCCTGCTGGCCGTCGAGGGTGAAGCGCCGTATCATCGGCTCACCCAGGTCATGGACGACGTGGATTACCGCGGCCGGCCCCGCACCGTGGAGGAGCGGCTGGCCTCTGTGGCGGCGATCGGGGCCGACAGCATCCTGGAATGCTTTCGGCGGTATCCATTGGATGGGGAAGGATGCTTGATCAGCGTTGGACCGCGGAACTGGCCCGCTGGCGGCTGACCGCACCCGCGAGCTGCACAACGGACGATGACAGACTCACACGATCTTGATGTCAGGACGGTCTACACCACGGAGGTCCCCAAGCCTCCACCGCTGCCCCCCTCGACCGGTGCGCGGGCCCGCGTTCGGATCGTCGGCGTGCTGAGCCTGGTGGTGGCCATGGGCTGGATCTACGTGACTTGGTTTCCCGTCGACCGGTTCCTGGTTCGAGCAATGATCAAGGCGGCCCTCGCGCAGCCCTTCGAGATCGACTGGTCGTTCATGTACCCGGACCCGCCGGGCAACCTTCCGCGCGAACCGCGAGGCGATGAGGGAAAGCCCGCCGGCGTCCTGGCGCCGGCCCACGCACCGGAGACCGCCCCTTCGGATGAACCGGTGCGGAAGCGAACTCCGCGAGCATCGCGGGGCAACCCGCGAAAACCTCCGCTGAGAACTCCGGAGCCTGCCGATCAGGCCACAGCCGGCTCTCCCGCTCCGGAAATCGTCATGGAACGACTGGGGCACACCATGTACGCCTGGCTCACGCACACCACGGTCGTTGCGGCCTGGCTCGCCCTCTGCGGCGGCGCCGGGCTGGGCGGCCTGTTCCTCGGTGAGCGGAAGTGGAACGCCCTGAACGTCCTTCTCATCGCCGTGGCCATCATCCTGGCCGTGGCAGGCGGCGTTTTTGCCTTGCAGCAGGCGTTCGGCCTCTGGACGTATGATCTGCCCAAGCCCCCGCCCTCGGCGGAAATCGGCTTTGCGCTGGCCGTGCTGCTCTGCGGCGCGTCGGCCTGCACCTTTTTGCCCCGCCCCGCGGCGGCCGTGCTGGCGGTCCTGGCCTTCGGCGCGTTGGCCGGCCTGATCGCGTTTACCTGGAGCGAATACCAGCGCGTGTATCCGGCCGGCGTCCCCCGCGTCCTGGTGATGCTGGTGTTCATGGGCGCGGCGATGGTCGGCGTGCTGATGACCCGCAGGGCGGGCGCCCTCCAGATGATCGCCGTGGTGCTCGTGCTGCTGTCGGCCGGAGCTACGGTGGTGGCCATGTCCTACGGCCATCGCCACGGCGCCCTGGTCGAGGTCAAACCGACGACCGCCACCTACGTAAAGGCGTTCGCCCTGCAATCCTCGTACGCCTGGGCGGTGTTGGCGCTGCGGCTGGGTCTCCGCTGACGCTTGCCCGGACCCTGAGCGTGCAGGACAATGAATCCAGGTCGCGGATTGCACGCCGCGCCGTGGGGTACGTAAGCACCCGCCGGAAAGTGAGTCCATCATGAACCGAGCCACTCTCGCCCTGCTCTGCGCAAGCCTGATCTGCATGGTCGCCGGTTGCGGCGGCGGCGCCACGACGCTGGACGACGAAACGAACGGGGGGACCGTCGTTCCGGACAACGGCAACTCCTCCGGCGGCGGAGACAATGTCAATGCAAACGACAACGCCGAGGAGAACGCCAACGAAAACGCCAATGACAACAGCGACGACAACACAAACGACAACAGCGACGATGACGGAGCCGACTCACCCCCGGCTCGGCTCACCGTCACAAGCCGCTTGCTGCTGAACGACGCCGGCGCGATCGACCAGCGTTTCGCCTACCGCCCCGGTTGCGGCGGCGACAACGTCTCACCACAGCTCTCCTGGACCGGCGCGCCGGAAGAAACCCAGAGCTTCGTCGTCGTGGTTTTAGACCGCAGCGCCGGCGACTTCATCCATTGGATGGTGTTTGACATCGCCGCCGGGGTCACCAACATCAACGAAGGCGGTCCCGCCCCCGGCGGCCAGACCCTCAACGACTACGAACAGGGCCTGTTCGGCTACGGCGGACCCTGCCCACCGTCGGGTGAGGTACACACGTACGTCTTCCGCGTCTACGCCCTCGACATTCGAAACGCCGGGCTGACCGCCGGCCGACAAGTCTCGCTGGCCGAACTGGAGGACCTCATCGCCGACCACGTCGTGGGCCAGGGCGAACTGACCGCCCCATTTACCGGACCGTAGTTGTCCGGCCACTTCCGAGGAGACTCGCGTTCGCAGAGACGTGTTGTGTGCACAATCGTGCCCACGGCGTGCATTCACCTTCCCGGCATGATCCACGTTCCACACGCGGGGGCATCGCGCCCCGCCCGGGCCTTCCCGTAACACGTTGTTTTAGCGAGAGTTGTGCACAATCTCCCGACACCGGTCGAAATGCCATTCGTTGGCACGGTCCGTGCCCTGTCCAGGAGTGACGCATTCGGAGCATCCCATGCGAGGACCGTGGCTGGCAATTGGCAATGGCGTGACGTTCCGGTTGAGGCACGTGGAGTGTCCTGACCTCACGCCGTTGTTCGAGCATGTCGGTCCGGACCTGCGCGTGGTCGGGCAGGTGGTCTGCCTGAGCGACAGCGGGGTTCGCAAGGATCATTTCGCGATTGTGGACGTGGAGGGCATGTACACGCCGCTCATCGTGCCCGCGGCCCGGCTCCGGCCGGCAACCCGGCGAGCGCGAGCGGACGCCTCGACCGCGCGCCCCATCCACCGCGGCTCCGACGCAACAACCGGCGGAACCCCCGCCCGAGAGGACGCCCCTCTTCGGCGGTTGGATCCATAGAGCTCTCTCTCTCCCTCCCAGGCTTAGGTTGCTCTCCCGAGCAACCTTTGCCTGGGACCCTTACGGTTGACCCGACGCACGCGGGACAACGATCGTGCGAAAGCGATGCTCTCTCCCCCAGGTGGGGCGGCCCGATCGGCCCCCTCACCTGGGGTCATTTTTTGCGCAGAACCCGCAACAGCCGAAAGAAAACACGTCTGAACGGCCATCCCGCCGTCAGCCGCCCTGCAAATCTCTGATTGACCCGTTGTGCCCGACTCGGTGATAAAGAGATGATCTTCAGCCAGACTGCGGATGAGAGGAGTCGAACCTCCACGCCCTTGCGGGCACAGGCACCTGAAGCCTGCGCGTCTGCCAATTCCGCCACATCCGCGTGCTTCGGGCAATCGCCCTCGGCGGGTCGGACCTCCCGGCCGGCCTGCCTGCCCCATGGGGTCAGCCGCCCGGTCATCCGACGGACCGGTCATTGTGCCCGGCCCCGGGCGGGTTGTCAACGAGCCCGGCCGGCTGTCACCCCCCAGGGGCCGGCGGCCCGCGTGAACGGGCCGGCGGGGCAGGGAGCCGGTCCCCTACACCGACCGCTCCACGTCGTATCGCTGCTCGTAGACCAGGAAGCGGTCGTCGGCCGCGATGATCTGCTCGGCCGTGGCCACCAGGTGCCGGCCCGCAAGAACCGCCGCCCCGTCGAGCGCCTGCCGTGCGCTCTCGAGCAGTTGGAAGCTGCCCGGGCGCCCCTCATCGCCCAGACGAACAAGGTCCTCACCCCTCAGGTCACTGTTTGCGATCAGCACGGAGATGTGCGGCTCCAAAACCTGCTCCTCTCCGGACCCGCGCAACGACCGCCCCGTGTAAAGCACAAGCGCGGCTGGATGCTGTTCGCGAGCCAGTGCGTTCAGGGCCCGCCGGCGGTCCGGGTCGGCAAACCCTCGAACGGCCGCAAACGCCGAACTCCCGCCCAGCGTGATGTTCTGCAGCAGCGTCACGACCGCGGCTTCCAGATCGCTCAGTTCACTCATGGCTGCCGCCCCCCGCCGAAGTCAGAAGTCTTCCATTTCCTCGCGCGACAGGACCCGGACGTTGCCAGTGACGGCGGCGCGGAACCCGTCCGCCGCCGCGGGCAGAACCACGCGGCCCTCCGATACGCTCTTCAGCCAGTCAACCGCGGCGGCCCGCTTTGCGACAACCTCCGCCGGCACGGGCGGGCGCCGCGCGTGCAGCCGATACTCCACCACATCCAGCACGATCGACCGCAATAGGG
>JAFGJQ010000518.1 GCA_016929015.1 Phycisphaerae bacterium | reverse complement strand
GTTTTCCGTCCTTCACGGCCACCGCTCCCCCCGCGAAGCCATCCACGAGCTGATGACCCGGCAACTGAAGCCGGAGTAGTCGGGAAGGGCGGATTTTCAGCTTTGGGTGTGCCGGGGCGTGTGCTACACTTCGGGTAAGCGGTTTGTGCGTGGGCGGAGGGGGACGGGCGGCCCGGGGCATATCGGACGACAGTGAAGAGGAACGAGGACATTCAGGCGTGGTGCGATAGGGGGCCGCCGGCCCGGGGCACGAGGTGTGGAGGAGGCCCTGGATCAGGTGCCGTGATGTCCCGCTTTTCCTGCCCCATAATCGACCGATGCCCAGGTTTCAGCCCCGATGTGTGCCAGATCGGGGGAGACCGTTGCATCCCTAATGCCTTGAGGATAAGGTAAATAGTGCATATCCTCCTCTGGATGGAAGCGAGACCCGATGCGCCCGCGGCGTGCGAGAGGCTTGAAGTGTCCGGAAAGTACAAACAACTCAAGTTCGACAACCTACCGTTGATGGAAGCTGCGGTGCGTGTCACTTTCGAGGAACCACTGCACTTCACATACGAGGTGATCTACGAGATCCGCCGATGCCTTCAGGATCAATTCAAGGCTCTTGAGGAACCGTCGCACTTCGAGATTGTCCCTGGTAAGCCACATGAGCCCATTCGGATCGGTCCCGGCCTGTTGCCTGGCTTCGTGCTTGCGGGCGAGGTCAATGGGCTTCGTGTGAGCGTACAACAGCAGCTCATCGTTGCACGTTGGGTGCGGGAATCACACCGAGGCAGCCCGGCTTACCCGCGCTATCTGCTGCTCAGACAGGCTCTCTGGGACACCGTCGAAGCAACACGTGCTGCGTACGGTGGGGAGATTCCGCCCATCATTGTCACGAACATGAGCTACGTTGACCTGATCAGTGCGACGAATCCCGAACTCGTCATGGCAAGGTACTTCGCGCCCTGCGCTCACGTCGGTGCGACAGATGGAGCATCGGCGATTCAGAAGATTGAGGCGGCTTGGACACGCCAGCGGACGGACTTTCGCTATGCAATTGAACGAGCAAGAGGCGTCATTGACGGAGAAGAAATCGACGGCTTTCGCTTGACGACCGTGGCGGGCACTCGGTTGACGGAAGGGGCGACTGTGCTGGATGCGCTGGACGGCCTCCACAACGAGCTTCAAGATTTCTTTCTAGCGCTCATATCGGATCAGGCGAAGATGGAATGGAAGCTAAGGGAAGACGACAATGGATGATTGCGCTGTTGCATCCCCCCACAAGCTCGCTGGTCAGATTCAGCCGTCGTCTGCCATGGACGTCTTCAGCGATGACGTTGAACTGCCGCAGTATGCGCTGGCAGATTATCGCGACGCTTGGCGCTCGCATGATTCAGATCGTCTAGTCGAACGGATTCAGAAGCCTGGGTCGTCTGCTGAACTCGGGTATCCACTCGAAGATGTGTTCGCACTCGCGTTGCATGAGCATGATGAGAGCACCACGCAGACAAGCGTTACACGCGAACACACAATACAGGTCCCACTATGCCAATTCACGCTTCCGCCCTCCCTCGCTCAGAGCATTTTCGTCGAGAGAATTGACGCCGACCTGCAGTCAGACGCTAACACATGCTCCGAGAAGGCCAGCTTGGCGATTCGTAATGTAGCCAACGCGATTGCGAGTCAATTGCATTTTACGCTTGGTGTCGGGTACGCAGCTTTCGTTGAAGAGGACGGGGGAGCTTCGCTAGTGATCCACTCAAAGACCTCAAAGAGAGAACTGTCGTTTGAAGCAACACCTTTTGGCGAAGTGATCGCGGTTGCTGTCGATGAAGCGCTGCGCATTCGGAAGCATAGCATTGCCAGCGACGATACGCATCGTATAAGAGAGCTGATCGCGTGGATTCAGAAGGCGTAGGTTGCTTCAGCGACACGGATCGTTTCATTCGCCGTGTGTGTTTCAGCAACCAAATAAAGAGACGCGTCGTAGCATGGCAGGCTTTCAGAGACCGAAATGGCCCGCTCTCCTTGACATATCAGGATGAAACGCTCCAAACATCGCAGGCGATTGACGCTTACCAGGCACATCGGAAATTCAAGGATGGGACGCTCCCAGGTCTTCTCTTGGTGTCATACGGTGCGCTTACCAAACGTGTGCAGCCACCGCTTGAGCCCACGTTCGTCGAGGACAAAGACGATCCAGTCTACGGACATCTTCATTATGAAACACCTTCGCCCAATGAGAGTCAGTGCAGGCAGCTGGCGAAGATCGTTATGGACGGCGCGGAAGGAGCTGTGCTCCGGCATGTGATTCCCCCATCGGCGCGGGATCAGCTTTGAATCCACAATAAGAGCCTGCCGCAAACACACCCATCGCACCGATATCGCGCAACGCTCTGGTGACGGCTGGCATTGGGGCATCGGCTTCGCCCTACTCGATGACGCGCCGCAAGGTCACAATCTCGTATGCGCTCGGTCGTTTACACCGGGGCAATTTGGCCGGCGTGAGTGACGGAGTGCGGTTGGGGGGGAGGTAGAGGCGGGTCGGGCGGGTTGCTCGGGCTTCCAGGCCGCGGGCAGGAGCGAGGCGGAATGCTCGCCTCGGGCCGGGCGGTCGAGGGGAGATGAGGCCGGTCGGGCCCATCGGACGGGGACACGGACCCCCTTGCGGGCGGCTGCGATCAGGGGGATGTGCAATGGGCGAGGTCGGGCGTTTGTGAGTGCCGTGGTCTGTCGCCCCGGTGGGGCTCAGTTTGTCTGGGGCGCGGGGTTCCAGCGGCTCACGCCACTGGCAACACCCTTACGCCTCTTCGAGGCTTCGGAGACCGGCTGGAAAGCCGGTCCCACAGATGAGGGGAAGACCGGCTGGTCTCCGCAGGCCCCGGCGCGCCGGGATGGCGAGAAAGCCGGTCCCACAAACTCTAGAGAACTGGAAACCAGAAACTGGAAACTGGAAGGCAGGAAGGAAGACCGGCTGGTCTCCGCAGGCGACTCGCCGGGGCGAGAAAGCCGGTCCCACACCAAAAGGCCGGTCACAAAAGGGGCCCGTCCCATGTGGTCGGGCGGGGGAAAACCGGCCAAACCCGCCCCCGGCGCGGGCAGGCCGGTATTCGAGGACGGCGACATGTTCACGGTGACGGTGCCATTGGCGGCTACTGCTGCAGGGACCACCCCCGAAGTCGCCGCACAAGTCACGGGTGAAGTCACGGGTGAAGTGACGGGTGAAGTGACGGGTGAAGTCGATCGGTTCCTGCAAGTGCTTGCCGAGAGGCCCCTGACCCGCACAGAAGCGCAAGAAGCGCTCGAATTGAAGGGACAGGCCAGTTTCCGAGACCGGTACCTGAAGCCGGCGTTGGAGGCCGCCCTTGTCGAAATGACCATTCCCGACAAGCCCCGCAGCCGACTTCAGAAATACCGACTGACCGACAAGGGCCGGGCAATCCTGCTGGGAGAGAAGGAACCCTGATGGCCGAGAGCAATTCGCGCCTCGAATTGGCGATGCAATCACAAAGGCGGCGAAATGCGGCGAATCAGGCCGGGGATTTGTTCTTGGCGGGTGAGGTGGGATCCGGCGTCTGTCTGATTCACGTGCGTAACGAGGTCTATCCGCCGCCGTGAGGAATGTGGATGCCGTCGGCCAGGCCGGAGGCGTCGTGCCAGTTCAGCATGTCGTCCGAGCTGACGTGGGTGACCGGAACGGGCTGCACGTTCCAGATGTCCCGGGTGTACTCGTGGATGGTCCGGTCGCTGGAGAACACGCCCATGCTGGCGGTGTTCAGAATGGACATGCGGGTCCAGCGTTCCGCATCACGATAGGCCTCGCTGACCCTCTTCTGGCACTCGACGTAGGCCGTAAAGTCGGCCAGGTTCAGGAACGGATCGCCCTCGTCCAGCAGCCGATGCACCAGCGCCTGAAACACGCCCGGCTCCTGCCGGGAGAAATGGTTCTGCGCGATCTGGTCGATGGCCGTCCGCAGTTCGGGCACGGTGAGGTAGCGATTGCGCGGGTCGTAGCCGCGGCTCTTGAGGTCGCGCACCTCTTCGGCGGTCAGGCCGAAGATGAAGATGTTGTCCGGCCCCACCTGGTCCTTGATCTCCACGTTCGCCCCGTCCAGGGTGCCGATGGTGAGGGCGCCGTTCAATGCAAACTTCATGTTTCCCGTTCCGCTGGCCTCCATGCCGGCGGTGGAAATCTGCTCGGAGAGGTCGGCGGCGGGAATGACCCGCTCCGCCAGTGACACCCGGTAGTTCTCCAGAAACGCCACCTTCAGCAGGCCCCGTATGTCCGGATCGTGGTTGATGACGTCGCCGATCGCCACGGTCAGCTTTGTGCAGAGCTTCGCCTGCAGATAGCCCGGTGCGGCCTTTCCACCCAGCAGAATGGTCCGCGGCACGGGGTCTGGTTCTGCCCCGGACTTGATGCGGTTGTACAGCGTGATGGCGTGCAGCAGGTTCAGCGTCTGCCGCTTGTACTCGTGCAATCGCTTGACCTGCACGTCAAACAGCGAGTCCACGTCCAGAAGCAGGCCCTGCCTCTTCCGCAGGTACGACGCCAGCCGTTCCTTGTTGACCCGCTTAACCTCACGCCAGCGGCGGCGGAATTCCGGATCCTCGGCGAACGGAATCAGCCGCCGCAATTCGTCCAGGTTGCGGATCCAGCCCTCGCCGATCGCGTCGGTGATCAGGTAGGCCAGGGCGGGGTTGGCCTTACGGAGCCAGCGGCGCGGCGTGATGCCGTTGGTCTTGTTGTTGATGCGATCCGGGTACAGTTCGTGGAAGTCGCGCAGCACGTCGTCCTTGAGAATCTGCGTGTGCAGGGCTGAAACGCCGTTGACGGAGTGACTGCCCACCACGGCCAGGTGGGCCATCCGGACCCGCTTCTCGCTTCCCTCTTCAATCAGCGACATCCGCTGCACGCGGGCCGCGTCGTACGGATACCGCCGGTGAATCGTCTCCAAAATGCGGCCGTTGATCTCGTAGATGATCTCCAGGTGCCTCGGCAGCAGCTTGTCCAGCAGCTTCACCGGCCACTTCTCCAGCGCCTCCGGCATCACCGTGTGGTTCGTGTACGCCAGCGTGCGCTGCGTCAGGTCCCACGCCTCGTCCCAATCCAGCCCCTGTTCGTCCGTCAGAAGCCGCATCAACTCCGGAACGGCCAGGGCCGGGTGCGTGTCGTTGAGCTGAATGGCCGCTCGCTCCGGCAGCAGCCGCCAGTCTTCGTGCTGAGCGCAGAACCGGTCGAGGATGTCCTGCAGAGAGGCCGAGACCAGCAGGTATTCCTGCTTGAGCCGCAACTCCCGGCCCTGTTCGCAATCATCCTTGGGATACAGGACCTTCGTGATGTTTTCCGTGCGAAGCTTGTCCTCGCAGGCCTGCATGTAGTTGCCGTGGTTGAAGTAGTCGAGCTCGAAGTCATTCGTGGACTTCGCCGAGAACAGGCGAAGCGTGTTGACCGTGTTGTTCCCGTAGCCCGGCACCGGCACGTCATACGGCATGGCCATGATGTCGTGCGTGTCCACCCAGCGGGCCCGGTCGCGGCCGCGGCCGTCGCGGTAGTGCTCCACCCGGCCGTAGAACCGCACGCGCAGTGTGTGCTCCGGCCGCGGAATCTCCCAGGGGTTGCCCAGGCGAAGCCAGTCGTCCGGCCGCTCCACCTGGTACCCGTTGACGATCACCTGGTGGAACATGCCATAGTCATAGCGGATGCCGTACCCGTAGCCCGGGAGTGCCAGCGTGGCCATGGAATCGAGGAAGCAGGCCGCCAGACGGCCCAGACCGCCGTTGCCCAGACCCGCGTCTTCCTCCCACTCACGCATTTCCTCCAGATCGTCGCCCAGCTCAAACAGGGCCTGGTGCGCTTCGTCGTACATGCCAAGGTTGACCAGGCTGTTGCCCAGCGTCCGGCCCATGAGGAACTCGAGCGAAAGGTAGTACACCCGCTTGATGTCCGGGCGGCTGTAGTAGGCCCGTCGCGTGGCGATCCAGCGTTCGATGAGTCGGTCCCGAACCGTCATCGCCAGGGCCATATAGCGGTCATTCGCAGACGCGTAGCCGGGCACCTTGGCCTGGGTGAACGCAATGTGGTTGATGAAGGACCGCTTCAGTGATTCCACGTCCATCCCGCGACGGGAATCGCGGATGACCGTGGTGGCCGGTGCGTTCTGTAGGATCGTCATACGCGCTGCTCGTTCCGATGCGGCTGCAAATCCCGCACTCACGGGCAATTCGGCATCGCACCGGCTCGCGGCGCGTGCAGGGCCGGATCGGCCTATGCCGACAGCCTCCAGCCCTTCCGACGTATCGGTCCGGAGGATGAGGGGTCTTAGTTAGCCCGCTGCTTACCGGACGCACCCGGGTCGACAACCGGCATGACGAGGCAATGAGTGATATCCCGCAGACTCTCAGGTCGCGGCAGGCGTCCGATAAAGCGGTAACTGGGGTGAAATGGGAGATTCAAACTGGTATAGTAGCCCGGAGCGGGGAAGAAGCCCTACCGGTGCACCGGGGCCTTCCATTTGGATCACCCAAGTCTCGCGCAGAAGGGACATTTGCGATGTGGAACACGATCGGATCGCGTGCCGTTGTTGCGTGGATGGTGTTTCTTTCGGCGGCGGGTGCGGCAATCGCCACGCCGGAGTTTGTCGAGCACTTCCCGAGCAGTTCCGTGTACGGCGAGCCCGCGGGCACGACCATGCGTGAACCGGAGGCGCCGCAGCCGGGTCAGGCCGTCGATATCTGGGCCCGGATCGGGTTCTCCTTCTACTACACAAACGTGGCCGTCTACTACACGACCGACGGCTCGGTGCCGCAGGGCGCGTTCGGCACACCGTCGGGCACTACGTTCGTCGCCGCCGACGGCAATTGGGTCCGCAATGACGCACCGCCAAACGAGACGGTGGACTGGTGGCGGAACACGCTGCCGGCGGGCGTTCAGACGTCCGGCACCACCGTGCGATACATGGTGGGCGCCTGGCACAGCGGCGGCGGGATAGAAGTGTTCGCCAACAACACCGGCTGCGCCGACGGCACCTGTGACGATCCCGCCGGCACGCCGGCTATCTTCACCTACACGGTGGGCGGAACGGCCGCCCTGCCCTGGCCCGGCGCGGGCGCCGGCTCGGCCACGCCCCAGGTGGGCTACCCGGACGTCTACTTCTGGAAGGAAGAGGGCGTTGTCGGCAACAACTACATGAACGTGATGCTCGACCAGAACGGCACGGTTTATGACGTGTATTACCCGTCCGCCGGCTGCGTCTACGGCATGGGTACGAAAAACGAGGGATACGTCGACGGGCTGGACACGTTTCCGCCCGGCTTGCCGCTTGGGTATCGCGGCCAGATGAACCTGAACCAGGCCATGGGCGGCATCCGCGTGGACGGCATGACGTACTGGCTGAGCAACCTCAGCGGCTCGGGCTACAGCGGCGTGTCACAGCAGTACGTGCCGGACACGAACGTCATCGAAACGTCCGCCACGCTGACCTCCGACGGCCACAACATCCTCGTGCAGCAATACGACTTCTGCCCGAAGGGAATCACATTTCCCACGGACGACGGGGACAATCCCAATCGCGGGATCTACGTCAAGCGCTACCTGCTGACCAATAACGGGGCCGAGCCGAAGACCGTCGCTTTCTATTACTATGCCGACTATGCGTTGAACGGCGGCGACAGCTATGACGGCATGATCACCGACGCCGCCCGCGGAGCCATGGTCGCCTACGACAACACCCGGCGCTGGACCAGCGCCAGCGGCGAATACAACCCCACAACCACCGGCGACTACGACAAGAACGTCTCCATCTACCTGGCCACCGCCATGAAGCGGCTGGACACGGTGGGCGGAGCGGCCGGAACACCCGCCACCGATTTCTGGAGCGACACCAGCGGCGACACCGACCGCGGCTGGATCGGCATCGAGGTGGAATTGCCCGTGGGCGTCACGAAGGAAATTGACGTGGCTTCTGTCGGCGGGTTCGACAACTTTGCCGGGGCGACCGGGACCTACAC
>JAFGJQ010000517.1 GCA_016929015.1 Phycisphaerae bacterium | reverse complement strand
TTGGGGTGGGGCGGGGCGGACCCGCCGTTGAAACGGGCGGGCTGGTATCGGGCGGGCCTACGGCGCTGATGCGGGGATGGCGGAGAATGGACACTGCTCAAGAAGCAGTGGCATAGTTCCCCCCGCTTGCCTTCCGCAATCCCGGCGCGCCGAGATTCGCAATTCGCAATTCGTCATTCGCAATTCGTTCCGCAATTCGTCATTCGCAATTCGCAATTCGCTCGGCAGGTTCCCGGCGTGTTCCTGTGACGAAGCACTGCTCAAGAAGAAGGGGCACACGGCCGAGGCCATTATTCAGGAAGCAGTGGCGCACGCCAGCGGCGCGTATTCGTTGATGATGGAGTCGGCGGATTTGATGCCGTCGACGGCGGCGCTGATGATGCCGCCGGCGTAGCCGGCGCCTTCGCCGCAGGGGTAGAGGCCGGTGCAGGTGGGCGATTGGCGCAGCAGCGGATCACGCACGATGCGCACCGGACTGCTCGCCCGCGTCTCCGGGCCGGTGAGGATGCTCTCGCCGCCGCCGAAGCCGGGCAGCCGGCCGTCCAGCATCCGCAGGCCGCGGTCCAGCGCGTCGGACACCTCCGGCGGGAGGATGTTCCGAATGGACCGCCACGCCAGGCCGAAGGGGTACGTCGTCTCGAACGTGCCGTTCGAATCGCGGCGGTCCAGGAAGTCGCTCGCGCGCTGGGCCGGCGCCGCATAACTCCCGTTCGTACACTGAAAGGCGAGCCGCTCCCACCGCTCCAGAAAGTCCAGCCCATAGAGCGGGTCCGCGTCGATCACGTCCGGACCCAACGTGATGACCAGCCCGGCGTTCGCCATCGGCCCGCCGCGGCGCGACTTGCTGGCCCCGTTCGTGGCGATCAGACCGGGAGATTCGTTCGTCGGCAGAATCTGCCCGCCCGGGCACATGCAGAAGCTGAACAGGTCGCCGTGCCGGCCGGCGGCGCCCTTGGCCACCAGGTGATACTCGGCCGGAGGCAGCCGGTCGTGGCCGGCCAGCGTTCCGTATTGCCAGCGGTCGACCACGTCCTGCGGGTGCTCGATCCGCACGCCGAACTGGAAGGGTTTCGCCTCCATGCGGACGCCCCGGCCGGCGAGCACGCGGATCGTGTCGCGCGCGGAGTGCCCGATGGCCAGAATGACGTTGCGGGCCTCCAACCGTTGCCCGTTCACCACGAGCGCCTCGATGCCCTCGTCGCCCACGGCAATGTCATCGAGCCGGCTTTCGAAGCGGATCTCACCGCCGAGCCGCTCGATACGGTTGCGGATGTTCCAGCAGATGCGCGGCAGCTTGTCGCTGCCGACGTGCGGGCGAGAATCGACCAGAATGTCCGGGTTCGCCCCGTCCCGCACCAGCAACTCCATGACCTCGCGCACGAGCGGGTCGGACACGCGTGTGTACAGCTTGCCGTCGCTGTAGGTGCCGGCCCCGCCCTCGCCGAACAGGATGTTGGATTCCGGGTTGAACTCCCGCCGGCGGTAGTAATCGCGAAGCACGTCTCGGTGGCGCTGACGCACCGGCCGGCCGCGTTCCAGCACGAGGGGCTGGTAGCCCAACTCGGCCAGGCGCAGGGCGGCGAACATGCCGGCCGGCCCGAACCCGATGATGACGGGCCGATGCGGCAGGGATTTGGTGCCCGGCGTGGGATCGTGGCGCCGCCGGGGCTTCACGACGTCGACGTTTCGGCCATGGATGCGGCGCAGGGCCGACCGCTCCGCGACGGCCCCTCCGTCCAGTGTCAGTTCAACGTGATAGACGAGGCAGATGTTGTCGCGCTCGCGGGCGTCAACCGATCGGCGGACGGGGTGCCACTCACGAATGGCGTTGGGGGGCACCTTCAGCCGTCGGGCGGCCAGTTCGGGCAGAGCGTCTTCGGGGCTGCTCAGGTCGAGCGCGAGGTTTCGGACGACAAGCGCCATGATGCCAAGACGTTAGCACTGGATTCGCCGTGGTCAAGGGGAGCGTTGCCGCCGGATGGAGGGACGGGCGGGTGTGTGCGCAGAGTAAGCCCCCGGTGGCGCGGACCGGGGGCTTGTGTTAAGGGGGTGCTTCCCTCAGTGTTCGTCATTCAGCGTCCGGAGGCGAAAGGAGCCTCCCTGCTCTCTCTCGACCCCGGATCGACCAGATTGTCATGAGCTCGGGGGCGATCCATCGCTCGGGCGAGGATCACCAATCCCGGATTTCGTCCGCCAGCCACTCGCCAAACTCGGCTTCTCTGTCTTCGCCGTCGATCTCGCGAGCCTGGTCTTCGAGCACGTTCGCCGCTTCTCGCATCACGTCGGCCGTACAGCCTTGCATGCCGTAGGCCCCGCAAAGCGGCAACGCAAGAATCATCTTCCACCCAGTCTTCCACCGCGCCTTCATGGCTTCGCCTCCCTCGTTGGTCTTGGCCGGCACCCTGCCAGCCGAACTCGTCCCGCGAGATACGTTATCGGTCGTGCCTGTGAGATATGTTGAGTGAATTTGGGAACTTTGGATTGTATAGGTCGTTCCTTTCGGAGGTTGTGCGCGAATATGGCGTGCGATGCTGGCAGAAATCACAGGTCAGGGATGGGTTCCGGCCAGGGTCGATCGAGGCCGGGGGCGCTGGTTTGGCTGTTGCCAGTACTGGCGGGGCCGGTTTGGGAGCTGGGGTATGGAGGGGTGGGTGGACCGGGGCCGTTGGCCCGGGCAGGGCGGGCGGGAATGGCAGCGTGCCGGTCTTCCGTGTATTCTGCCCCGAACACTTTGACCCTTGAACCGGAGGGCACCATTCCATGTTCGGACATCCCCGCGGGTTGTACGTCCTGTTCATGACGGAAATGTGGGAGCGGATGAGCTTTTACGGCATGAAGGCGCTGCTCATCCTGTACATGGTGAACTATCTCCTGTGGAAGCAGGAGGACGCGTCGCACGTGATGGCGCTGTACGCCGGTCTGGTGTATGTGACGCCCATTCTGGGCGGCATCCTGGCGGACAAGGTGTTCGGGGCGCGGTGGGCGGTGGTCATTGGCGCCGTACTGATCGCGATCGGTCACTTTCTGCTGGCGTTTGAGCCGTTGCCCTTTTTCTACTCGGGGCTGGGGTTTTTGATTGCAGGCGTCGGGTTCCTCAAGCCCAACATCTCGACGCAAGTGGGATCGCTCTACACTGCAGACGACCACAGACGTGACGCGGCGTTCACGATCTTCTACATGGGGATCAACCTCGGGGCATTCATCGGCCCGCTTATTTGCGAGACGCTGCGTGTGAAATACGGGTTCCACTACGGCTTTGGCGCGGCGGGCGTGGGCATGACCCTCGGGCTCATCATCTACATAGCGGGCATGGGCTCGGTGGAGCGGCGCACGAAAGAGATTGCCGCGTTGGGCACAAGGAAGGCGGAGGAATCGTCTGAAACCCGAGTGAATCACGTGTCGCCGGAGGTTGTGCGCGATCGGATCGCGGTGCTGGTCGTGATCTGCCTGTTTGCCATCGTGTTCTGGATGGCGTTCGAGCAGGCGGCCAACGTGATGAACCTGTGGGCGGACAAGCACACCAACTTGTATGTGTTCCAGGCGAATCCACCCGAGATGCCCGTATTCGAAGGAGACATGGTTGCGGCGGACGAGGCGAGCCCGGATGCCCTGGAGCCGGACGGGTTCAAGCTGGGACCGGCGTACACGCAGGCTATCAACCCGATGTTCATCATCCTGCTCGCCCCGGTGTTTGCGTGGATGTGGATGTGGCTGGACCGAAAGGGAAAGCAGCCCTCCACGCCGGTGAAGATGACGATCGCCATGTTCGGCATGGCGTTGGCGTACTGCGTGATCCTGCTGTGTGCCCGCACGGAGAACATCTCCACTTCCGCCTCTCTCGACGAACTGCCCTCGGCGATCAAGATTGATGCGAAGAACCGCCTCTTCACGGTCGACGAGAAAGGCAAACAGGAGTTGTACGGAGCCACTCGATTGACGTGGGACCCGAACAATCATGTGCTTCGGATGCGTGGGGTGCTCACGGACCTGGATTACCTGCGGTTGCTCGGAGAGACGAGCCCACCGGCATGGCGGGAGGCCGTCGAGAACCTGGAGAAGAGCATCAAGGAACGAAAATCCGGTATCGGAGGCGGGGCGGAAGGCTGGTCCGTCGAGTGCCCGATTCCGGAAGGCGTGCAATTGCAGCCGGTGGCTCCATTGCCGGACAAGCTGCATTGGAACGCGGATGCCCGGTCGCTAGCGGCCGGAGATGACATGGCGGAGGTGACCAAGCTGCAGCTTCTCGCCGCCGGGGCCGATCCGGCTTTCCGGAAGGCAGTGGATTCGGTGTTCCGGGCCTCGTCCCTGGCCAAGGTCAGCATTGCCTGGCTGATCTTCTTCTATCTGACGTGTACGATGGCCGAATTGTGTCTCTCGCCGGTTGGCCTGTCGCTGGTCACGAAGATGGCGCCGCCGAAGTACGTGGGGTTGTTCATGGGGCTGTGGTTCCTGACCACCGGCGGGGCGGCGAACTACCTGGCGCACTTCATCGGCGGGTATTGGGGCAAGATGACGCCCACGCAGTATTTCCTGATCTTTGGAGCAGTGGCGCTGGTCACGGGGCTGGTTATGGTCACCGTCGTGAAGGCCCTGAAGCGGCGCATGCACGGCATTCAGTAGGGGCAGGAGTCCACGGATGGACCGGATCCAGACGGTGCGCAACGCACGAATCCGCGGGGCAAATGTGCCGGTGGACCTTATCCTGTCGCCGGACGGGCGGATCGAGCGAGTGGAGCCGGCGTCCGGGCGGGCGACGGGGCCGGCGGAAATCGACGCGGGCGGCATGTTGGTGATGCCGTCGTTCATTGATTCACACCTGCACCTGGACCTGGCGTATTCGCTGGACCTGGTGCCGCCGAACGAGAGCGGCACGCTGGCGGAAGCCATTCGCCACTGGGAGCGGGTGAAGCGCGAGCTGACGCCCGACAACGTCTGCCAGCGGGCGATCCGGGCCATCCGCGAGGAAGTGTCGTTCGGCACGGGCTTCATCCGCACGCACGTGGACGTGGGCACATCCGCCGGGCTGCGGCTGTGCGAGGGCGTGCTGGCCGCACGCGAGCAGACGCGGGACCTGGTCGACATCCAGGTCGTCGCGTTTCCGCAGGACGGCATCCTTCAGGACCCCGGCGTGCTCGACGTGATGCGCGAGGCCCTGCGGATGGGGTGTGACCTGGTGGGCGGCATCGCCCACAACGAGCGGACGGACGACGACAGCCGGCAGCATATCGACCTGCTGTTCGACCTGGCCGAAGAGTTTGACCGCGATATCGACTGCCACATCGACGAGACGGACGACCCGTACTCACGCTGCACGGAGGTGCTGGCGGCCCGCACGGTCGAACGCGGCTGGAAGGGCCGCGTGACCGCATCGCACGTCTGCGCGCTGGCCGGCTACGACAACGTCCACGCTGCGAAGGTGATCCGCCTGCTGGCCGCCGCCGAGGTGAACGTGGTGACCAACCCCGGCGTGAATCTCCATTTGCAGGGGCGGTTCGACCGGTACCCGAAGCGCCGCGGGCTGACGCGGGTGCGCGAGCTGCTGGCGGCCGGCGTGAACGTGTCGGCCGGGCAGGACTGCATTCGCGATCCGTTCTATCCTCTGGGCACGGGCAGCCTGCTGGAGGTGGGGCACCTGCTGATCCACGCCGATCATCTGTCCACGGCCTCGCAGATCGAGAACGTGGGGGACATCATCACCACCAACGCGGCGCGTACGCTGCGGCTGTCCGAGTACGGGCTGGAGCCGGGGTGCTGGGCAGACCTGGTGGTTTTGCCGGTGAACTCGATGCACGAGGCGTTCCGCACGCGACCGGCGCCGCCGGCGGTGTTGAAGCGCGGCGTGCGGGTCAGCCGGTAGGCGACGCCGACCGCACAACCGATCTGGCCGGAGGATGCAACACATGAACGATCGCACGCGCAGCAGAATGACGTTTGCATGGGCGTCTGGCGCTTTGTGGTTGGGCCTGGTGCATACCGCCTTTGGTCTGGCGGCGGAAGAGCACCGAATTGTTGACAAGGAATGCGGCGTGGAGGCGGTGCTTCCCGCGGCCGACTGGAAACTGCTGGACGCAAGCCAGGGGCCGGCCATCGTTCACATCTATTCGCCGGCCACGCCGCCGGTCCCCCGGTTCACGCTGCTGCGGTTCCCTTCCGCGGCCCTGCCGGAGGGCCTCAAGAGCCGGGCGGCACAACTGCACGCGATGCTGAGCGTGGATGTGGCGGTAGCGGCCGGGCAACTCGCGGGCGCCCCGGCGGAGCGGATCGAGTATCTGGCCCAGGGCGTCCGCACCGTCGAGTACGGCCTGAAGCGAGATGAAGCATTCGTGATTGTCCAGGTCGCGGCACTCGAGGCCGACTGGGCGGATGAAGCACGCCGCGCGCCGATCGAACGCATCTTCGCGTCCGTTCGGTTCGCCGGGTCGCCGACGACAATGCCCGCCGTCCGCATCGATCCGGCGACACCGGCCGAGGTTCGTGCCGCGCGACAGAGCAGCGAGCCGCCCGCCGCCCAGTATGCCATCCGAAGCCATGACGTTCGTGTGACGATCGACCCTACGGAGCATCGGCTGCGGTGTACGGACCGATTCACCGTCGAGGCGTTTGCGGACGACGTTCGCGAATTGTCGCTGCACCAGGGCCCGATTGCGACCGACGCCATCACGTTCGACGGCCGGCCCTGCCCGTGGCATAAGGAAGCGGACGACACGCTCCGCATCGAGCTGCCGGCGCCGCTTGCGCGGGGACAGTCCATCCCGCTCGAGTACTCCGCCCACACCGATGACTACTTCTACGCGCTGCCGCAGACGCTCGTCGCGGAGGTGGAGATGCTCGGGCAGGTTCGCCCGCAGTCGACCTTTTCGAGTCACGTCTATTACTACCCGGTGGACGATCGCAACGACGCTTCCATGGTGTTGTCGCTTGACGTGCCGCAGGGCTTCACGGCGGTCAGCGGCGGCGAGCCCGGCGACGTGGCAACCCAGGATCAACGGACAATCTACCGATACGAAATGCCGGAACGCCGGTCGCGGTTGCTGCCGCTCGGGTTTGCCGTGGGCGACTACCGGCAGATTTCCGCACGCACGCCGTCGGGTCTGGAGTTGGTGGTGTATTACTTCGCCGGGGCGGACGCGGCGGCGCAGCAGCGGCTGGACATTGCGGTGCGTGCCGGGACGCTGTTCGAGCGCCAGATGGGTCCGTTGCCCTGGCGGCGCGTGGCGTTCTGCCACGTACGGCCCGAGCGGAAGGAGACCGGCGTTTCCCTGCCCGGCCTGGTGTTGGTGTCCGAGGGCTTCTTCGGCGACATCGCCGGCGTGCGGCTGCGAGGCGCGGGCTTGGGCGATCCACGCGTGCTCGGGGCCCTGGTGATGGTCGATGAGCTCGCCCATCAATGGAACGCGTATGCCACTCCGCTGCCCAATGAACTCGCCGAAGGCATCTCCACGCTCAGCAACCTTCTCTACATTGAAGACGTGGAGGGTTCGGAGGAATACCTCGCCGGCATGCGATATTGCACGCAGGCGTATCTTCAGGGAATGGCGCTGGCCGGCGACGTGGCCCTGGCGCATCCCAAGCTGTACGAATCACCCTGCTATCGCACCGTCGCGTTCACCAAGCCGCCGGCCGTGCTGCACATGCTGCGTCGCCGGATGGGCGATGACGCATTCTTCCGCGCATGGCGCGACGCCTTTTCGTCGATTCGGGAGCGAACGAACGCTTACGAGGCCGTTGGCCGGTCATTTCAGCGCGCCGGCGGAGCGGACCTTCGGCGCTTCTTCGACGACTGGTTCTTCCGCGCCGGCTGCCCGAAGATCGCCGTGGAATGGTCGAACGAGCCGGCCGGCAAGGGCGCGAAGCTGAAGCTCACGATCCGCCAAGTCCAGGAGGAGGACTATTACGAGACCGACCTCGACGTGGCGATTGAGATGGAGGACGGGCAGACGCTCCGCAGGCCGGCCGCGCTACGAGCCAAAGAGACGCCGCTTTCGTTCGATCTGCCGTCCCCGGCCCGCCACGTCCGGCTGGACCCCGACGAGGTTGCGCCGATCCGACTCGTCGAGCCCCCGCCGCCGACCACGGCGCCCGCTGCCTCCGAATCCGATCCGGAGACAGAAGCAGGAAGTGGCGGAGCGTGAGCCTAACGCGATGGCCGTGTGAGCATCTCGACGCGAGTGTCGCGTCTCCTCAGTGCCCGAACGCGTCACGGGAAGCGTCCACGCTCCTCACAGCACGCGGACCCACACCGCCTTGAGGTATGCCGACTCCGGGCAGCGAGGCGAGACAGGGTGGTCCATGCCGGCGCCGGTTACCGCCAGAATCTGGACGGACCGGCCGGCCTGTCGCACCGAGGCCGTCACCAGGGACAAGAATTCGTCACGCCCCATCGCGCCGCTGCACGAGCAGGTCAGCAGCAGCCCGCCCGGCGCCACCAGGCTTGCCGCCAGCCGGTTGAGGTCGGCGTACTTCCTGCGGCCCTCCTCGGTGTCGTTACGGCCGAAGATCAGCTTCGGCGGATCGAGCACCAGCACGTCGTACTGCCGACGGTTCACCTGCATCTGCCGCATGTACGTGAACGCATCGGCCTGCACGGTGTCCACACGCACCTGGTTGAGGTTCGCGTTGACCCGCGCCATAGCGACGGCGGCCTCGTCCAGGTCCACGCAGGTCACGTCCGCCGCGCCGCCTTGCACCTTCGCATAGATGCCGAACCCGCCGGAGTAGCAGCACACGTCCAGCACGCTGCCGCCGCCGGCCAGCTCCGCTAGGCGCCGCCGGTTCTCCCGCTGGTCGCAGAAGAAGCCCGTCTTGTGCCCGCCCTCGAATTGCACGCGGAACCGCACGCCGTGCTCCGTGATGTTTACCGACCCCGGGCACCCGTCCGAAACGACCGGCTCCGCGGTGAACCCCTCCTGCCGCTGCACTCGCTCATCCACGTGTACGCGATGATGCCGCGTGCCCGCCGCCGCGTGCAACAACGGCAGCAGTCGGTCCAGCAGCCGCCACATGCCGAGGCTGAAAACCTCCACGGACAGCACGTCGCCGTAGCGATCGACCACCAGCCCGCTGAGGTCGTCCCCCTCCGCATGAACCAGCCGATATGCATTCGTGACTGCATCCAGGTTGAGGCGCCTGCGGCGCAGCGCCACGGCCCGCCCGATCGCATCGCGCCAGAACTCCTCCTCCAGCGTCCCCTCGCCAAAGCGCAACATGCGTACCGCGATGGCCGACCGCGGGTTGTAGAGTCCGTGGCCGAACAGCGAGCCGCGCCGGTCATACACCGCCACGCAGTCGCCCGGGCGGGCATCCGGCGACGCCTGCTTCACCATTTTCTGGTAAATGAACGTCTGATAAGCGGCCGATCGCAGCGCGACCCACGGCGACTGCCGCTCCGCAAGGTTCGTGTCTGAATTAGGTTCGGTCATCGCCGGAGATTATACTGTGTTGCCGCCCCATCGGTGCAATTCTGTTTCCGCGGCCCGGTGCCGCCAAGGTTGTCTGCGCATTCCTTTTTTATCGCCGCCTTCTTCGTTACGATAGGCCGCATGAAACCAACGCTGCTGATTCTTGCCGCCGGCATGGGCTCGCGATACGGCGGGCTCAAGCAGATCGATCCGGTCGGGCCCAACGGCGAGGCCATTATTGATTTCTCCGTGTTTGACGCCATGCGGGCGGGCTTCGGCCGGCTGGTGTTCGTCATCCGCCGCGACATCGAAGACGCCTTTCGCGAGACGATCGGCCGGCGGTTCGAGGACCGACTGCCCGTGAGCTATGCATTCCAGGAACTCGACGCGCTGCCCGCCGGCCACACCCCTCCCGCGGGCCGCACCAAGCCCTGGGGCACCGGCCACGCCGTCC
>JAFGJQ010000516.1 GCA_016929015.1 Phycisphaerae bacterium | reverse complement strand
TTCCTCTTCCTGGCCGTCTGGGTCCCCTGCTGCACCAGCGACATCGTGTTTCCCCTGCTGTTTGTGCGTCGTGTTGACACGCCGGCGGCGGATGCCGCAAGAGGTCCAGCATCATGAAGGTAGCCGTCGCCAGTGGCAAGGGCGGAACCGGCAAGACCACCGTGGCCACGAACCTGGCCTGGGTGGCCTCCACGTGCGGACGATCCGTGTCGTACGTGGACTGCGATGTGGAAGAGCCGAACGGCCACCTGTTTCTAATGCCCGAGTGGCGAGCTCATCAGGTGGTCACGCGCCCCATCCCGCAGGTGGACGAAGCCAAATGCACCCATTGCGGCAAGTGCGGCGAAATCTGCCGGTTCAGCGCAATCGCCCCGTTGGATGTCACCGTTCTGGTGTTTCCCGAGTTGTGCCACGGCTGCGGCGGCTGCAAACTCGTCTGCCCGACCGGTGCCATCCGGGAGGTCCCGCGGGAGATCGGCATGCTGCGCACCGGGCACGCGGAGCAAATCCGGTTCACGAGCGGGCTGTTGAACGTGGGTGAGGCGATGAGCCCGCCTCTGATCCGGCAGGTCAAGGCGGCGGCCCCACAGGCCGACCTGACCCTCATCGACGCGCCGCCCGGCACATCGTGCCCGGTCATCGAGGCCGTGCGCGGCGTGGATTTCGTCCTGCTCGTGACGGAACCCACGCCGTTCGGACTGAACGACCTGAAACTGGCCGTGGACATGACTCGCGCCCTGGGCCTGCCGATGGGCGTGGTCATTAACCGTGCGGACTCCGGGGACCGGGAAACCCGGCGATACGCCCGCACCGAGGGGTTGTCCGTGCTGGCCGAAATTCCGGATGACCGGCGCGTGGCCGAGGCGTACTCGCGGGGCGAACTGGCCGGTAAGGCCCTGCCTTCGTACCGTCGTGTGTTCCAGAAACTGCTGGCGCGACTGGAAAAGGAAAGCGGTCAGGGGCGTGTGCGCCCGTCGGCGATGCGGAGCGACCTGTGATGAGAGAATTGGTGGTCATCAGCGGCAAAGGGGGAACGGGCAAGACCTCGATTGCGGCATCCCTGGCCGTGCTTGCGGGGCGATGCGTCATTGCCGATTGCGACGTGGACGCCGCAGACCTGCATCTGGTGCTGGCGCCCACGATCCGGCGGCGAGAGGAGTTTCGCAGCGGCCACGAGGCGATCATCCGCCAGCCGGACTGCATTTCGTGCGGCGCCTGCGTAACGTACTGCCGCTACGACGCCATATTGCAGTGTACCGGCGGGAATGACGCGGCGGCGCCGCGCGGCTCGCATTCGGCCTGCCGGGGATGCGACCTCTGTCAGCGCGCGTGTGCCTTGCGGACGAACGAGATCATGCGGGAAATGTGGCAGGCCTCCGGGCAGGGTGGCCCGCCGGTGTTCGTCATCGATCCGCTCGCGTGTGAAGGCTGCGGAGTGTGCGTCCATTTCTGTCCCGTTCACGCCATTGACTTCGTGGAGCGTACGTGCGGCGAGTGGTTCGTGTCGGATACGCGCTGCGGGCCGCTGGTGCATGCCCGGCTCGGCACCGCCGCGGAGAACTCCGGCAAGCTGGTCAGCCTGATTCGGCAAAACGCCCGCAAGCTTGCCGAGGAACAGGGGATCGAGCGTGTTCTTATCGACGGCTCACCGGGCATCGGATGCCCCGTCATCGCGAGCATCACCGGCGCCGCCCTGACCCTGGTCGTCACGGAGCCCACGCCCAGCGGCCTGCACGATCTGACGCGGGTGGGCGAACTGACCCGGCATTTCGGCGTTCCGACGCTGGTGTGCATCAACAAGTGGGACATCAATCCGGACGTGTCGCAGACAATTGACGCCCACGCCGCCGAGGCGGGCATGACGGTGGCCGGCCGGATTCGCTACGATGCGGCCGTGACCCAGGCCCAGATACAGGGCAAGGCGGTGGTGGAGCACACGGCCACCGGCTGCGTGGAAGACCTCCACGCGCTCTGGGCGGCAATCGATCCGCTCTGGAGTGCCGCTGCGCCAAACGGGCACGCCCCCTCCTCGCCCTGCACCGCACCGACGACGGAGCCTGACCGGGCGTGAGGTCCAGGGACCGTGGTTGACCCGACAAACGCCCGGTTCGTTCGTGGTACTGTGGTCGGCGATTCCCCCGGCGTGTGACAGGAAGGGGATGTCCAGGTGTCACCGCGCGATCCAAGGCGCCGATTCATCGCGCGGGGGAATTCACCTCAGCGCAAGCAGCGGGCACGGTGTGCCCGGATTCCAGAACCTCTCGCACGCGTTTCAGCAGGGATCGCCGGGTGAACGGCTTCTCCAGAAACTCGATGCCCTCGTTGAGGACGCCGTGGTGGGCGATCACGTTGGACGTGTAACCGGAAATATAGAGGACCCGCAGGTCGGGACGGGCAGCCATCACTTCGTCCGCGAGCTTCTTCCCGTTGGTATCGGGCATGATCACGTCCGTGATCAACAGTTGGATCGGGCCGGGATGCTCGGCAGACAAGAGAAGCGCCCGCGCGCCGTTTTCGGCGCACAGAACGTGATAGCCGGCGCCTTTCAGCATGAGCGCCGTGAGCTGACGCACCGCGAGATCGTCTTCGCACAGAAGAATGGTTTCCGTGCCGCCCCGCGGGCGTTCGGCCGTTTCTGCGGTTCGCGGCGTTTCCGCGGCATCCAGGACGGCGGGCAAATAGACCTTGAGGGTCGATCCATGCCCAGGTTCGCTGTAGACCTGGATATGCCCGCCGGCCTGTTTCACGATGCCGTACACCATGGCCAGGCCAAGGCCCGTTCCCTGGCTGACGCTCTTGGTGGTGAAGAACGGCTCGAAGATTCGCCCGATCACCTTGGCGTCCATCCCGCAACCCGTGTCGCTGACGACCAGCATGACGTGGGGGCCCGGCCGGGCCTCGGTGTGGGCGTGAACATACTCGTCGTCCAGATTCGTGTTCTGGATCTCGAGGGTGAGGATGCCGCCGTCGGGCATTGCGTCCCGGGCGTTGACCACCAGGTTCATGACGACTTGCTCGAACTGGCCGGGATCGATCCGTACCGGCCACGAGAAGCCCTCGCCCTTCATCTCGAGCGAAATGTTTTCGGTCAACAGCCGCCGCAGCATCTTCTCCATTGGGACCAGCATTTCGCGAACGTTCACGATTCGCGGCTGGACGACCTGCCGGCGGCTGAAAGCCAGCAATTGGCGGGTCAAGTCCGCGGCTCGGAGCGCGCTGCGCTCGATCTGCTGCAGGCAATCCACGGACGGATCCATGGCCGGGAGAGCTTCGGCCAACCGGGTCAGGGCGAGTTCGGAATTGCCGAGAATGGCGGTCAGGATGTTGTTGAAGTCGTGGGCCACGCCGCCGGCGAGTTGACCGACGGCCTCCATTTTCTGTGATTGCAGGAGTTGCGACTCGAGTTGTTTGCGCTGCGTGATGTCACGCACCAAACCCAGCATGAGCTGCTGTTCGCCCAGCTCCATCACTCCCAGTCGCACCTCAACCGGGAAAGTGGAGCCGTCCTTGCGGCGATGCATTCCCTCGAAGGTCACGGGGTTGTCCGGCCGCAGCGCCTTCCAGAACCGCTCCTTGTGCCGTTGACTCTCCACCTCCACGTCGATGTCCGCGATGTTCATCGCGAGCAATTCCTGGCGGCTGAACCCCAGGCTGTCGCAGGCGATCTCATTGACGTCAAGAATCCGACCCTCGTAATCGTGGAGGAAGAATGCGTCCGCCGCCTGCGTGACCAGATTCCGGAAACGCTCCTCGCTGGCGCGCAGGTCTCGCAAAAAGAGCATGCTGCTGAGTCCATCGGCGAGCCGCCGGCCGATCTCCCGGAAGAGCTGTTCCTCCGAGGCGGTCCAGATGCGCGCGTACGAGCATTGGTGCAGGCCGAACACCCACGGGGAATCCACCCTGGGATGGACGGCCATTTGGATCTGAGATTGCACGCCGAACCGCGTGGCGGAATCCGGGAGCACGGCCCCGGATTCAGGATTGTGGCAGATCGGTTTCTCGGAAGCCAGTACGGCCCGAAGCACGGCGGCCGTGTCGGGTGTCATCGGCTGGGTTTGCAGCAGTTCCGGCGCGATGGGGAACTGCGGTGCGGCGCATAGCACGGGAACCGTGAAGGTCGATGCCTCCGGATCGCACGGATAAAACAACCAGGCGCGATCGGTGTCGAAGATGCGGCGTGCCGTTTCCAGCACATCGCGCAGCATCTGATCGACGTCTTCCGCCGAACGGATGGCACATTCGATCCTCTCCAGATTCTCCAGGAAGCGCACGTGTGCCATACGCTGTTCCTCGGCCCGCATTCGCTCCGTGATGTCCGTGTCCGCACCGCGATACCCGAGCAGGCGGCCGGACTCGTCGAGCATCGGCACCGCGCTCGTCGAGAGCCAGACTTCCGTCCCGTTCTTGTGGATGTTCCGATTGGCGAACTCACGGAACGAGCGTTTCTCGGCAAATGCGCCCAACGCCGCCTGCCGGCACTTTTCGCGATCTTCCGGATGGAACAGGTCGTAGAAGTGTTTCTTTCCGATGATCTCCTCGGGCTCATAACCCAGAATCTGCTTCACGGCCGGACTGGCGAAGGTATACAGACCCTCCCGATTCGTCTCCCAGATCCATTCCTGGGCGTTTTCCGCAACCTGCTCGAATCGCCGTTCCGATTCACGCAACGCGTATTCAACTCGCTTGCGGTCCAGGGCGAGCACGTACAGCTCCGTCAAACGCCGTACCGCGTCCAGCTCCCGGGAGGTGTAGTCGCGATCGGCATTGGCCACGGCGACCTGGCCCAACAACCGGTCGCCCAGGACCGCCGGCACGGAGAGAAAACGTTGGAGTGGACTGTGCTCCGCTGGAGCGCCGCCGGACGTCTCGGGCGCGGCGGGCGAGTTGGTGTAGAAGGGCCGCCGAGTATCGAGCGAACGGCCCCAGAGTTGCAGGCAGCCATTGCCCGGGCCGAGGGGGAACTCGGTGTGGCGATTTTCGCCGCTCACCTGGCATTCCTCGTCCATCACGGACGTCATCGCGTGTATGATGACGTCGTGCGTGTCGGGATCTACGGTGGCGACACACCCGTGTTCGCTCCCGGTGAGTTGCCTGGCGTGGTCCAGGGTGAGGCGGGCAATCGTCCCGATGTCGGAGGCGGGAGACATGAGTGCCCGCGAGAGTTCCGACAGCGCCCGGTTGACCGCCAGTTCCCAACGCAGTGCTTCCTCGGCTCGCTTGTTCTCCGTGATGTCGGTGAACATCGCGAAGGAGCCGTGGAACTGACCGGAATCGTCCATGAGCGGCGTCGCGTTGGTCAGAACGACGATTTCGTCACCGTCCTTGCGGTAAAACCGACGCTCGTAGTGATCCGGTTGCCCCGTCCGCCGCCGGCGCATCCGCTCGTCGTGGTCGGCCCGCTCCTCCTGGATCATCAGCTCGCGCACCGGACACCCCAGCAGCTCCTCCGGACGATAGCCGAGCAGTTCAGCCATTCGCGGGTTGATGAACGTGATGTCCTCGTGCCGATCGATCGCGATGATCCCCTCCCCGGAAGTCTCGACGATCCGGCGGTACTTCTGCTCGCTTGCCCGCAGCGCCTGTTCCACCCGCTTGCGCTCGGCGATGTCCTGCTCCAGGGCCCGGACGGCCTCGGCCAGCCTGGCGGTCCGTTCCTGCACGATGTGCTCGAGTTCAATCTGGGCTTGCCGCAGGGCCTGCTCGGCCTCGCTCCGCTCGAGGGCATACCGAATCGATCGAACCAGCAGGCCACCGTCCACGTGGCCCTTGACCAGGTAATCCTGCGCCCCTTCCTGGACGGCCTGCACGCCGACTTCCTCGTCGCCCACGCCGCTCATGACCACGATGGTCGGCAAAGGCCGGGCCTCAGCGAGCAGCGAGCGCAACGTCTCGATCCCCACGCTGTCCGGAAGTCCCAGGTCCAGGAGAACGACATCGACGTCGCCTCGCGCGATGCGCCGTATACCGGCCGCGAGGCTGTCGGCCCGCTCCAGCGTGCAGGGCAGGCCTTTGCCATCGGCGAACATTTCGCCGATCAGCCGCGCGTCGCCGGGGTTGTCCTCGATCAACAGGACCTTGATTGGCTCTTTTCTCATGGAATCACGCTGGAGAGAGTCTGACGATGGTCAGCCAGAAATCCTCGATCGCCCGTACCGCGCGGATGAATTGCTCCACATCGACGGGCTTGGTGATGTAGCAGTTCGCATTCAGATTGTATGCCTTGATGATATCCGCTTCGGCTTGGGAGGTGGTGAGGATCACCACGGGAATTCGTCTCAGGTTTTCGTCGGCCTTGAGCAGGGCCAACACCTCGCGTCCGTCTTTCTTGGGGAGATTCAAGTCCAGCAGAATGAGATCCGGCCGTGGCGAGTCGGCGAACGGTCCTTCCCGTCGCACGAACGCCACCGCCGCGTCGCCGTCTTCCACGACGTGGAGGTTGTTGCGGACCTTGCCCTGCTTCAGAGCCTCGCGCGTCAGGCGCACGTCACCCGGATTGTCCTCGACCATCAGAAGCTCGATGGGTCTTGCTGGTTCGGCGTTGTGCGTCATGGCTCCGCTCTCTTCCCTGGGATGGTGAAATGGAAGGTCGCGCCCTTCCCGATTTCCGATTCGACCCAGATGTCGCCGCCGTGGCGCTCCACGATCTTCTTGCAGATCGCCAGGCCGATACCGGTGCCGGCGTACTCCGCCCGCCCGTGCAAGCGCTGGAAGACCTGGAAGATCCGCTCGAAATGGCGCGGCTCGATTCCGATCCCGCTATCCCGGACCGAGAAACGCCAGAAGCCGTTGCGCGTTTCCGCGTCAATGCGGATCTCGGGGGGCTGCCCGCCACGGAAGCGTATGGCGTTCGCGATGAGGTTCTGGAACAACTGCGCCAGTTGCGTGGCGTCGGCCGACACCGTGGGCAAGGGGGCGTGCGTGATGCGCGCGCCGCTCTCTGCAATGGCCACGTACAGGTTGGTCAGCACGGTCGTCAGCACCGCCTCGCAGTCGGTGGGTTGGAATGACTGCGCCCGGGTCGCGACGCGCGAGTAGGTCAGCAGGTCATCGATCAGGGTCCGCATCCGCTTGGCTCCGTCCACCGCGAACGCGATGAACTCGTGGGCATCGGAGTCGAGCTGATCCTTGTATCGCCGTTCCAGAAGCTGCAGGTAGCTGGCGACCATCCGCAGCGGCTCCTGCAAATCGTGCGAGGCGACGTAGGCGAACTGCTCCAGCTCGGCGTTCGAACGCGCCAACTCCTGCGATCGGCACGTCAATTGATGCTCGGCTCGCTTGCGTTCTTCGATCTCCCGCTGGAGCTGCTCGTTGCTTGTCTCGAGTTCGCTGGTCCGTTCGAGCACGCGCTGCTCGAGCTCCTCTCGCGCCTGGTGGAGGCCCTGCAGCGTCTCGTTGAGTTTCTGGGTCATAAAGTTGAACGTGGTGGCCAGCGTGCCGACCTCGTCGCGGGAGCGGACTTGCACGATCTGACTCAGGTCGCCCCGGGTGATGGTCTCGGCCGCTTGGGTCATCTGCGTAACCGGGCGAACGATCGTCCGGGCGACAAAGGCGCCGACCAGACCGATCAGCAGCGTGATTCCCAGCCCGGCCAGCCCCATTACACTGGTCATCCGTACCCGGCCGCCATTCAGAATCGCGCTGTAACTCTGCAGTTCGTCCTCGTAGACGCTGGTTCCGATGACCCAGTCCCAGGGCGCGTAGTAGGCAAGACGGGCCACTTTCCAGCGCGGCGAGGGCTCGTCCGGATTCTGCCAGCGGTAGCGCTGCGTGGCCAGTTCACCGGGCGGCAGAGCCATCGCCTTGCGGACAATCGCTTGTATCACGCAGCGGCCATCGCTATCCCGGCTGTCCCAGACATCCTCGCCGTCACGTCCGCCCCGTTGGGAGATAATGTAGCGGCCCCGGCGTTCGCCCTGGCTGCCCAGAACGTAGACATACCCGGTCTTGCCGACCTTGGTTTCGATGATCGCGCGTCGCACCCGTGACTCCACGTTGCTCTGTTTGACGCCGACGTACAGCATTCCCACCAGGCGGCCCGCGTCATCCGTGATCGGCTCGTAGGCGGTGAGGTACCACGTGTCAACAACATAGGCCCGACCGTGGTAGGTGGTTCCACTCCGGATGGCTGCGATCACCTGATTGGAGACGCCGTTCGGCTCGATGGCGGGAATGTAGGTGCCGATGGCTCGCTTCCCCTCGCTCGTCCGGACCGTGGTCGCCACACGGAGCATGTCGCCCTGCTCATTCAGGCGCTGGAAGATGGTGGCGGTCTCGCCGACGAGCCGAGTCACCTCATCGACCACGCTGGTTTCGACGGAGGGGTCGCTGTTCTGCCCCAGCCACTGGCCGCCTACGAGCATCTGCGGCAGCCGGATTTGCGTTGTTGCGTCGGTGTACTGATTTGTCGCGGTCCAGGTTACGGCCTCCGGCGACAGGCTGACGCCGCCGGCCTTGGCAAGAACGTGCCGCGCGACGTTGAGGTTGTAGTCGACTTGCTGCTGGACGGCCTCGTCTTCCGTCTGAACGAGGCTGTAGACTCCCCGTGCAATGTGGTCCAGATCAGCTTCGATCAGTCCGTTCACTTCGTGCTGCGCAAGCGAGTTGTATTCGCCGCTCTGACAGGTCGCGAGTCCCACCAGCGCGGCAGCCGTGGCCAACACGCTGCCGGCCCCGAGCAAGGACACCTTGACGCCCAGCGGCATGTTCCTCAGAAAATCCATCGTTGTCGCCTCCTTGCGCCCGGGAACGAGTGTCGCCCCACGGACCACGATGGCTTATGCTCACGGGCCATGCCCGGCTCACGCACTCGCGACGATCAGACGTGCTCGCTGCCCCGGGTATTGTCGTCGCCGACCCCGACCTCAATCTCCGGTTCAGGCGCATTCTACGGCAGGAAATGCTCAGGCAATAGTCTTTCTGCACCGACTCCGCGTTCCTGGCCGGGTCGTGCGGCCCAACGAGTTCCTATGTGTCCGTGGGACAGGGAATTGCGGGTCTCGCGCCGGCTCGGGAGCAGTCGTGATTCGTACAGCCGCGCGCGGAATCTGCGAGCGATGCTGTGCTTCGCCCCGCGGCGGCATTCAGCGCAATACTGCAAATGCGTGGGGTGTCTCCCGCTGCGCACATTGCAGGCCTGAGCGGTTGCGAGTTGCCTGAACGCATCGGGAAACAGGCTTGCCCGCAGGGGCTAGCGTCGGCGTCGGTGCATCCAGCCTACCAGGGGCAGGGCGGCGGCCGAGAGCAACAGGGCCGGGGCCGCTCCGGCTCCGCAGAGGATCGGACCGAAGCGGAACCCGCCGCCATCGATATCTCCGTCGTAGCAGAATGGATCGTCGTCGATGGAGTCGCACGGGTCACAGCCGGTGTTGCCGACCTCTTCGGGGAAGAGCCCGCTGTCCAGCGGCTCTCCGGTGCGCTCGTCGACCTCCACAACCGTGCCGCGGTCGGTGATCCAGAACACGGCCGGATAGCCGTCCGCATCGTCGGCGAACACGATCTGGCCGGAGGCGAAGCCGTTGTAGAACACGTTGTTGTCCTCGTCGACGAACAACCTGTCGAGCAGCGTATCTCGATCCGTGATAAGGATGACCTCCCCGGTATCCGCGACGATGGTGAGATCGACGTTGGACGTGTTGACCACGCCGCAGGTCTCGCCCGTCTCGGGATCCTGGAAGACGTCCCAGTCCTCCCCGAACTGCGCCAACGCCGCGGCCGGCAACGCGATCCATGCCACCGCCGCCACCAGTCCCGAACATGTGCCACGCAAATTCTTGAAGCTCACCCCGCACTCCTTTCGCTGCTTTGACCGGCCCTCGCGTCCGGCTGGATGATCCAGCTCAGCGCCGACGGAGAATAGCGCGCCGTCGCGTGCTCGTCAACCGCCGCCGGCGACCGCTCACAACGGATCGGGACAAGGATTGGCGGGCAAGGCATGCCGGCCCCCGCGCCACGCCGACGCACACTTGCCAAGTTGCCCGAACCCCCGTCCCGGGGCTTGCCCCGGCGCGCCGGCGGATTCAGCGAAGACGGATTTCGAAGTGCTGATCCGGTGCCAGCATGTAGCTGTCATACAACGGTGAGTACGTTTTCACCAGCACGGTCTTCCCGTCCGGGTCGAACTCCAGCAGTCGCAGGTAGGCCTCGCCGCCGAGTTCACGCATCTGGTAGTTCGACAGAATCTGATGCACCGTGCGGCCCCGGTCGTTTTTCGTCGCCACGTAGCCGGTGCCGTCGCCCAGAACGTGTCCGTTGAGCACCAGCGCGAAGTTGTGCTTGCGGACCAGCTTGTCCCAGAGCTGCTGCCCGTCGTTCTTGCTTCCAGGCGTGCGGTACTGATGCGGGTTGTAATCCTGCGGGTGTTCGGTGTCGGTGATGTCGTAACGCCGATCGTTGTTGTTCACGAACGCGTGCGTGATCAGAATGCCGCTGTGGTCCGGGTGCCGTGACATCACGTCGTTGGCCCACGCCACCGTCTCGTCGCGCGGCGCCCACTCCAGGGCCAGGATGATCCATTTGACGTCGCCGGTCTCGAACAGGTGATACGTATTGTCGAGCCGGCCCTTTTCCATCGCGCCGCCGAACGTCGGCCACCGCGAGATCTCGTCGAATGGGAAGTATTCGTTGAGTAGCGTGTTGCGCTGGGAGGCGTCGCCGCTGGGGCCGTAGTCGTGGTTGCCCGGGCACAGGGCATAGGGCACAACCCCGTCCAGCAGCCGAAGCGCGGCGCGGGCGTTGGCCCACTCGCGCGGGGTGTTGTTGTTGACGATGTCGCCGAGCTGGACAACGTACTGGATGTTGCGCGGCTGGCGATTCTGGAGAATCCAGCCGGTCTGGGCGGTGAACAGCCCCGGGAACCGTAGCGAGTAGACCTGCGTGTCCGGCAAAACGACCAGCGTCCAGGCGCCCGGGACAAACTCCTTTGCGCCGCGCGGCGAGGGGGTGATATTCAGCGGAACCGTGTTTCGATCGCGAACGCGGACCACGTGCCCGGCGAGGTTGCGGAAGAAGGCGCGGGCCAGCGCGTCCTGCCCAGCAAGCATCTCCGGCGTGACGCTCTCGATAGGCGTGATGACCTTGTCGAACGCCATGGCCGACAGCACGATGCGGCCCTGCCCGTAGGCGCCTTCCATCAGAGCGGGGAACTGGGCCTGGTCGTCGCCCGCCAGAATGACCTCGAAGCCGCCCTGTTCATTGAACGATTCCCAGATCGTCCGCGTGGGATGAAGCGTAATCGCTTTGTCAGTACTTTCGATTCCACGAAGAAGCGGATGCTCGGGGGAGAGCACGTAGGCCGTCTGGAAGTCTCGGTCGCAGCGCCGGGCCCCGTGCGTGCTGGGCAGAAAGGGCGGCTCCGGCTCGACCTGGTCAGCCTGCGTCATCTGCACGAGCGTGTGCCCGTGGTCGACGAAGTGGTAGAGGCCCTCGGCGTAGGCCGCCATGTACGCCCCGTACTGCGGGTGCTCGCTGGCGAACGAGCCGATGAAGATCAGATCCACATCGAGGTCGGCCGCGGACCGATCCAGCGACAGCGGGCGAACGTGAAAGCCCGCCTGTTCAAGCAACTCCGCGGCCTTCGCAGACTTCGTCCACTGGTCCACATGCTCGAAAACGCAGGCCGTCGGCTCCTGCCCGCCCATTGCCAGGGCAACCGGCGTCAGAAGACCGAGCAGGATCGCCACCACGCGACCGCTGAAAGACATAGCTGGACCTCCTTTCGGACCGTGTGCAAACCCACGGCGACCCGATGCTACCCGCCGGGGCGACAACAGGGAAGGCGAGATGTGAGTGGAGAAAGGGAAGTCAGGCCGCATCGGTGGTCACTCATCCAGAGCTGGCGGCGGCCGGGCAGTGCAGCGCGTACGACACGGAGCATGGAGCATAGGCTATCGTGCAGCCCCCGGGGTGCCCTGCGCTGTTCCTGTTGTGGCGCGGAATCCAAAAAAAGAGCTGCAGCGGTCCTGCAGCTCTCGAAGTGTGGTTGATTCCGCCGAAATCAGCGACATTGTGTGCGACGGAGCAGGACAAGACCTCCAATGCCCAGCAGAGACAGTGCGACAGGTTCGGGCACGAGCAGGAATGCGCGAGTTTCACCGTTCGGTGCAACTCCAGAACCCGTGATCCAACCGTGTTCGTTGATGTCCATGGCCTCTCGAAGCACCCATCCCGATCCGGGTGGCAGCAACTCGTTCAGGTCGATCAGTTCGTCGTTCTGCCACAGGAACGCCCGGTATGCACCCATACTATCCATCGACCGCCCGACGACTTGCCCGGCGTTGTTGATTGCGAACGCAAGCGCTGAACCGCCCAGCGAGCCGAGGTCCCTCATCACGCCGTTCTCGTAAAGAAACGCGCCACGCCCGCTGGAGCCCCCTTTCATGCTGTTGCCCACAACCTGGCCGGAATCGTTGATGCCAAAGGCAAAGCTGGAGACACCGCCTTCAAGGGTTCCCAGATCCGTGATTTCGCCATCGATCCAGACGGCGGCATGAGATCGGTGCGGGACATCCATGGTGTAGTAGTTGCCAGCGACGTGCCCCAGTTCGTTTAGCGCGTACCCCCAACTTGGCTTGTCCCCGGGCGTCAGCAGCGTCGTCACGGTGCCGTTGTTCCAGACGAACCCGCTCATCCCCTCCGGATTCAAGGTGGCCGACCAGCCGACGACCAGGCCGCTGTTGTTGATGGCGCTTGCTATGCCATCTCCGATTCCCAGGTCGACGAACGCGCCGGACTCCCAGAGGTACGTGTTCCCGACGACCTGCCCGGAATCGTTGATACCCCGCGCCCAGTTGATTGCATCTCCGAAGCCGGTCATCGTGCCCTGACTCCAGAAGAAACCCTGGGCAATGCCCACCTCAGGTTTCGACCGACCCGCCACCTGCCCCGCGTTGTTCAACGCGTAGGCTTGGCTGGAGCCCCCATCAATCGTACCCAGATCGATAATGTCGTATGCGGCGCCAACCGGAATGGCCAGGCCGAGGAACGCCGCGCCCACCACGGCAATTCGAATACAGTCGGATTGGTTCATGTCGTTGTCCTCCCAGGTATGAACGATAACAGTTCTTGCCCCCGGCTGCCGAGCGCAACCGAGTGAAAGGCAAGCATCTTTGTGTGACTCTTATCTCCCACCCTGTGCGAAGGGAAGGCGGAACCTGTCAGACTCTCTACCTCCCCGATCCTCCTCATCTATAGTACCGATCTGCTGGGCCAAACTCAAGCGCCCATGAACTGTTGAACAACTCGCACTTCACAGGGGCCACGCGGCGCGGCGGAACGTGTACGCCGGGAAGATCGCGACAGGGATGTCCGCCGGGTGGAGCGCGTGCCCCACGTTCCACCCTGCCGTCATCAAACCTGCAGTATCAGGAACAGTCGCGGATGCCATTCACGCTGGATAGCGCCTCGTGTAACTTTATTTACCGGCAGAACTTACACCAACTCCCCTGAGGCATGGCATCCTGACATGATGCTGTTCACACGCGACAGCCCGCAAGGAGGTCGCGAACGGCCATCGTCTAGCGCACGTTGCGACGAAATTCGGGGAGGATCTTTGACCTTTCGTCTGCGATCGGGACAGCGCCGATGCCTTCCGCGATGCGGGACACGTCTTGGCAGAAGAACAGGGAATCGGAGGCGGTTGAGAAAGTCTTGCGTACGTGGAGCATTCGCGTCTCCGTGTGCCGAACCAGGAGACGCGGCATGTTGAGACAACAGGCATGTTGGCGGAAGGCCTCTTCGTTGCTCATCCGTTATGCGATCTGATCCCCGATGACGCCATCCCCAAACGGGTCGACGCGGCCCTCAACAATTAGACAACCTGACTCTCTGCTTGACTCCGGTCCGTAAGTTCGGTATGTGTTAGGCATTGCCGTTTTTCGAGAAGGAGACGGCCGATGCC
>JAFGJQ010000515.1 GCA_016929015.1 Phycisphaerae bacterium | reverse complement strand
GCAGCCGTCAAGACGATTCGGCTGTCTCGCGCTTCCGCCCATCCGGCGTCCACCAGTTCCCCGAGTTGAGGAAGATCCTCCAGCACGTCAGTCTCGAAGGCTTCCCGGTAGAGGCGACGGTCGATTCCTGGCGCCCGCAATAACGACTTGATGACAAAGCGCCTGACCTGTTCATCGCGGTTCAATCGAATGCCGTGTGACACTCGGGCGAATTCGGCGTCACTCGTCGCGATGTACGCATCGATCAGGCCGAGGACGCCCGCGCGTCCGACGGCGTATTCCGTCGCATAGTGCAGTGAACGGGTGTACGAACGGGCGCCGCAGCCCAGCCCGATCATCCCGTCGCGCTGGCAGCAGTACTCTGGCTCAGCCTGGTCACCTGCTGGCGACCGCCGGAACATGCGCATGGACAGCTGCTCGAAGTCTCTTTCGCGAAGCAGATCGCGGGCCGCCCGATACGCCGTCATTCGCTGATCATCCCACTGGTGTCTCTGTTTCCACAGCCCCGTCATGGGGCGAACATACAGCGGGTACAGATAGACCTCGTCCGGGTTTGCATCGATTGCCTGCTGCACCGTCTGCGTCCAGCTCAGTAGCGTTTGGTCTTCCCCGCCGTACATGAGGTCGATGTTCACGCAGGGAAACCCGGTTGCTGCGATCGCATGAACCGCCGTTTCGACGAGGTGCCTTGACTGGCGGCGCCCCAGCTTTCGGGATTCCTGCTCGCAGAACGTCTGTACGCCGATGCTGATGCGGGCAACCCCCGCATCCCGCAGAACGGCCAGGCGTTCTCGTGTCACCGTGGCCGGCGATGTCTCGACAGAGCCGGGAACTTGTTGGGGGTCGATCCCGACCCCGCGCAGCAGGCTGAGAAGCCGCTGGAGCTGTGCACTGGACAGATAGGTCGGTGTTCCTCCGCCGACGGCAAACCGGGCAAAAGAGGCGCCAGCCACGGCGGACATGACCGCGTCCGCCTGCCGCTGCAGACTGTCCAGATACGCATTGACCATCGCCGCGGGTGGTCGTGCGGCCGTCAGTAGATTGCAGAAACCGCAACGCATCTCACAAAACGGTATGTGTACGTAGCAGAACAGAGCGTCACGCGGCTCCGTCTGCCAAACGTCGGAAAGCGGGACCGGCGGGCAGAGCGGGCGATAGGCTGTCTTGTGCGGATAGGCGTAGGCGTACCCCGAATACGGGCTCGCTGCGAGGATCGACAATGCTGATGATGTCGTCACGCCGTACCCCCCGTTCGCGGCAGGACAAACTCGGCATAGGGAACATCAAGCACGGTGGGATGGCTCAACCGATGTCCAACGTACCCTTCCTCTCCATAAGCCGTACCGTGGTCTGAACAGATGATGCACAGGCACTCTCCGCGCTGTTGAAGCACATGGAAGAGCGGGGGGAGCTGGGAATCAACGTACGCCATGGCGGCAGCCTGGGTGTCCGGCGAGTCTTCCTCTGTTCCGCCTGCGAAGATGCAGTTCGGCTGATGCAGAGCCGAGATGTTGATGAACAGGAACACCCGTTGCTCACCAAGGGACGCCAGGCGATCCAGGGCGCACTGAACCTGTCGCTCCGTGGAAACAGGACTCGTGACACCCAACTCCTCCGACCAGTGACTCTCCTCGAACATGGCGGGGAGGACGTTGCCGAGCGCGGTTTGTTTGTTGAAGAAACCGACACCGCCGATACAGATCGTGCGATACCCGAGTGACCGGAGACCCGCAACGATGTCCGCTGTCTCAAAGGTCGCGGTCTGGTCCGTGGTCGTCTCGCTGCCATGGAACTGGGTTGCGAACAAGCGCGGATGGGGTCCGGGCTGAGGGGGAGTGGGCAGGAAACCGCTGAAAAACGCGTGATGGGCAGCATAGGTGAAGGTTGCCGGTGAATGTCGCCGTTCCCAACAACCGTGTGGCAGTATTCGCTGGAGGTTTGGCGTAAGGCCCTGACAGAGTGCGGCCTGTGCGACGTCGTACCGTAGCGTATCCAGCGTCATGAACAGGATGTCGTGCGATCCGATCATCGCGCGGGCGTCAAGCATGGATCGCCTCCGGCAACTCGTCGATTGCCTCGATCACGTAGTCGACCGCACACGTCAGTTGCTCCGGTGAACGACCATGCGAAATCCAACAGGCGCGCATGCCGACACGCGCTGCACCGAGCATGTCCTCCAGCGGATCGTCGCCGACGAACAGAACCTCGTCGGCCGGCATACCCAGCAAGGCCAATGCGTGGTCGAAGATGCGACGCGCAGGCTTCCGAACGCCAACCTGACCGGAAATGACGATTGGCCAAAGCGCAACGTCACCGAGCGCCTGCCTCAGCTTGACCATCTGAGTCCGCGAGCGACCATTGGATACGATGCCCACTTGCGCCTGACTGCCAATCCGCTCAACGACGCTGCGGGCGGCCTGGCTGAATTCGACATGGCACGCGATATCGTGACTCGGCATCGTCCTCCACGCGGCGCGTCGGACCTGTTCGTGTTTCAAAAGCGATGTCACGGTCTCCGTGCCCTCCTCCGCGGCGTGGCGCAAACCTGCGGCGTCAAGTTGGATGCCCGCGGCGCGCGCAGCATGGACCGCGTACCGCACGCGAGCGGAAACCACATCGCACAGCGTGTTGTCCAAGTCAAACAGCACAGCCCTGAACGTCATGCGCCCTTGCTCCCTGGCCGAACAGAGTCGCCACCTGCAGTTCATACGTGTCCATGCCGGCATGAAGACTCCCACGCAGCAAATCTCCGAAGGCGTTCACCTCGAGGATCCAGTGTCGCCGACCACACGGACTGACCGCCAGGTCCACCGCGACGTGCAGACTCCGATGGAATACGGCGCCCACACGCTGGCAGGTGAGAAGCAGCCTGTTCCAGTTGTCGTCGTCAATACGCGCCCGAACAGTCGCCAAAGTCGCCCGCTGGTTCCCGAGATGGAGGTTCGTGATCGGGGATGCGGCCAACCGCGCCACGGTATGCGCGGGCTGGCCCGCAACCACCAGCACGCGCAAATCGAATCGGTGCCCTGCTACGCCGGCCTTCGGGACCCATCGCTCCACGTGCAGCCCCTGTTGACAGAGGACGTCAACCATTTGTGCGATTTCGCGGACGTTTCGATTACAGCGGACGCGGCGCGAGTTGAAGAGCCGAATGGAACCATTGCTGGAGTCCATATCCACCGTAGTCCACGCCTGAACTCGGCCGCGGCTCGTCTCGAGCGCGATCACGCCGGAAGCGGCGGAGCCGTGCCGAAGCTTTGCGAAGACACGGCTGCAATGAGCGCTGCGCATCGCGCTGAGCATGGCGTCCCAGCAGTCCGGTGATCCGAGGCCCTCCGGGACCGGTAGTCCAGCTTGCTGCAAGCGGGAGTGGCACATCGACTTGTCAAACAGGACACGAATATCGTCCGGTGCGCTGCTGAAGCGAACGGCCTCGATACAATCGACCGCTGCCTCAATATCTTGCAGGACGCCGCAGTAGCCGAGGTACCACTGCCGTGCATCAACGATGAGCCCCTTCACCGAAACGAACCGGGCCGCATTCGCAGGCGAAACGGCCGGCCGACCTTCGTCGAGCGCGGCCCGGTAGCCCCGATCCAGAATCAACCTCTGCACTTCGGCGTCTCGTCCGGGACTTTCGATGCGCAGCAGGGCCCCGGGTGAGACGTCAGCACGCAGATTCCACGGTCGGGCGATGACATCCTGATAGGGAGCGAGCCGCGGGCGAGGCAGTCCACGAGAGCGCATCGCCTCCTCGAACAAGGCAACGCGCGGGTCGGCGGGATCCGCTATCATGGTCAGCGGCGGTGCTTGTGTCCTGGTGGGCGCGCTACTCGGAGACCGCCACATATCGATGTGCCTCGCCACCCCATTTGTCAGGTGCTTGCCGGTCATCGGCGTTCAGTTCGACTCCTAGCTGCTGTAGTTGTTGCAGAACCGCGTCCGAAACGTAGTGATGGTGGATATCGAGCTTGCTGAGCTTGGTGACCGCCGGTGATTCGGCCAGCGCTGCGGCTCCCTCGTCGCCAAGCGTACCGAGCGACATGTCCAAGACCTCGATGCGCTCGAGGATCGGAGCGTCGGCAACTGCACGAGCCACCTCGTCGGCGACACAGCTGTTGCGCAGCCCCAGGTACTTGAGCTTCGGAAAGAGCGAACCGGACAGAATCGGTTGCAGCTCGTCCGCGGAGCTTTCCCAACCGTAACCGTCGTCCCCAAGCCACAGTTCGAGGTGCTCCAGCTCCGGGAGGTCGGCATGGCACACCTGTTCAAGGACCCTGCGCGGCATGCCTCCCGTCTCGACAATGAGGCGCCTGAGGTGCTGCGAACGCAAGGTCCCCAGGGAGAGCCCCTCCATGCCTCGTACGCGAAATGTCTCAAGTTCTGGATAGGCATTCCACAGCGGCGACATGTCAACGAGCTGAATCCATGACATCTCGCATTCCTCGCCGATGATGTCGCCGATGAATAGTGCCTTGATGCCCGCCAATTGGCTCCGAGCGGCAACCAAGGCCTCGACCACCTCTTGGCAGTTCTCCCCCTCCGCGGCTCCACCCCAATCGCCAATGACGATGGCCCTCAACTCCGGCGCGTGCTGTGACTCGCGGAGCTTGGCGAACACATCGGTGAACTTAACACCTGCTTCTTTCTGGTCCCAATCGATGCGAATGCGATACGCGATGCCCGCGTCGCTGACCTGTTTGGCGGAGTCGAAGTCGACGACCTTCAAGCCATGGAACGTCTCTGCCAGCTCAGTAATCATGTGCGTATCCCCACAGTCTGGCCAACCAGGTTCAAGAAACATCCGACGGACAAGTCAGTAATGTGCTCTCCGACGATGACCGCTGACGAATCCGGTCGGGCACGTTAAGGTTGGACTAGATCAGGTTGGCGGCCCGAGGTCAATCGTCTGGCGATGGCGCCAGCAGCATACGGCTTCCCCCACCCCGAAATGTGCGCAGCCCGTGGCGACCGCTCGCCGCCGCGGAGTTTGAATGCACGTTCGAGCGACCCCGAGACTGGTGAGGTCATCGTCGCGAGATCCAGCGTGAGGACGATGTGCGGTTCAACAGCGAGGACGCTGTGACCTCTTGCCAACGCGGTGACCGACTCTGAGCCCAGGTTGGACCGAGTGACCAACAAATGACCAACTGCCTGTGCTTTTGGCACGGCGAATCGGGTTAAGCGCTTTTATCGCAACGGGTTACGGTTGAGATGGAGACCAGCCGCGACACGACTGTCAGCCTACGGGACTGGACTCAAGAATCGCCGTTTCTGAGCCAGAAACGCCGTTGGAGTGCTGCTGCCGCCCGAGAGACGATTTCGGCTAGTACATCGTAAACCGCTGTCAGAAATAAAGATAGCGGTCGATCGGATTCGAACCGACGACGTCCAGCTTGGGAACGACGATCCGCCCTGCCTGGAACGCGTAAATAACTATACCAGAAAGGGTTGTGATTTGCAAGTTCTGCGAGAGTTTGCAACCTGTTAGGTGATTCTCTGCCCCCATTGCGCGGTGTACACCGCGCAATCCGGTCCCGAGTGGCATTCACGAGAGCTGGGTCTTGGCGCTGTCGAGTAGCAGGATTGGCGGCACGGCTGTGCATTTCTGCCTGATGGACAACGCCAGCGATGGCTTGTACTCGCCGTTGTCATTGCGCTCGATCGTGGGCGTATCGCGGAGCTCAACGCTCTCCAGACGATAGCCGTGGATAACACGATCCCCTGGGATGGGCTTCACGCGGTAACGCCCCCCGCATTCAACTCAGCCCGAGGCAAAATGACAGGCCGTGCTCGAACTCGTCCGGCAACTCCACGCCGGCGGCTTCGGAGTCGTCCGGGATCAGCTTGGCCACTGCCTCCTGGCCCATGACGATCTGGAACCAGTGCTCGCGGTCATTCATCACCATGTACTGCCGCTCGTCTGCGGTGCCGGCGAGGTAGGGAAGGTACACGTGGATCGGATGTCGCCCTTCCGCCTTGCAGCCGAGCCGGTCGACCCGGCCGGTTCGCTGCTCGATGCTGCTGGGATTCCAGGCCAGATCGTGATGGATGACATGCCGGCAGTACCGGTGCAGGTCAACGCCCTCCCCCATAACCTGGCTGCACACGAGAATGTCCGGGAAGAACGGTGTATTGAAAGCCCGCATAAGGCGGGAGCGCGTGTCGCGATTGGTACCGCCAGTCGCCACCTGGATGTTCGCAAGGGCCACGGCGCCGCCATTCCCCTCCGCGTCTCCGTCTTCTGCCGCCTCGACCCGAATCCCACCCGTCTGGGTGCGGCGGGCGGCCGCCAGGTACTAGGTGCGCTCGTACGCCGTGCAGCTTTGCAGCAGGAAACGCAGGAACTCGTGGAACTTGTCCCGCCACGAAACATCCGAGTCGTCCTTGGTGTCAAGCATGCTTCGCACGGCCAGGTGCGGATCCAGCGATTCGTGCTGATGGATCGGGAAGGCCCGGACCAGCGTGGTCGTCACCCGGAGGAAGCGCCGCATCACATCGATCAGCTCATCACGGGCATCGCCGTGCACGCCGGCGTGCTCCAGGGCGGCCTCGTGATGCTCGACGATACCGGAAGGCCCTGGACCGGGTGCTTGCCGGTACTACAGACGTGACGGCCAATTCGCCGCCGCCAGGAGAAGGAAGGAGCCGGTGGCCCCCGATTTGAGCAGCCGATCCGCATCCCTTGCCGGTCCGCGGCCACAACCGCAGCGCCGGCCGTGCAGACCGAGGTGGTTGTCCTGGGTGCCGTGGCGACGCTGCTGGTTCTGGTGCGCTCGCTCACGCCGTTTGAGTTCCAATTGCACGCTGCGTCGAAGTCGGCGTAGGTGACGCCCACGCTCGAAGACTTTGTCGTGAACCTGCTGGTTCACCTGCCGATGGGTTTCACGCTGTTCGGCGGGCTGAGTCGGTGGCTGCACCGTAGAAGCTGGGCCATCCTCGCCGCCACGGCAGGTGCGGCGGGTTTGAGTCTGGGCCTTGAGACGCGTCAGACCTTCTCCACTGCGAGATGGGCGTCGTGGGTGGAAGTGCTGCTGAATGCGTCCGGTGGTCTGGCGGGCGCGGTGATGGCGCCGGGCATCGGGCAGGCAGCCGAAGGCGTGGCGGGTATTGCACGTGTCAGAGCGGATTGTGGCTCCAGGGTGTGTCGAGCGCATGCGAGGCCGGGCCTGCCGTGCGGGGGTTAAAGCACTGGTTTGCAGAGGGTATCACAGGCGGATGAAGTACTACTTCGCTTCGAGGAAGTGGAAGTGTGGAGCGAAGGCGGGAGGACGCGTTCTGCCTGAAGCTGTGGTGACGATCCGCGCGGCGACGAACGACGTCCATGGTCTTCCGTATCGCAATGGTGATGGCGTCGTCACAGGCCGTTCGGGTTGGCGGGAATTTCTGACAACAACGTCTTGCGTTTCTGTTTGCGACGCGTTAGCATTTCCGCCGTTGATGGGCCGAATCGACATGCGAGCGTCCAATTCATAGCGCGAAGCCAATGTCTGCCAAGACGCTATCCTTCTCCTTCATCGCACACCGGGCCCACGGCCTGTGGTGTCTGGTGCCATGCGATTCCCGTCGGCGGTGGAACCGGCGCGATGTTGATTGAGCGGAGTTTGCGGATGACGGATTGTTGAGAAGCGGCTCCTCACGCGGGAGCGCGGATCCGCGCGGCGAACCGTGATCGGCGTGCCCCGTGCTCTGCGGGGATTACAGGGGGAATCATCGATGCCTACTGCTACTGCGGCCAAGACGAAGATCGCGTGGGCCTTGAACGTGTCCATTGAGGGCGGTCCTCACTACACCCTGGCGGAGCCCACGCCCGAGGTGTTCGCCTACGATGTGATTCGGTGTGAAGTTCCTGCCGTGGCAGGCGGTCAGAACGGTAAACAAACGGTGGCCATACAACCCGACAAGTTGGCGAAGTCCGTTCTGTTTCTGACCATCAGCGCCGACACGTACGACGACGGACTGATCTACACGGTGGATGACGACTCCTCCCCCGAACGCAGACTGGACGCCCCGCACGTGTTTCTCGGGGCGGGGGCCGTGGCTCTGCTGGCGGATCCTCCGCCCCAGAAGCTTGCGTTCCAGTCCAAGTTGTCGAATCCGGTAAAGGTGCAGATCGTGATCGGTCGCAAGGCGGGTGCTTCGACATGACCGTGTCGAATCGCAGGCGCTCCGTATCCGCTGCGTAAGGCAGCGGGACGTTTGGAAATTCGAGCAGGGCCGTCGCCACGGTGTCGCTCCTGGCGAGACGGTCGCCGGGCGTGCTTCGGGGCGGGGGCTCAGGATGCTTGTGGGGCTGATGCCGTTGTTCCATTGACGCAGGGAGAATACGAATGCCTGCCACATACACCTATCCTGGCGTGTATATCGAGGAGGTTCCCAGCACAGTTCGCACGATCGTCGGAGTGGCCACGTCGATCACTGCGTTCATTGGACGCACGCTGCGCGGGCCCGCGGACAAGCCCGTCCGGATCCAGAGCACGGCGGAGTTCGAGCGTCGCTTCGGTCCGCTGTGGACGGAAAGCATGGTCAGCTACGCCGTGACGCACTTCTTTCTGAACGGTGGAGCGGATGCGATCGTGGTGCGGGTGGCGAAGGATGCCAAGCGGGCGACGTTTCCCCCCGAGAAGACCGGGAACCTCCAGCTTGAAGCGGCACACGAAGGCAGTTGGGGAGACTCGCTGCGTGTGCGCGTGGATTATGAAACGCGAGAGAAGGAGGCGGGCGAAGGAGAGAATACGCTCTTTAATCTGTCTGTGAAGGACATGGGCACGGGTGCCACGGAGGTATTCCGCAACGTTTCGGTGGAAGCGAACCACCGGCGGAACGTGGAGCGGGTGCTGCGGCTGACGTCGGAGTTGATCCGAGTGGTGCCGGACAGCGTGATTCCCGCTGAGCGGCCACCGGCGCACACCGTTGTGACGGCGGGAGAGGATCCGTTCGCGAGAGAAGTCGACACGGGTTACTTTGAAGCGGCCAAGGGCGACGGCAGCGACGGCGATGCGATCACGGATACGGAAGTTGTCGGCAACCGCGCGAACAGGACAGGGCTGTATGCCCTGGAGAGCGAGGACATTTTCAATCTTCTGGTGATTCCGCCGTTGACGCGTGATACGGATGTGGACAGCAGCACCTGGACGACGGCGTTGGCGTACTGCAAGGAACGCCGTGCGATGCTGTTGGTGGATCCGACGCGGGATTGGTTGAACGTGTCGAGCGTACCGTCGTGGGTCGACCCGCTGCGCGATCCCAACGCGGCGATCTACTTCCCGCGCGTGAAAATGGCGGACCCGCTCAAGGAGAACCGTCTGGAGGAGTTTGCTCCCGGTGGGCTGGTGGCGGGAGTCATGGCGCGAACGGACGTGACTCGGGGTGTGTGGAAAGCTCCGGCCGGACAGGACGCGACCCTGGTTGGCGTGCGTGAATTGACGCGGAAGCTGACTGACCCGGAGAACGGGCAGCTCAACCCGTTGGGCGTGAACTGCCTGCGGTTGTTTCCGGTGATCGGGCCGGTGGTGTGGGGCACGCGTACGCTGCGAGGGGCGGACCGGCTGGCTTCGGAATGGAAGTACATCCCCGTGCGACGGCTGGCGTTGTACATGGAGGAGAGCCTGTACCGCGGCACACAATGGGTGGTGTTTGAGCCCAACGACGAGCCGTTGTGGGCGCAGATTCGGCTGAACGTGGGGGCGTTCATGCACGACCTGTTTCGCAAAGGCGCGTTCCAGGGCAGCAGTCCGCGGGAAGCGTATTTCGTCAAGTGTGACAAAGAAACGACCACGCAAAACGACATCAATCTGGGCATTGTGAACATTCTGGTCGGCTTTGCTCCGCTGAAGCCGGCGGAATTCGTCGTGATCAAGATTCAGCAGATGGCCGGCAACGTGCTGACGTAGTCCGGACGCCGCCGCGCATGGAGTCGAGATGATGGCACAGTTCAGCGTGAATCCGACCCGGTTTGATCCATACAAGAACTTCAAATTCCGTGTGAAATGGGACGGACGGTACGTTGCGGGCGTCAGCAAGGTCAGCGCGCTCAAACGCACGACGGAAGTGGTGGAGCACCGCGAAGGCGGCGATCCGAGTACGAGCCGCAGATCCCCGGGCCGAGTGAAGTACGAGGCAGTGACGCTGGAACGGGGCGTGACGCACGACAGCGAATTTGAGAAGTGGGCGAACAAGGTGTGGAATTTCGGGGCCGGGCTGGGGGCGGAGTCCTCGCTCAAGGATTTCCGCAAGGACATCATCCTTGAGGTGTACAACGAGGCGGGCCAGCTTGCCCTGGCCTACAAGCTGTATCGCTGCTGGGCTTCCGAGTTCCAGGCCCTTCCAGACCTGGACGCGAACGCGAACGCGGTTGCGATTCAGACTCTCAAGCTGGAGAACGAGGGGTGGGAGCGTGATGGGGAGGTCGGGGAGCCGGATGAGCCGCGGTTCACCGTACCGGCGGTTTGACCATGATCGCGGCGGATTGGGTGATTCTGCCCTCTGGCTGCTGGGTACAGGGGGACCACCAGCGGCGAGCCCGGCTGCGTCCGCTGAACGGCGCGGATGAGATGTGGCTGGGCGATCGGCCCGCGGGGCCGTGTGTTTCGTTTGTGAGCCGGGCCGGCGCGCTGCTGTCGCGATGCGTGGAGCGTCTTGGCACGGTGGAGCCGGTATCGCCGGCGCTGATGAGCGAGCTGACCGTCGGCGATCGGGAGGCGTTGCTGCTGCATCTGCGACGGCTGACGCTGGGGGACCGGATCCAGGCGACCGTTCGTTGTCCGGCGTCGGGATGCGGAGCGGTGCTGGATCTGGATCTTCGGGTCGCGGATCTGTTGTTGCCGCCTTACGGCGGCGCGGCGCCGGAGTATGAGTTCGCGGACCAGACGGACGCGGGTGCGGTGCGGGTTCGTTTTCGACTGCCGACCGGCGCGGACCAGGAAGCCGCCGCCGAGGTGGCGTGCGGAACGGTCAGGACAGGCACGGCGGCGGATGCTGAGGTGGAGGCGAAACGGGGCATGCGTTCGGCGGTGGCGTTTCTGCTGCGCCGTTGTGTTCGCGAGGTCTGGCAAGGCGGGGAGTTGGTGGAAGACGTGCCGCCTTTGGTGGCACCTCGCCTGGCGCAGCGGATGAGCGAGTTGGACCCTCAGGCGGAGTTGATGATGCGAGCCAGGTGTCCGGAGTGCGGAGCGGCGTTTTCCGGCATGTTTGATGCCACGCGGTTTGT
>JAFGJQ010000044.1 GCA_016929015.1 Phycisphaerae bacterium | reverse complement strand
GGCACTGGCAGAGCGCTGCGGGTTCTCATGCCACAAGTGACTCCCCCAAGAGACCCCTGAAGGCAAGGGCACAGGGCTTGAACTACTTGCCCATTTAAGCTATTTTAAGCTAATTGCCTGCTTGGAGTTGAAGCAGGGAGAGACTGGACACGGCCTGAGCATTGTAACTCCCCGTGAGCACGGATGAACGGAGGGAGAGAGCACCCTCTTTTTTTTCCGTCGCGCCGGGGCTGGTCGGCATCCAGCCTGACGAATCTCGGCGCTCCGATGGCGTCGGACGGCAGCGTGGGCGTCCATCGCGGCTTTGACCCCGACACCGGTTCTCTGTACCCTTTCACGCCTGCGCGCCACCTTGGTGGGATGGCGCATCCGCGAGGTGTGTGTACGAGTCTTATAGGATAGGAAGAGTCTTCATGTCTTCTCTGATGCGAACAGGCAGTGTGTTTGTGGTCTTCTTTGCGGTGGTGAGCATCTGCTTGAGCCAGACGACGCAGCCGGCGGGCGAAGTGACTCCCGACACCGATGCAGCCGCCACGGCGACGACGCAGCCGGCGGACACGGTGCTGGCCACGGTGAACGGTCACGAGATCCGGGAAAGCGATTTCGCGAAGATATTTGAGCAGATGGTGTCCAGCCGCTTCCGCGGACAGCCGATGCCCGAGGCGCAGGTGGCGCAAATGCGCGACCGATTTCGACCTCGCTTCGTCAACACGCTGGTGGAAAACCATCTTCTCAACGAGCAGGCGAAGCAGAGCGAGGTCAGCATCACGGACGAGGAGGTCGTCGCCCGGCTCGAACGGGAGGTCCAGGATACGATTTTCCTGCGCGGCATCACACGTGATGAGCTTGATCAACAGGTGAAGGGCCAGATGGGCATCTCCCTGGACGAGGCGATGGCGGAGCGCAAGGCGGATCCCTTCTATCGCGACATGGTTCTGCACATGAAGCTTCTCCAGCAGAAGTATCCGGAAGAGACGAAGGTCACCGACGAGGAAATCCAGGATTCCTACGAGTCGATGAAGTCCCGCTTCGAGAAACCGGAAGAGGTCCGGGCGAGTCACATCCTCATCAACACGACTGAAATGAAGACGGACGAGGAGAAGGCGGAAGCCCGCACGAAGCTCGTCGGGATTCTGGAGAAGGTCAAGGCCGGCGAGGATTTCGGCGCGCTGGCGGAGGAGCACTCCGACTGCCCCTCGGGCAAGCGGGCGAAAGGCGATCTGGGCTTTTTCCCCCGGAAGGGCGCGATGGTCGAGCCGTTTGCCGAGGCGGCCTTCGGTCTGAAGGTCGGCGAAGTGAGCGATGTCGTCGAGACGAATTTCGGATACCACATCATCAAGGTGACAGACCGGCACGAGGCGAATACGACCCCTCTCGAAGAGGCGAAGCAGGCCCTGTTTGACCAGGCTCTGTCCCGAAAGGTCGGGGAGGTGCGTGAGAAGCTCCTCGCCGAGTTGAAAGAGAAGGGAACAATCGAATACGCCGAAGGCATGGAGCCGCCGGCTCCTCCCAAGATCGTGCCGACGACGCAGCCTGCTGCCGCGCCGCCCGCCAAGGTGGACGCCCCGACGCCACCGGCGCCCCCCAAGCCCGAGGCCTCTACGCCGCCGGCAAAGGAAGCGGAGTAAGCCCGTTCTGATCGGGCGTTCATGCGGCTGACAGACGGATACCCTGGAACCTCACTCCTCGTCCACAACCAGGACGGAGTGCAGCGGATACGGTTGCAGTGCATCCCGGCCACGGAGGAAGGCCAGCTCCACGAGAAAAGCGCACCCGACGATCTCTCCGCCGAGCGACTCGACCAGTCGGCAGCACGCGGCGGCCGTTCCACCCGTCGCCAGCAGGTCGTCGACCAGCAGCACGCGGTGGCCCGGACGAATCGCATCGGCGTGGATTTCCAGCCGGTCCACGCCGTATTCCAACTGGTATTCTTCCGCGTGGGTCTCCCGAGGCAGCTTGCCGGGTTTGCGGATCGGCACGAAGCCCGCAGAAAGATTGCGCGCAACCGCGGTGCCGAAGACGAACCCACGCGACTCGGCTCCCACCACCAGGTCCACGCGTGCTTTGCGGAAGGGCTGCGTCAGGTACTCAACCGCCAGCGAAAGACCCGCCGCGTCCGCAAGCAGCGGTGTGATGTCCTTGAAGATGATGCCGGGCTTGGGAAAGTCCGGCACGTCGGCGATCAGGTCACGCAGCTTGATAAGCTGGATCTGTGCGTTTCGGGCGAGCGTTTCGTCCGTGGGTGTGCGCATGCAATCGTCTCCATAGCAGGGGCCAGGTTGTGGTACCGACGTCTCCGCCGGGCACGCGTGCCGTGACGTGCCCGAGCGCACCCTACTGCTGTCCGCCGATGACCTTCACGTCGAGGCGGTTGGCGGATTGCTCCACGATCTCGAACGTCATCCCGTCCACCTCCAATTCCTCGATTCGGTCCGCCAGCGTACTGAGATCATACTTCCAACTGATCTCCGACTCCACGACGTTGTTGACGAGTTCGCGGAGCTTCACGCCCTCCCTGCTTCCGACCACGCCCCGGTCCTCGGCGAGGCGATTCTGAATCGCCTTGAACTGCTTGCGGCTGCACGACTGCCAGAACACCCGGCACGTGCGGCTCGCCGTCGCCCGCTTTCGCCAGGCCTCACCCACGTCCTTCAGCAGGGTCGGGGCCACTTCCTCCGCCAACTTGGCGAAGGCGTCATCGCCGCAGCCGGCAGAGACGCTCTTGTACGGCGTTTTGGGCCGGTACACGTTGGACATGAGGATCTGGGCCGAATCCGCCTGGATGGCTCGCACCGTCAGTGTGATGTCCCAGCGGTACACCGTCTTGTCGCCGATGGTGGTGGGGCCGCCGGCCTTCGCCTCGGCCCGGCCAAAGACCAGTACGTCCGCCTTGAAGGCGGCGGCGACGGCGGCCATTTTGTTGATATCCTCGTTGACGGCGGCGAGTTCCAGGTCGCGTGCCCGAACATCCTCCGCCACCGCCTTGTCCATCAACTGAACGTCCTTGCTGAGGAAGAAGTTCTCCAGCACCGACTGACAGATGCCGTTGGTCCTGGGCGGTCGGAGGTCGTCCACATCGTTATCCTCCGTGATGAGGATTACGCAACGCGGGTTCCCCTCGTCCTCCCGCACCTGGGCGAACAACGCCCAGTCCCGCTCAAAATCCGCCACGCTGACCACCGCGTCAATGGTGCAGTAGCTGATCTCGTTCTCCGTCCACTCCTTCAGCACCTTGAACTCGCGGATGTACCCGGAGGCCTGCCCCAGAATGCGGTCCTTGACCAACTGGAAGTTCTCCGCCTCGCTCTGGGCGTTGATATAGAGGCCGCACCCCTGTTCCACGGCGTTTCGCTTGGCATCGGCCTTGGCCTCGTCGGCGGCCTTCAGATCCGTGCCGGCGGCTTTGCCTGTGGCCTGGATGCGACGGTCCAACTGCGCCCGGGCAGCCGGAATCGCCAGCCCAAGGGTCAACAGGCAGATGCTCGTCAGGGACGTACGCAGTGTCATGGCTTTGTCTCCAGCAGTCGGGCCGGTCCAGACGATATCAGATACGCCGGGGGCCCCCGATCGGACCCGCGGCAGGCCTGTTCACAATACCGACGCGTGGAACAGGGTATAAGCGGTGGTGTTCAGGAGCAACGGGGGACACCGAAAAACACTGGACGTGGCACCGCGTTCTGCTATATTCCCCGCGTACCGTGGGAGGGAAACGGGGGTGCCGGCGCGGGCACCATTTGTAATTCTGGGACAAATAAAGGGTTGCAGTTCGACGCGAATCGGTCCGACGCGACCGATCCGCGCGGGTGATCCAGCATAAGGAGACCTGCCTTGTTCTCGACTCCGGGCCGTTCGACATCCTGGGTTTGGGCACTGGTGTTGATCGCGTTTTCCCTGACGGCCACGACGGCCACGGCGGCCCCAGCGCCTGCCGAGGCGGGGGCGGTCCTCAGACCGGCCATCCCGGGGGTGTGGTGGGTTGCGCCGATCGGAGCGCTGCTTGCGCTGTTCTTTGCGCTGAAGTTCTACCGGGAGGTCAAGAGGGCCGATCCTGGCGATGCGAACATGATTGAGATCGCCGGTCACGTCCGGGACGGGGCGATGGCCTATCTCCGACGCCAATACCGCGTCGTGGCGATCGTCTTCGTGGTTCTGGCCGCTCTGCTCGCCTTCATGGGCTTCGTTCTGAAGGTCCAGAATGAGATCGTCTTCGCGGCCTTTCTGACGGGCGGCTTCTTCAGCGGCCTGTGCGGATACCTGGGCATGCGAACGGCCACATTGGCCAGCAACCGAACGGCCGCGGGGGCTCGGGACAGCCTCAACCGCGGCCTGGTGGTGGCATTCCGCGCCGGAGCCGTAATGGGCCTGGTCGTCGTTGGGTTTGCCCTGGTCGACATCTGCGGCTGGTTCCTGATTCTGTACCACGTCACGGACATCCATCTGTCCGTGATCACGGTCATCATGCTGACGTTTGGCATGGGTGCCTCCACGCAGGCGTTGTTCGCGCGTGTGGGCGGCGGCATCTACACCAAGGCGGCCGACGTGGGCGCCGACCTGGTGGGCAAGGTTGAGGCCGGCATCCCGGAGGACGACCCGCGAAACCCCGCCACCATCGCGGATAACGTGGGCGACAACGTGGGGGACGTGGCAGGCATGGGCGCCGATCTCTATGAATCGTACGCAGGCTCCATTCTGGCCACGGCGGCCCTGGGTGTGGCGGCGGCCACGGCCCTGTTCGGATCCGAGATCACGCCGGACGGCGCGGCCGCGGCCATCCGGTTTCTGGCCACACCCATGGTGCTGGCAGGCATCGGCATCGTCCTATCCGTGATCGGCATCTACCTGGTGCGTACGGAAGAGAAGGCCACGATGGGCGCATTGATGGCGGCGCTGAACCGAGGCATCTTCGGCAGTTCTGCGCTGATTGCGCTGGTGGCCCTCGGAGTCTGCTGGTTCCTCCTGAAGGACATACCCGCCACGGAGAGCGGATACACGGTCAAGTGGTACGGCATCTGGGGCAGCATTGTGGCTGGGCTGGTGGCCGGTGTGATTATTGGGAAGGCGACGGAGTACTACACCAGCTACGACTATCAGCCGACACGGGACGTGAGTGCCCAGGCCGTCACGGGGCCAGCAACGGTCATCATCGGCGGGATTGCCGAAGGCATGTTCAGCACGTGGGCTTCGCTGGCAACGATCATCGTGGCCATCCTGGCGGCGTTCATTTTCGCCGGTGGCGGTGCGGAGTTCATGCTGGGGCTGTACGGCGTGGGCATCGCAGCGGTGGGCATGCTGGCCACGCTGGGAATCACACTGGCTACGGACGCCTATGGGCCGATCGCGGACAACGCGGGCGGCAACGCCGAGATGACCCACCAGCAGCCACAGGTTCGGCAGCGGACGGACGCCCTGGACGCACTGGGAAACACTACGGCGGCGACCGGCAAGGGCTTCGCCATCGGCTCGGCGGCCCTCACGGCCTTGGCCCTGCTGGCGGCGTACCTCGAGGAAGTCCGCTTCGGGCAGGTTTATCAGGCTCGCGACATGGTTCCCGCCGTCTACGCGGCGGCAGCACCGGATGAGGCCGTATACATGGGATACGGCAAGTTTGGCGGGCGAATCGGCGATGGCATGGCGAACAGCGATTTCGAGGCGTACATGGCCCTGGATTTCGCAACGCTCTCTCCGGCGGCCCAGGAAGAGCTGGTGATCGGGAAGACGAAGCTGACGATCGGCCCGGAGGGCAGCCACGAGGAAGGATACGTCCGGAAGGCGGAGTTCCGCGAAGGAAGCGAGGTGCATTCCCTCGAGTTGGTCGGGGCGCGGCGAGCCTCGTTGCAGCATTTCATGCGGTTCTACAATGTGACGCTCATGAATCCGAAGGTGCTGTGCGGCCTGTTTGCGGGCGTGCTGCTGGTATTCCTGTTCTCCTCGCTGACGATGAAGGCCGTGGGGCGGGCGGCGAACCGAATGATGCTGGAGGCCCGGCGGCAGTTTGAGAAGATCCGCGACTACCTGCGCAGCCAGGGCAAGGACGAGGCATTCGTGCACAATCCGGACAACTGGCCGGCCCGCGTCACCGTGGGCAACGAGCAGTATCCGGACTACGCGACCTGCGTGGCGATCTCCACGGCGGGGGCCCAGCGGGAGATGATCGTGCCGTCGCTTCTGGCGATCGCCCTTCCCATCGGGGTGGGGCTCGTGTTCGGCGTCCCCGGTGTGATGGGACTTCTGGCCGGCGGACTCACCTGCGGCTTTGCCGTAGCCATTTACATGGCCAACGCAGGCGGCGCGTGGGACAATGCAAAGAAGCTGATCGAGACATACGGCCGACTCACCGCCAGGGAGGTCGCCGGCAATGCCGACGTGCAGTCCAGGCTGCCGGCCGGGGCCCGCGACGCGATTGTGGCGCGGGCGCAGCAGGCCGTTCGGGCGAACAAGCCGGACCTCATCGTGTTCGGCAAGGGCTCAGACGACCACAAGGCCACCGTCGTGGGTGACACCGTCGGCGACCCGTTCAAGGACACCTCCGGACCGAGCCTGAACATTCTCATCAAGCTCATGAGCATGGTGAGCGTCGTGTTCGCGGGCCTCATCGTCCGCTACGCGCCGCAGATCAGCGAGTGGCTGCACCTGGGGAACTGACGAAGCGGAGACGAAGGACGGAACCCGAGGAGCGGCACGCCCCCGTCCAGACGGCCCGGCGCTCCCGCCCCGGTTCTCACTTCGCCCCTTCGCCAATGCGTCGCCCGTGCGCTATCTGCCCCTGCGACGCAACCACACCAGCACACCGATGGCCACAAGGCCCACGGTGGTCGGTTCCGGGATGCGCACGATGCCTGCACCGGACAGCGGCTCCCAGCTGCCAGCCAGCGTCAGACGGCTCATGCCGTCCGTGGCGCCGTCCACGGAAACCGGATAGTCACCCTCGACCAGGCCCGTCGTGTCCACGGTCAGCGTGCCGACCCACACACTGCCCTGGATCGCCCCTGCCGCACGGAAACCGCCGACGAAGACGTCCTGGCCGTAGGCGCCGCCGTCGTACGTGATCGGCGTAACGAAGCCGGCCATCGCCGCTTCCCAGTCGGGGCTGTAGGCGAAGCCCAGGTCCGGCACCTCATTGGACCCGATCAGGATGTCCGCGGCGTCAAACGCCGACAGCGATTCCACCGCCACGAACACGTCAAACAACGCCGGTGTGCCCGATGGGACTTCCACGAGCGGCGGGTCAAACGTGGCCGTGGCACCCAGTGAAGCGGCGGCTGTTCCCAACAACGCAACAGCGCATAGTGAAACGCTCTTCATTCTGCTCTCTCCCTTCGTTCGATGCCCGGGCGCGTTTCGGGCGCGCAGACCCGCGCCATTCGCCCGGACTGTTCCTCAGTCCTTCGCCGCGGTCCTAATGCCCTTCCGGACGCGGCGTCGCGCCGGACGGCACATAATCCGCCGCCAGATCCACGTCCTCGATGGTGACGGCTCCGTCACCGTCAATGTCACGGCGTTCCGAATCCCCCACGTCCATCATGGGCACCACGGCATTGATGTAGCTCAGGTCCCCGTTCAGGACGTTCCCGTCATCATCCGCGTCACCCACGGCAACGGCGTACTCCACGGAAAACGGCGCCACGCCCGCCCAATCCCCGGTGTTGCGGATTGCATACCATGAGCCGTGCTCGATGCCCGGCGAGTGCTGGAAGATGCGCAGCACGCGTGGTTCACCCAGCAGGTCGCCCTCGACCGACAGCGCAAAGTTGGAAAGCTGGTCGATTCCGTAGCCTCCCCCCGGAACCATCTTGACGATCTGGATCTCGCCCACGTCCGGCAGGGCAATGTCCCGGTCAAACTGGAGCCGTACCACGTTGTTGTTGGGCCGCCACAGCGTGCTGCCGCCGTCCGGCGAGTGGCCGATCAGGATCGCCGGCGGCTCCGGTTCGCCGGCAAGCTCCCGCTGAAAGCGGGCAAAGTCGGCCAGCGTGACGCCCGCATCACCGTCATCGTCAAACACGAGCAGGCACTTCTCGGAGGCCGTCTCCGCTTCCATGCACTCCGCAAACGCCTCGTAATCGCTGAGGTCCACATCCCCGTCAAAGTCGTAGTCACCGAACGTCGGCGCGACCACGGCCATCGCGATCAGTTTCTCGTCGGTTCGTTGTGACGCATCCACTACGCGGAAGATCGCCTTGAAGAGGCCGGTCCGGCTGGGCGTGCCCGTGATCGTGCCTGCGGCATTCATGGTAAGCCCCGGCGGGATCTGTGAGAAATTCATCAGCATGGAGTCCGCGTCCCCCAGGTCCGGTTCGGCGTCGTATGCCGACAGCAGATAGCGGACCTGGTCGCCGGCCGATATGCCCACCGTAGCGGTCAGTGGCGAATTGCCCGGCCCGTAGTCCATGCGGATGCGGCCGTCTTCGTACAGCGTCGCGCTGTAGTTGCAGGGGTTCTCCCCGATGAACGTCGCCCAACGAATGGTTACCTGTCCGGGCGTGCCGTCGTCGATGTAGATGTCTCCGCCGCCCTGGGTAGTCTGATCGTCCCAGAGCACGGCGATCCGCTTGTTATACTTCAGAAGGGCCAGACTGTTGTTGTAGGTGGAGCCGACATACGAGCCGAAGTTGATCCACCCGTCCGTGGCCACCTTGATCTGCGTGTGACTCTGCCCGTAGAACGGGAACGCGAACGGCAGCGTGTAGTCGAACACGGCGTCATGACCAATCCAGCCCTGCGGCGTGCCCGCTTCGGCGAATTGGGAGGCCGCCAGGCCCTCTTCGAAGTAGAGCAGCGGCGTCGACCAGGCAAGCGGAAGATCGCCGCCGGCGGCGGTCAGCGACACCGGCCCGTAGGGCAGACCCACGATCCCCACCGGCAAGCCGGGCGTCGTGATGACCGGATCGTCGGTTCCCTGGATCAGCTTCACGTTGTCAATCGCCATGCCGTCAGACGGAATCGGGTTGTTGTCGTATTGCTGGAACCGGATGCGGAACGTGCGGTTGTAGAAGATGCCGGCCGCGGCCGCGGCCGCGTCCAGGTCAAGCGTCACCGTCTGGTAGTAGTTGGCCCGCGGACCCTCGTCGTCGACCGCCGCGATCAGCGTGGGATCGGCCAAATCCGCGATCTTGTACCAGTACACCCCGTCCTCACTGATGGCCACCGCGTCGCCCTGGGCCGAGCCCCGCCAGGATGCCGGCGCCGTGTGTCGCTCGTCGTCGAAACTCTTCCAGTCATATCGCAGCAAAACCTTGGAATGCCCCTCCAGGTCCACGACCAGCGTCAACTCGTTGAGAGCGTACGTGGTTTCCGCCCCCGAACTCATCACCACGTGGTAGTTGCCCAGCGGACCGTCCTCGTCGGTGACCTTGATGTAACCGACGCTTGTGGAGTTGGCCTGCCAGTACGAAGCCAGAGGCGGACCCGCTTCAAACGTGTCTTCCATGGGGAAATCGGCGAAGTCCAGGATGGTGATGTCCACCGTCGCCCGGTTGGACTCAAAGACCCCGTCGGAAACGCGGAAGCGGAGGATGTCCGTTCCGACGTACTCAGACTCGGGAGCGTACAGCACCGTCGTGCCCGGGGACACCAGCGTGTAGGGCGTACTGGTGATGGTGTCGCCGTTCGGATCACTGAGCGTGCCGTTGGTCGGCAGCGTTTCGACGGTGTACGTCAGTGGGTCGCCGTTCGAATCAACCCCCTCCAACACAATCGCAACGGGCATATTGCGGCCGGTTTCCACGGATGCGGCCATGGCCAGCGGCGGCTGGTTCGCCTCGGGTGTCCCGATGCCCAGGATCCGAATGTCATCCAGGTTCCATCCGCTCAACTCGTCGGATTCGTCCGTCGGTCCCATCACCCAGCGGACCTGCACGAACGGCTCGTCGTCGGCGATGGCCCCCATGTTGTACGAGAACTCGCTCCACGAAGTCTGTTGCACATCGATACCGCTGTGCCGCCATACGGTCTCCCAGTGTTCACCGTCGGTTGACGCCTCAATCGAGGCCCCGTCGTAGCTGGCCGACTCCACCCCCAGCCAGCGGGCGAAGGACAGGGTCACCCGGCTCAATCCCCTGCAGTTCATGGGCAGCGTGGTCAGGCACACGGGCGGCAGGTTCGGCTCATACTTCCCCGCGAGGTTGTAGCCGTAGATCCGCGTTCCCGTATAGGCCATGGGCGGATCACCGCCCTGCCCTTGAGGGATGCCGTAAGCCCACAGCCCCTCCGTCACCCAGCCCGGGTCCGTATCCAGCGGGAAATCGTAGACCAGCACGGGCGTACCGACGGAAAGCGTGACGACCGCATCGTTGGATGGAAGCGCTCCGTCGAACGACTGGTAAACGAACCCGTCCGGCCCCTGGTAGTCCGCCGCCGGAGCGTATGTGACGAAAGCTCCGTTGTCCGCGAGGGTGTATGGCACTTCCGTAATCGGTGTGCCGGCATTCAGGTCCGTCAGACCGCCGTGAACCGGCAACGACGTGATGACGAACTGAAGAATTGTGCCCGGGTTCGGGTCGGTGCCCTTGAGTTGGATGTTCACCGATTGGTTCTCGGAGGTCTCCGCGTAAAGGTTCTCCGCGGTCGGTGCGATGGGCACGTTTTCAGCCACGATCACCCGAATCTCGTCGAGGAACCAGCCGTCGCGCTGCAGGAAACCGTCCGATTGCAATCGGAAACGAATCTTGATCGGCTGACCGGAGAACGGCGTGATGTCGTACGCGCGTTGCGTCCAGTCGTAATCCCCGCCCGTATCGGCATCCACATAGCCCAGGAAGTCCTCGTTTGCGTCGACCACTTCCACCGTACACCGGTCATAGAATGTCTCCAGCAGACACCAGTCCCAGTATTCCAGAAAGACCGGCGCCGTGATTCCCGTCAGGTTCAGCAAGGGAGACTGCAGGTAGTAGTTGGCGTTCGCATTGTACGTGGCACTCCGGTCCGTCCCCCAGCAGTTGTTGCCGTTGATGGCGCGAACGCCCCGAATACCAGCCAGCGGACCGCTCCCGCCAACAACCTGTCCGAAGATGCCGTTGGCCGACGTGGGCGTGCCGCGTTCCCATTCATCGCCCGGCCCGTCGTGCGTCCAGGCCGGCGGGATGCCTTCGCAGTTGTCATAGAGCACCGTCACGCCGCCGCGGATGCGGTGCGCCTTGGCACCGAAGCCGTACCGGTTCTCCGAGTTGCGAGGATATGCAGCGTAGAAAAACGCGCCGGTAAGCGCCCCGACGTCTGTGTAGCTCGTCTCCGGCCCGTTGAAAATCACGGTGACGTCGGACGCAACCACCTCGCCCGCCGTATAGGTCTCCCCGTCCGTGGGCGTCCACGCCAGTGGTTTGTTCGACCTCACGACCACCGTCGACTCATAATCGCCTGCGGGACGGGTCCACACCAGCAGTATGTCGTTGCTCACCGGGGAGACGGTCAGCGTGTTGATCCGGTCCGGCCATCGAATCCCCGCAGCCGCGGCCGCAATGGCCTGGCCCAGGTCGGCGCGGCCGTACCCGAAACGGTGGCTGTGTCCCGTCACCGGGTCAAACCGGCCGTACGGCTCGTCCAGACGGACCGCCGTGTGCTGGAGAATCGCCCGCGCCTCAGCGGCCGTCATCGTCTCGTCCTGTGAGATGATCAGCCCCAGAATGCCCGCCGCCAGCGGCGTGGCCGAACTCGTACCGCCGAAACCATTCGTGTAATCAAGGTCCGGCAGCCCGTTGTAGCCGCTGGAGCCGGTGTTATCGACGGTCACGATGTCCAGCCACGCAAACCGCACGCCGTCATCGCCGCGGTCGTTCGTGGGCGTTGTGATCCCCACCTCCGGCCCGACATCGCTGAACTCGGTGTGCTGCGCATGGCTGTTTGTGCCTCCGACGGCCAGCACGGAAGACATCTGGGCGATGGCCGACACCCCGTTGATCGTGTGGTCGTTGTTGCCCGCAGCAAACAGAATAAGCACGCCCTTGCCGTTCCGTCCGGTGGCGGCCACGGTGTTGATCGCGTTGACCACCTCCGGCGGCTGCAGCGTCCCGCTGGCGAAGGTCCAGCTATTGCTCAACACGGCCGCTCCGTCGCTGTGATCGCCGTCGTTGTTCGGGTCCATGCTGAAGTAAAAGCCTTCCGCCATCTCCGCGACGGTGGCCCCGAAGAACTTCACGCCGATCAGCCCGCAACTCGGACACGCACCACGAACGCCGATGCTGTTCGCGGCGGCCACCGCGACACCCGCGCATGCGGTCCCGTGGCGCTGGCCGCCGTCCGGGCTTGGATCGTCGTCGGACGGGTCGTTGTCCAGGTCCAGCCCGGCCGCCCAATTCGGGAGCAGGTCCGGATGCCATTTTTCAACGCATTCGTCGAGGATGGATACGCGTACCGTCGGTGAACCCAGAGCGGTCACGCCATAGGCCACATCCCAGGCGGCCTCTGCGTTAATGTCGCTGTTGGCATCCGCCCCCTTCAATACGTCTCCATCCAAGTGCCACTGAAGTGCATAGTACGGATCGAGGATCGGATCCGGTTCCAGCGCGACTTTAGGCAGCGCGAAATCAGGTGCCGCATACTCTGTGAGTTCCGGCATCTCGTGCAGGTAATTGGCCAGTGCCAATGGATTTACGCGGTTCACATCAGGCACGGTCAGCCAATACCGATTCAGACCGCGCTCTCGCTTGTCGACCTTGAACCCGTATGTAGACGCCAATTCGTACAGCAGTTGCGGATCGGCGTCGGCGCGCATCTGCATGGCCACGCGGTTCGTTGGGTAGATCGGAACATCATCCCCATCCAGACATAGCAGCGGGAGCACGTATTCTACGCCCGTGGCGCCATCGATCGACGCTTTGGGAGCGTCGCGCACGATGAAAACGTCCCTCCTCTCCAACTGACCTTCCAGAGCCGCCGCGGCGGAAGGCAGCGCGAGAGGCATCACGCGCGGCGGAAGGTTGTCCGGGCGTTCGCCGGAGCGCCCGGGGCGCGGAGCGACGCGGACAACGAAGGCGGTGTCACTCGGAGTGAACAGCCGTTGGCCAGTCCCGTCATGGAAATATGCGGGCATCCGGGACAAATCCGCCACGGTCCCAGAGCTGGCCAAGGCCCCTGAAACACAGATCATAAAAGCACTTACAACGAGAACGGTACGGATGAATCGCCGGTCGGTTTTGCAGGACACAGGCTCAACTCCAATCTGCGGAAACAAAGGTCTTCGTCTCCGGGCCAAGGTTGGGGATGGGAGATACCTACTACGCCGAGTCAAGGACGGCTGTACAGCGCGCGCAACTGCGCGATTGGGTGGCCGATCGCAGCCGGTTTGCCTCTCTCCTCTTGACTGTCATGTGACCCGACGCGTTCTTGCTGAGAAACCAGTATAAGGAAACCCTGAGCCGAACGCAACCAAATGTGTCAGCATTCGCAGTCCGCGTCCAGCCGATCTGGCAAACAAGGCGGCACCAAGCCAGTCAAGTACCTCTTTACGCAGGTGAAGCAAGGGGTTGACCTTATTCTCGTCATTCGGTCTACTACTAAGTTGGAGGAGATTGGAAGCCTGTGCAGGGTCTCTGTATCACTCCTCCGAGCTTTGACCAGTGGTTCAGTGGCGGACTGGCACCTCGCGTCCGTTACGGGTCGGGTGCGAGGAACCCATCCCAGGTTCTGGATCGAATGCCCAATACACCGGATGGACGATTGCTGTCCGGATGAACGTCAGAGGCGTGGCGAGCCGCGCTCGAATCTCTCGTGCGCGCGGGAGCCGAGCGTAACGGCACACGAAGTCTAACCGTCTTCCTGTCTTTTGTATGGAGGAGTATGCGATGCAAACAACGGAAAGAAGCGTGCCCGACACGCTCAACATGAACCGATTCCGGGGCGTGGCCGCCCTGGCCCTCCTGGGGGTCATCCCCCTGGCCGCGATGGCGGCGGCGCCGATTCCGGCCAACGACACCCCGGCGGGCGCCCAGGTGATCGGACCGGCGGTGCCGGCCGTCATTTACGGCACACTGGAAGGAGCAGCGGACGATGTGAATGTGTCGGGTCTGGCCAGCGTTCCGGACGCCTACATCGACGGTCCGGACGTGTTCTACAGCTTCACGCCGGCGACCACGGACACGTATCGGATTCAGCTTCTGCCCTGGCAGAAGGCTCCGCTGCGCAGCAGCGAACGGCGGATGAGCATCTACGTCGCGACAGACCTCGGCGTGACGCCGTTCATGGACGGCAACCGGGCCCCCAGTAGCGCTCGGCCCGTGCACGTGGACGTGCTGCTGACGGGCGGCGTGACGTACTACATTGGAGTCGACAACAACCTCGAGACTCGCGACAACGTATGCTTCACCCTGATTGTCGATACGCTGTCGCCCGTCATTCCGGATGATTGTGTCTCCATCGAAACCATACCGTCGACATCGTTGCCCTACGCGGTGCTGAACAACATTGACGCATCGAGCAACAACTTCGAGTTCATCGATCAGGGAACCGGCCGCTGCGCGGTCGCGGCGTCTACCACCGCCACCGGCATCGATCACGTGTTTCTGTTCACGCCCACCGCGAACGGGGATTACGCGTTTGAGTTGGTGTCCGAGGGATTTGACGGCGTCATCTACATTGACGACTCGTGTCCGTTCCCGGGTGACGGCTGCATGGGCGCCTCGCACAACGGCATGTCAGGCAGCGGCAAGCATGACCTGGTGGTGGCCACCCTGGAAGCCAACAAGGATTACTGGATCGTCGTGGATGAGGATGACGGAACCAACACGACGGGCACATACACGCTGATCGTGGATACGGCCTACGGCTACGAGATGAACGAGACCGAGCCCAACGACACGCCGGCAACGGCCACACCGCTCACCACGCCGCTTAACGGCGGGCAGATCCTCGGGCCGCTGGACATCGATTACTACGCGGTGACCGGTCTGACGGGCGACCGCATGTACGCATACGTAAACAACGGCGGCTCGTCCAACACAACGCTGGACATGGACGTCTGGTTCTACGCGACCGACGGGGCAACGCTGATTGAGTTCGACGACGAGGACGGCGACGGCCACACCGCCGGAGACGACTATGACGACCTCGAGTATATCTACTCCACCAGCTCCCCGGTCATCGCGGGTGCCAGGATGACGGCCGACGGCACGCACTACCTGGCGGTCGACTACCAGGGCACCTCGCCCAGCGTCGTGCACCGGTACCGTCTCCACGTCGGTGTGGAGCCGGCCTCTCGCCCGCCGGCCCCGGAATGCGAGCCGAACGACGCGATCGTTTCGGCAGACCGTAGCGGCAAGGACTACTACGGAGGCGTCATCGCCACGGATGGTGACCTGGACGTGTACGCGTTTGAGGCTGCTGCGGGCGACCGTGTATTCGTAGCCCTGGACGGCGATCCCGAGCGAGACGCTACAGGGTTTGACGCCCCCAGCACGGACGCCAAGGCCTTCGCGGGACTGGTCAAGGTCTACGATCCGGCCGGCGACCTGCTGTTCGACGACATCAGTGATTCGAACTCGATCCAGAGCGGTCCCGACTACCCGGCCCAGGGCGCCTTCTTCGTGGCTCGCGTGACGGGGACCCACTACGTGAGCGTGCAGCAGCAGAGTTCGACGCAGTACGGCCCGACCAAGACGTACGAGCTGGCGATCTTCCTGAACGACGCAGCCCCGTCCCTCACCGATGAACTGGACCCGCAGGCGACGCTCACGCCGGATTACCTGAACGACGTCATTGCAGTGACGGCGACGGATAACCAGGCGGGTGACAGCGGCATCTGCGCCGCATCACTGTTCAACGACACGAATCTGCAGATCACAAACCTCAGCTTTGCGCCGGGGGATCCCACGGTCACGTTTGACATCGAGACGGTCAACCCGGCGATCAACGGCGAAGGCAAGCTGCTGATCACCGACTGCCAGGGCAACACGTTTTGCCAGTTCGTCAAGATCGACGTGAGCGCGCCGGTTTGCGATGGGTTCAATTTCTCGAACCGGTCCCCATACAGCCTGCACGACCCGATCCACGTGACGGATAATGACCTGGTCGGCATCAACGGCACCATCGACATCGCCGATGCCGGCCTGATCACGGACGTGAACGTGACCATGACCATCGATGCACTGGACACGGGCGATCTGGACATCTACCTGGTCAGCCCGACGGGCACCGTGGTCGAACTCGTGACCGATCGGATGAGCAGCAGCGGCATCGACATGAAAGACACCACATTCGATGACGACGGGCTCACCATTCTCTCCCTTCTCAGCGGTGACGCGCCGTATACGGGCATCTGGCTGCCGGAAGACCCGGCCGGTCTGGCCAAGCTCAACGGCGAGCAGGCGCAGGGGACCTGGAAGCTCAACGTCGTTGACGATGCCAGTTCGGAAAGCTTCGGGGCGACGCTGGTCCGGTGGTCTCTCGACGTGGATGCGACGTTTGTCGGACCGGAGGTCTTTGGCGGCACGGCCAGTGACGACGACGGGATCCTGTCGGTTGTGCTGACTTCGGGCACAAACGTGCAGCTCAACCTGCCACCGGGGTTCACGCCGGGCGATCTGGTCGTTCCCTATACGGTGACCTTGCTCGACCCAACCCAGAATGGCTCGGCTACGGTCACGGTGACGGACATCCAGCAGAACACCTGCCAGAGCGTGATCTCGCTGAACGGCTTCGCCGATACCGTCGGGCCGGCCAACGCGGGCTCGGTTACCAAAGACCTTACGTTCAAGAATGAGGTGCAGGAGGTCGTGGGCGTGAACGACCCGGTCGGTGTGGTGTCGACAATCCCGGTGTCGGACTCGTTCCTCGTGGGTGAGGTCGAGGTGGCGGTCATGGTGGATGCAGACGACCAGGGTCGAATCGGCGCCCGTGTCACGCATGGGGCCGACGTATCGGTGATCGTGGATCACATCGGATTGGACGAAAGGAGCGGCGCGGGCAACAGCAAGCCCAGCTTCGACATCATCCTGGACGACGACGCCCCACAGGCCGACGACATCCACCTGGAACCGGCGCTGGGCACCGTGGCCACCCTGGGTGTCAAGCAGACGGATGGCAGGAACGTGGAGTTCGGCAACAGCATCACAGCCGACGACCGAGACGCCATGCTGTTCCGACTGGCCGGTGGGGATGCGTCGGGCAACTGGGCGCTCCAGGTCATCGATCGCCGTGACTATTCGGGCACGGCGGACGCGATCGCCCGCCGGTGGGCCCTGACCCTGAAGAACCCGTGCGGGCCGGAGCGCTACGTGGGCCGGGCGATCGACCTGCTGCCCGGCGCCGGTGTCAGCACGATCCAGCTTGCGGCCGGTGCCACGAACCTCGTCGTCGTGGCCTCGTTCACGCCGGGTGACGAAATCGTTGAGTACCGCGTTGAGCTGATCGACCCCTCCCAGCCGGGCAGCGGCACGGTGGAGATCATTGACGGGTCGTCGAACGTGACCACCCAGGCGATCAGCCTTGCCGCGGCCTCGGGCGACGAGAACCTCCCCCTGGTCAACGGGAGCGTGAACCCGCTGACCTTCGAGTTCGAGGGTACGGCCAGCGACTCGCAGGCGGGCGACAGCGGGCTCGCGTCCATCGAGCTCGGTCCGTGGTGGGACAACCTGCAGATCACGTCCGTGGATCCGCTGCCGGCCGCCAGCGCCGACTTCACGGTGGGGCTGGTCAACCCGGCGCTCAACGGCCGCGGCTACGTGAAAGTGACCGACGGGTGCGGGTTGCGGGCGTACGTGCTGGTGGAGATTGATGCGAACGGACCGGTCTGTACCGGCGCGATCGACACCACCAAGCGGTACTTCTGCACCGACCTGCCTGCAGCCATTCCGGACAACAACACCGCGGGTGTGACCTCCAACATCACCGTGACGGATACGGACGTGATCGCCGATGTGGACATCACGTTCAATATCACGCATCCGTCGGTTCAGGACATCGACATGTCGTTGATCGCGCCGGTGCTCATCGGCCTGTTTACGGACCGCGGCAGCACGGGCAACGATTACCTTGACGTGACGCTGGATGATGAGGCGGCGGAGGTCCTTCCAAGCACCTCGACCCTCGCACCTTTCACCGGTTCGTGGCAGCCGGAAGACGGCGTCCTGTCCACGCTGGACGGCTACACCGCCGCCGGTACCTATACGTTGAAGGTTGCCGATGATTACAGCTACTACGTCGGCACGTTCGATTCATGGTCGCTGCTGCTGGCGGCTGATACCTTCCCGCCGCGGTACGACGGGCGGGCGGCCGAGCCGCTGGCGCATGATACGGGCATCGCCCTGGTGGAGCTGCTGGCGGGGGCAAGCAACCTGACGCTGGTGGTCGATCCGAATGCGGCCGCGGGTGATTCCATCGTGCGGTACTCCGTCTCCCTGACCAACCCGCTGACGGCGGGCGACGGCACGGTTCGCGTGACGGACGGCGTCGGGAACACCTGCGAGGTGCCTCTGTGCCTGGAGCCGATCGCGGACAAGGGTGACACCGACGGTGACGGCGACGTCGACCTGGACGACTATCCGGGCTTTGAGGCGTGCTTCACCGGTCCGGTGGACACCTACGGATGCGGCTGCTCGGTGGCCGACTTCAACAACGACAACCACGTCGACCTGTACGACTACGCGGAGCTCCAGTTGCTGTTCTAGAACGGCGCTCCGCAAAGGTTGTCGGCGGTAACAACGCGGCGTCACGTGGCGGCTCATCGCCGCCGCGTGACGCCGCGGTTCTTTGCGCTGCAAAGCAATGCACGCCCGCCGGTCACGGGTGGCATGCCCGTTTCCGCCGAAGGCGGATCGGACATGGCGAGGCGCGAGTTGTCGTGTGTCACTCCGAACATGCCCGAAGCGGACGCCTCCAGGCATGACACCGCCGGCGTGCGTGCTGCGTCCACGAGCCAAGGAATTGACACTTCACAGTCGGCCGAGAACGTAGTCGTGTATTTGATCCTCGATCCTTCGGTCGAAACGCTCGAAGATATTCCTCCCATGCCACGCCCGTGGCACGTTGAGATGGGTAATTCTCAGCTCGGCCTCGTTGTCTTCCGTCACGATCACCGCGCAGAAGGCGGTTCGGTCAAAGTGGCCCAGGGTCTTCCAGGTGGAGCCTCTGAGGGCGAAGGCCGCAGCCTCGTGGCCGTAGACCATCTTGTCCAGAACCGCAAAGGGTCCCCCCTCTTCCAGGGCGGCAATCACGCGGGGGACCTGGTCTCGATGCAGCTTCAGCACTCTCATTCTCTTTGCTCCCCTGCGCTGCCCTTCGGCTGCGGCAACGTGCGCGGACACGGTCGCCCGGCACGTTTGTTGCCGATCGAGCGGTCATGAGTGATGCGACAGCCCGTGCCGGCTGACTGCCACGCTGGGCGATTGGCCGGTGGATCGCCCCCCCGGCCGGCCGCGGAAGGACCTGGAAAACTTATCCTTTGTTCGGTCTGCTTTTGCTCGGTGCACAAAGTGAGAGCGTAGTCCCTTATGGGGCCCCCGCCGCGCAACGGAATCCGACGCTCGTGTAGAGCGAGCTCGGTGCGCTGCTGCTCCGCTGTGCGGATCGCAACAGTAGCACGCCGATATTGTTCCACGCCCCTCCCCGCATCACGCGCTGCGATCCGGACGCCGGACCCGTCGGGTCCACGGAGGGTGAACTCGCATAGTACGTGCTCGAATACCAGTCGCAGCACCACTCCCACACGTTGCCGCTCATGTCGTAGCACCCGTAGGCACTCGTGGCATCCTGGGTCTGGAACGAACCATAGAGCGTGCCGTTGAAATAGCCCGCGGGTGTCGTGGCGTTGTCGAACGGATCGCCGTTGCCTGAGTAATTCGCGCGTTGGCCGTCCAGGCAATTGAGACCGCAGCCGTCGGTGCCTTCGCCGAACCGATAGTGCTGCTCCAGCACCGGGTCCCAGCCCGCCGCCTTCTCCCACTCCGCCTCCGTGGGCAGACGATAGCCGTTCCTGGAGAAGTCGCATACCCACGTGGACGGATCAAAGCACGGCTCCTTCCCATCCATGCCGCTTCGCCAGTTGCAGAAAGCCGCCGCCCCATACCAACTGACAATGGCCACCGGATGGTTCTGCTCATCGGGAAGGGCCGTGAATTCGCTGCCGTCCCACGAGATTACACTGTAATTCCCGTAGTACGGCGAGCCCGCCGGAGCGGAAGCGGTAGAGCACAACGGCTGACTCGTCCCGGTATCCGCCCTGTACACGACGCCGTTGGTCACCGTGATCAGTCCGCCCTGTGCAACGGCCCAGTTCAGCGCTTGTACGTACTGCTGGTTGGTCACCTCGTGCGTATCGATGAAAAAGGGACTGACGTCCACGGCATGTACGGGGAGCTCATTCGAGTTTCCCTCCTCCCAGGGATCGCCCATCTGAAAACCGCCGCCGGGAATCAGGACCATACCGGGCGGAGGCGTGGGCACCGGGGGTGGGGCGGGCGCCAGGGCGCGGGCAAACTCCGCGAAGTCGGCCAGGTCCACGTCGGCGTCCCTGTCAAAATCGGCCAATTCGCAAGGAAGGTCCACGGCACCTCTGGAACCACACATGCACAGACAGAACGGCACCCAGTCGTCCACGGTCAGCATACCATCGCCGTTCAGATCGCCCGTCACGTCACATTCGTCCGGTATGCCGTTCAGGTTCGCATCGACTCGATCGCCCATCGTATCCCACCGCTCGTGCCCGGCAAGAGCGTGTTCAAGCACGCGAATGTTGACCTGGTCGGGGGTGAGCACAACATTCCTGGCGTGATACACCCAGTCCACCTGCATTTCGTAGTCGTGCGATAGACCCGGCGAAAGCCCAACGTCAAACCAGTGCTGAAACACGATCCTCATGGGCAATTCTGGGTATGTGTTGTTGATAATCGTTCCCAGGTACCCGGTGTCCGGATAGAACGACATCGCGCCATCGCTGACCTGCAGTGTGAGGACGTGCCAGCCATCCAGAGAACCGCACTGACGACCGAACGAGTTCTCCGTCGTGCAATCCGGCTCTGTTGTATCGGAATCATTGTAGAGTTCGACCGCGCCGGTGTAGAGGGCCGGACCGGGGCATACGGGATCGCGACCGTCGATGACGAAGTACTCCCAGTCGATCTCGGAGTAGTCAGGATCACATTCCATGGCGGGGGAATTGGGTGTGATTGTGAAGAATGCCTGGACACTAGCTTGATTGTGCTGCGCGGGATCGTCCGTGAAGCGGATTCGTGCTGCGTAGGTACCTTCAAAGAACCGATCAGCCATCCCCAGCTCCGATTGCCGCGTGCCCGGGCACTGCTCTTCCTCGTAGTGATAGCCATCTGTCCGCGCGCCGAGCCGAACCGTCCCGTCGCCGAAGCTCACCATGCCGGAATCCCACAGTGTGGGCGTCTCGCCACACTTGCCACTCGGCCCGCCACTTCCATCTCGCAGGTACCAGCCAAAGCAACTGAACTGTGGATCCGAAGCCGTCGGATATGCGAAGCCATCAAAGAACTCCGCGAGTATGGTCAGGTTGCGGTTGTACCCCAGCGACCCCTTTAGCCCGGGGGGCGGCAACGCCAGGTCAACATCAAACCCCTCGGAATTCCGAATAAGGGCCCCGTTTGCAGACAGAGCCTCCTCATTGCCGTAATCGAGGTCCTGCGCCCAATCGCCCGGCTGCACCGTATACGGCGAGAAGATGAGCGTATCGGTACCACTCCCAGATTCATAGTAGACTTGCCGAGCAACACCGCCGGCCTCCAACTCGACGTATGGCAAGCCGCCGGTCGTGTCGACATACACCGTCTCGCTGAACTCGATGAGCAGGCTGATGGTGTCGCCGAGCGAGTACAAACCGTCCGGCGTACTACTCGTGACGTCAAGCACACGCGGCATTCCCGGAATATCAATCGACAACTCCCCGGAATCTCCCCAGGCGCGGGCGACGTAGTTGAGGTCGATGCCGAACTCCGTGGTATCGCCGTATACCGGATCAACGTGCAGGGCGTTGAAGGATATGGTGGCGCTGTCGCCGTAGACGATGTCAGCATCGGCGCTCGTGACACACAACAAACTACTGACCACCAGCGCAAAAGTCAGTATCTTCAATTCACACAGCTTCATGGTTTCATATCCAGTTTTGCGTTGCCTGTGGACGGGCGGGTCCGTTCGCCAGTCGGGGCACTCCTGCTACTCCAGGTTGTGCTTCGTGCCCTTGGTCGTCGACGTGGTGGCGCGGGAACTTCTCCACGTGGCGAGTGAGCCAAAGCGTGAAGTCATGAAAATCCGCGACGATCTTCAGTTCCTGCGCCATCCAGAATCCTCAGAATCACGCGAGCGCTCGCTACGCTCGCTTACAAAGAGCTAGAGGAACAGAGTGCAAAGAGCTACTCCAAGTCAAGAGCCAAGCGAAAGCCGTACGTGCTAATTCTGTCAGAAGGCCAACCGCTAGAACGGTAGGTAACCAAGCAGATCCCGCTTGCGACGTTCCACGCACCTCCGCGGATCGTTTTTGTGTTGTCGTAATAGGGGCTGCTCGTCCATTCCCAGAGATTGCCGCTCATGTCGAAGCAGCCGTAGTAGCTGCTGCCCGGGTAGGAGCCGACCGGCGCGGTGTTGCCGACGCAGTAGTTTCCGCTCGAGGGCATGTAGTTACACTGCCCACAACTAATCGAATCACTGTGGAACCCGTAGGTGTAGTGATGCTCTTCTACGGGGTCCCAGCCGGCGGCCTTCTCCCACTCCTGCTGGGTGGGCAGGCGGTAGTTGCGGTTCTCCCGCTGGCTGAGCCAGGCGGCAAACGCCGTCGCATCGTAGTAGCTGACGTACCGGACAGGGTAGTCCTGGTACCCCGCGTCCACCGCGTACGTCGTGCCGTTCTTTGTGATCTCCATGTTGCTGTTCCAACGGGTGCCATTTGGGTCGGCGGCGTTGAGGAACTCGCAATAGCGCAAGTTCGTCACCTCGTATTTGTCGATCCAGAATGCAGCGACGTAATTGCTCGGAGTGCCACCGGCCGGCACGAAGACCATGTTCGCCATGCCGTTGCCGTCGTCGGCGTAGACACGAAGCCGGATGCTGCCGGACTTGCCGGGGATGTCGGCGCCGGCATCCCAGGTGATCGTCTTGCCCGCGCCCGGCTGGACATTCGGACCGACGCTGCCGCTGAGCGTCTGGGCCGGCACCGTCCAGGTCGCACCGCCGTCGTCGCTGACGCGGACCCAGACGGTGCACAGGTCTCCGTCGGCGTCGATCAGGTCGTAGGTAATGTCGATGAGCTTGGAGCTGTCCGGCCGCTGACTGGCCTGAACATTGGCCACCTCCGGGGCCGTGGCCCGTACCGAGACTGCTGCTCCAAGCAGGACAAAAGTGCAAACCGCCGCTCCTACCACTAACTGTCTCATGACGCTTCTCCAGGCTTGGCTGTTCCTCGATGGCTCCCGGCCGGGGGAGCCGAATTATCCGGACCTGCACCCGCCACCCAGGCGGGGTG
>JAFGJQ010000514.1 GCA_016929015.1 Phycisphaerae bacterium | reverse complement strand
TTCCAGCAGCTCCCAGCGCAGGCGGTCCAGCGCCAGTTCGCGCTCGGCGGGATTCCCCCTGCCCAGCGCCTCCTCCACGCGGCGCTGCAGGGTGGGATCCGGAACAGCGTCCGGTTCCAACGCCGGCCCGGCATCCCGCTGCAGACGTGCCGCGCGCAGACGGGCGATCGCCCCTCGAAGGGCGCGTTCACGCCCGCGCCAGGCGATAACAAACGGATGGTCGGCGTCGCCTGCTCCGGGCTCCGCCAGTTCATCCAGGGCGGCACGGTCGTGCTTGGAAAACTGCTCGTTGCATCGGGCCCGTAACCCGTCGAACGCAAACGGAGACGGCCCTTCCAGGGAGAGCATGGGCAACGTCGCGGCAAGGTAGTAGTACGGCACGACTACGAATTCTCCTCCGCCGCCGCCTTGACCAGACGCGCCAGTTCGGGACGCAGGAGCTCGGCCAGGGAATCCGCGATGGCGGCGCCGGTAAAGTCATGCTCGACGTGGCTGCCGGATACGGAGACCCTGAATCCGGCTACCACGCTTTCGTCGCCCTTGATCTCGACCCCGTCGCGTACGGCCGCGCGTGCCTCCGCGAACACCAGATCCACGATTTGCTTTTTCTGACCGGGATTCAACAGGATATCGATGCGCTGCTCGCCGCCGGAGGAGCGCCCGTAGGCTTGGAGCACGGTCTGAATGATCCCGGCCAGCGCCTCCGGGGTCAGCGCGTGTTCGACTTCGCGTTCCAGGATGCGTTCAAAAAGCTTTTCCACCGCCGCGCCCACGCTGAGAATGACATCCCGCGCAGCCTGACGCACGGCAACGGCAGCCCTTTGCTCAAAGGCTGCCGCGTCTTTTTCGGCGGCTTCATGACGGGCCTTCGCGTCGGCTTCCGCCCGGCGCACCACGTCCTCGGCCCGGCCGCGCGCCTCGTCGATAATGGATTGCGCCTCGGCCTCGGCTTTCTCCACGCCGTCCTGCTTGATGCGTTCCAGCAGATTTTGCAGTTCTTCAGCCATGTTAATGCTCGATCGTGTGCAGCACGACGGTGTCCGCTGCTCCGCTCTTCGCCTCCATGAGGCTCTTGCCCAGTGCCGCCATAATGTCCTGCAACGGTTGCATCAGCGCCCCGGCGGTGCCGAGCAGGATGCCCCCCGTCGTGAGCTCAACGGCAGCATCGGCCTGGCCTACCGCCTTTTCCGCCACCGCGGCCCGAATGGCCTGGAGCTGTGCGCGCGCCTCATCCTCCGTCAGGCCCGAAAGGCAGAGCACGAACTCATCCGCGCCGAAACGAGCGAGCAGGTCCATGTCGCGGATACGCTCCTTGATTACCGCCGCCACCTCGGCCAGCAGCGCGTGCGCCTCCTCGATCCCGTAGGTTTCGATGTAGGTGCGGAAGGCGGGGACCGCGAACAGGGCCAGCGCCACGCTGTATTCGTGCTCGCGTGCGCGGTGCAGCTCCGTGGCCAGGGCGGATACGAAGGCCTTGTACTGCAGGGCCTTGGACGCGTCATCGATATTGGAGAGTTTCTTGCTGCGCTGGATCAGCTCGAATTTTTCCATCAGGTTTCCAATCACGTAGCCGATGACCTGGAGGTGCAGCAGGTCGGTTTCGTCGAAGCGCTCATGGTTCGCGCGATCGCAGAAGATATAACCCACGCCGCGCTGCTCCTTGACGACGGGCGCCAGCACCGCGGACGAGAAATCGTGTTCCAGTTTCAGATCCCGGTACGTCTCGGAGTCGGCCGCGACGTCGTTCAGCAAAACGGGCTGTTGTTCCAGCACGACGCGTTCGGCCGTGGGGCTGGGGCCGTCGCGGTGGAATTTCTTGACAAACGTGTAACTGATCTGGCGCGAGATTTTGATCCGCACTTCCTTGGTGTCTTCATCGATCAGGATAACCGCCACGCTCTGACAGGGGAAATAGGTCTTCATGCTGTCGAGAATGACGTGCAGCGCTTCCTCGAGGGAGAGCGCCCCGTCGGCCGCGCGCAGGACATGCACGAGCCAACCGCCCAGCGTGGGTGATGTCATGATGCATCCTCCCCGTCTTTACGCACTCCAGGCCGTAGCCAGTGATTCGAGCCGCTTAAAACGTTCGACAACAAGGCGATCGGCCTGGTCAAGGAGCTTCTGGGCATTCTCGGGATTCGTCTTCTTGAGAATGCGGAAGCGGTTCTCCTTGAGGGCGTGTTCGCTGAACTTCATGGTCGGCGCCTTGCTGTCCAGTATAAACGGATTCTTGCCCTGCCCCGCGAGGTCCGGATTGTAACGGAACAACGGGAAATGCCCCGAGCTGACGGCATCCGCCTGCTCGCTGTAGCCCTTGAGCATGTTGATCCCGTGCGCAATGCAATGCGAATAGGCGATGATGAGGGACGGCCCCTTGTATGCCTCGGCCTCCATGAAGGCCTTAACCACCTGGTTGGGGTTCGCGCCCATGGCTACCTGCGCCACGTAGACCGTGCCGTAGGTCATGACCATCAGGCCCAGGTCTTTTTTCATGGCCGGGCGCCCGCCGGCCGCGAACTTGGCCACGGCGCCCATCGGCGTCGACTTCGACGCCTGGCCGCCGGTATTGGAATAGACTTCCGTATCCAGGACCAGGACGTTGACGTCCCGCCCGGACGCCAGGACATGATCCAGGCCGCCGTAGCCGATATCGTAGGCCCAGCCGTCACCGCCCAGGACCCAGACCGACTTCTTCACGAGATAGTCCGCCAGATCACGCAGCGTGCGGCACTCGGTGCAGGAGCATCCGGCGAGCGCCTCCTTAAGCGCGGCCACGCGGGCGCGTTGTTTCTCGATGGCGGCCTGGCTGGACTGGTCGGCGTCGCGCACAGCCTCGAGCTGTTCGCGCGGCACGTTCTCGCACGCGCAGCCGCCGCCCAGGATCTTGTCGATCAACTCGCGCGCGTATGCGTTGAACTTGTCCACCGTCAGCCGCATGCCGAAACCGAACTCCGCGTTGTCCTCGAAGAGTGAATTCGACCAGGTGGGCCCCAGGCCGTCCGCGCGCTTCGTGTACGGTGTCGTGGGCAGATTGCCCCCGTAAATAGACGAGCATCCCGTGGCATTGGCTATCAGGGCCCGGTCGCCGAAGAGCTGCGAGAGGAGCTTGACGTACGGCGTTTCACCGCAACCCGCACAGGCACCGGAATACTCGAACAGGGTAGGGGCCAGCTGGCTGCCCTTGACCGTCCCCAGATTGATCTGTTCCGGGTCGAGATGCGGCAGGGACAGGAAAAAGTCGAAGTTGGCCCGCTCGCGATCGCGGATCGGAAGCTGTTCCTCCATGTTGATGGCCTTGCGGCCGGTCGGCTGCTTGGTCCGGGGATCCTTCTCCGCGGCAGGACATTGCTCAACGCAGACCCCGCAACCCGTACAGTCTTCGGGCGCCACCTGAACCGTGAACTTCATCCCCTTGAAGTCCTTCCCTTTCGCGTCGGCCGACCGGAAGGATTCCGGAGCATCTTTCAGGTGCCCGGGATCATAAGCCTTGAGCCGGATCGTACCGTGCGGACACACGAGGGAGCAGCGCCCGCACTGGATGCATAGATCGGAATTCCAGACCGGAATATCCACGGCCACGTTGCGTTTCTCGTAGCACGTGGTGCCCGTCGGCCAGGTGCCGTCGTCGGGCATTTTGCTCACCGGCAGGGTGTCACCCTCCTGGCGCATCAGCGTCGCGGTCACGTCGCGGACGAATTCCGGCGCATGCTCCGGAACCGCGGGAGGCATACGCAGTTTGCCGGCGGGGGCATCCGGAACCGTGACTTCCTGCAGCGCCTCGACGGCGCCGTCCACCGCCCGGAAGTTCATCTTCACGACCTCTTCGCCCTTGCGGCCGTAAGTCTTCCGGATGGCCTTCTTCAGGGACTCCACGGCCTTGTCGGAGGGCAGAATGCCGGAAATGGCGAAGAAGCACGTCTGCATAATGGTATTGATGCGTGCGCCGAGACCGAGGTTCTTGGCAAGATGAACGGCATCGATTACGAAGAAGCGGAGCTTCTTGTCGATAATCTGCTGCTCCAGCTCGTCCGGCAGGTGGTCCCATACCTCGTCGGCGCCGTACGGGCTCGCCAGCAGGAACACGGCGCCCTCCTTGGCTTTGTCCAGCATGTTGTACTTTTCGACAAATGAAAAGTTGTGGCACGCCACGAAATCGGCCTGCGTACAAAGATAGGGACTACGAATCAGGTCCGGGCCGAACCGGAGGTGTGACACTGTCATGGCGCCGGCCTTTTTCGAATCGTAGACAAAATAGCCTTGGGCGTAATGCTCCGTCTCGTCTCCGATGATCTTGATCGAATTCTTGTTGGCCCCGACCGTACCGTCCGAACCCAGGCCGTAAAACATGCACTCAAACCGTTTGTCGTGATCGATCTGCCAGGATGCATCCACATCGAGGCTGGTATGCGTCACGTCATCGTTGATGCCGACAGTAAAGTGATTCTTGGGTTCGGCAGCGGCAAGATTGTCGAAAACCGCCTTGACCATCGCAGGGGTAAAATCCTTGGAACCGAGGCCGTACCGCCCGCCGATCGTGCGAGGATACTTGCCCTGGAACCAGTCCTCTTCCATGGCTTCCCCGAGCGCCGTGCGCACGTCCAGGTAAAGCGGTTCGCCGATGGACCCGGGTTCCTTCGTCCGGTCCAGTACCGCTATGGCCTTGACGCTGGACGGCAGTGCGCGGGCAAAGGCTTCGGTGTCAAAGGGGCGGTACAGGCGCACCTTGAGCACACCGACCTTCTCGCCTTGCCGGTTGAGCCAGGCCACGGTCTCGTGGACCGTCTCGGCCGCGGACCCCATGATCACAATGACGCGCTCCGCATCCGGCGCGCCTACGTAGTCAAAAAGATGGTACGCCCGGCCGGTCAGCTCGGCGTAGCGGTCCATGGTCTTCTGAACGATGCCCGGCACCGCCTGGTAGTAGCGATTGACGGTCTCCCGCCCCTGGAAGTACACGTCGGGATTCTGCGCGGTTCCGCGGATCATCGGGCGATCGGGCGTCAAACCCCGGCGGCGGTGTTCCGCGACCAGCTTGTCATCCACCATCGCCCGCATGACGTCGCGCGGAACGGGCGACATTTTCTGGATTTCGTGCGAATTACGGAACCCGTCGAAGAAATTCAGGAACGGAACCCGCGCGGCCAGCGTGGCGGCGTGCGAAATCACCGCCAGGTCGGCAATTTCCTGGATACTCGAGGCGGCCACGAGCGCATACCCGGTCTGCCGCACGGCCATGACGTCGGAATGGTCTCCGAAAATCGACAGGGCCTGGCAGGCCAGAGAGCGAGCCGATACGTGAAAGACGGCGGGGGTCAGCTCGCCCGCGATCTTGTACATGTTGGGGATCATGAG
>JAFGJQ010000513.1 GCA_016929015.1 Phycisphaerae bacterium | reverse complement strand
TCGTACTCCCGGGTGTCCACAAAGGGCTGCTCCAGCCGGTCATCCACGCGAAAACGCACGTCGATAATCAGGCCGTCCATCATGCCCTTCAGCTTGGTCTGCATGTAGCTGGCCTTGTTGCCCTTGGCCACGTGCTGGGCATCGTGCACGACGTACGGCTTGCCCTCGTGGATGACCGCGCGCCCCTTGCGAAGATCCACCGCCTTAATCATCTGACCGACTCCCTGAAACGCCTCAACCTCGGCTCTTGCCAGACCTCGGATCGTCGCAGAACGGCGTGAAACGGTCAAGGGCTGCCGATTTGGCAGATTCGGGCTGCGGACGTAGAATTCGCCTTCGTATGAGTCGCCGCAGATCCAAACCGCCCGTACGACGTTATCACGATCGCGTCGCCCGCCGGTACGACGCCAGTTATGAGGACGTATTCTGGCAATGGCACGATGCGCTGACCTGGGAGGGCCTCAGGCCGTTTCTGCCGTCTGCGCATGCGGCTCCGACGCTGGACCTTGGCTGCGGAACCGGAAAGTGGGCACTGCGACTCCTGGACAGCGGATACGCCGTTACCTGTGTTGACGTGTCCGGGGCCATGGTCGAACAGGCGCGACGCAAGATCGAGGCGGTTGGGCGGGCCGGGCGAGCCGCCTTCCTGCAGGCGGACCTGTGCGACTTGTCGGAGCTGCCCGACGAGGCCTTTGATCTGGCTCTTGCCCTGGGGGATCCCATCGGATGCACGCAGTCGCCGCCCCGGGCGCTCAGTCAGATTCGTCGCAAACTCCGACCGGCGGGCATTCTGGTCGCCACGTTGGACAACCGCCTGGCGGCCGTGGATCACTATCTTGAGCAGCGTGATGTGTCTGCGCTGGATGCGTTCCTGCGCACGGGCCGGACGCACTGGCTGACGGCCGACCCCGACGAGCAGTTCCCCATCTGGACGTATACGCCGGCTCAGGCGGTCCGCCTGTTTGAGAAGTGCGGCTTTGAGGTCCTGGACATGATGGGCAAGACGGTGCTGCCTATGCGGCACTATCGCGAACTCCTGGCCGATCCCGCTACGCGCCGCGTGCTCACTCGGCTGGAGATGAGACTGTCTCGCGATCCGGCGGCGGTGGGTCGGGCGGCCCACGTGCAGATGGCCGCCCGGCGAACGTCCGGTAACGAGGCGGAATCGGACGACTGACGCGGTGCGCCCGGCGGTCGTCGGGAGGTCATTGGCGGACAGCTATCCAGAGTCTATAGTTGAGTTCCCGCCTCCGGAGGGTCGGTATTCGGCCCCGCGAGGATTCGGGGTCGGAGGGCGTTGTGATGAAACATACAATGGGGCCGGCCGCCGCATTGTCCGTGATTCTGCTGCTGGGCGGCTGCGGCGGCATCGGAGAGCAAGAGACGGGCGAAGGTCCGGATGGGAGTGTCGCTGTCGAGGGACCGGACCCGAACCAGTCCGTCGCGAACGACTCGAGCGACTCGAACGGCCTGTTCACCGACGACCCGGTGTACAGCAACGATGAGCCGTCGGGCGGATCAGGCGACGACTCGGACACTTCTGACTCCCGGGGAGAGACGCCGCCGGCCGAGGATGAGGAGTCGCCAGAGCCCGAGCCGGAACCCGAACCCGAGCCGTTGCCCGGAAGCGTATCCAACGGTCGGGCGCTGTACCGGCTGAACTGCCAGGAATGTCACGGCGTGGACGCCATCGGTGGAACGGCCGTGGGCATCCGCCGCGCGAGCGTGGCCAAGATCACGGCATATATCAACGGCGCGAACCAGCACCCGCAATTTGGGGGTTTCTCGGGCTTCACGACCGATGACGTGCAGGACATCGCGGCCTACCTGAACGGCCTGTAGGGCGGAGGGGCTGCAACCGGTCGGTTCGCTTCGGGTATACTCGCGGGAAGGGAGTTCTGCATGGATTCCGCGCGTCCCCCGCAACAACCCGGCCTGGACCAACTTCTGCAAACGATGGTCGATGTGGAGGCGTCGGACCTTCACCTGGTGGTGGGGTACCGCCCCACGTATCGCGTGCACGGCCGATTGCGGGCAGCGGAAACCGTGCCACTCGATGACGCCCGAGCCCAATCGCTCATTCTTTCGATCCTGCCCGAGCGGCTCCGCGGAACGCCTCAACTACCCAAGAATCTCGACTTCTCCCTGGCCTTTGCCATTCAGGGGACCGCTCATCGCTTTCGCGCCAACGTCTTTTCCGCGCAGGGGAAGCCGGGCCTGTGCCTGCGTCACATCCCGGATGAGGTGCCGTCGCTGGAGTGGCTCGGGTTTCCCCGGTCGGTGGCCGACCGGTTGGTAGCGACGGCCAACGGGCTGATTATCATCACCGGCATCACGGGCTCGGGAAAATCCACGACCCTGGCCGCGCTGGTCAGCCTGCTCAACGACGCGGGCGGAAACCGCATCATAACCGTGGAGGAGCCCATCGAATACGTGTATCCGCTGCGCGCCGACAGCGTGGTGACCCAGCGAGAGGTGGGCACGGACGTGGACTCGTTCTATGACGGCCTGAAGTACGGCCTCCGCCAGGATCCCGACGTCGTGCTGGTCGGCGAAATCCGGGATCGGGACACGGCTCAGATGGCACTCAGCGCCGCGGAAACCGGGCACCTCATCCTCACCACCATGCACACAAAGGACGCCAAGGGCGCGGTGACCCGGCTGATCGATCTGTTTCCGGCCGACGCGCAGGACGACGCGCGGACCCAGCTCTCGCTGAGCCTACGCTACGTCATTTCGCAGCGGCTGGTGCCGTCCGTTGCGGAGGGACAGAAGCGAGCCCTGGCCCTGGAGATTCTGGTCGTCAACGACGGCGTGCGTGCGGCCATTCGCGCCGGCAAGGTGGAGAAAATCGACACCGCCATCCAGACGGGGAAACGAGACGGAATGCTTACCCTGGATGAGAGTCTGCAGACCCTCCTGTCCGCCGGGCGTGTCTCGCTCGAAACGGCCCGTCACTTCGCCAAGGACCCCGATCACCTGGCGGCCCCCAGCGCTCGCTGAAGCGGTTCGGCTGGGCGGTTCCCGCCAGGGTCCGTATAATCCGAGCATGGAGTCCGTTTCTCTGCCCGTGTTGATGCCCTCTGTGCCGGATCAGCGTTGGAGCTGCCACTCCTGCACACGCTGCTGTCGGGAACTGGTAGGCGATCTTCGGGAAGAAGACCGCCGTCGGCTCGACGGGCAGAAGTGGGAAAGCCGGCTGGGCGTCGCTCCATATGTACGAGTCCGCAACAAATGGGCCCTCAACAAGCGGCCGGACGGGCGCTGCGTGTTTTTGCAGGACGACGGCCTGTGCCGCATTCACGTGGAGTTCGGTTTCGACGCCAAGCCTTTCGCCTGCCGCGCCTATCCTTTTACGCTTGTCGAGGCCCAGGGCAAATGGTTGACCGCCTGGCGATTCGACTGCCCGTCCATGGCCCGATCGCAGGGCGCTGATATGGCCTCGCACCGGCCCCTCGTGCGGTCGCTCAGCGAAGCGATGCGCCCTCTCGGCTGGACTCGTGAGGACAGCGTTCTGCTGCGACGGGCCCGGCCCGCGGCCCCACGCGAGGTTCACGCTTTGCTCGATGCGCTGAATACCTGGCTGTTCGATGACTCGCGACCGGTCGAGGAAGCCGTCGCAGGGGCTGCCGTGCTCGTGGACACGCTCCGGGAGGCGGACCTGGAGGCCGTCCGCGACGATCGGTTCGCCGAACTGGTCGGCATTCTGGTTCCCGATCTGCCTCGCGAGATGAAGGACGTTTCCCGCGACCCACCCACCCCGCGGCAACAGGGGCTGTTCCGCCAACTCGTGTTTGCGTACACGGAGCATCTGACATTGGAGGAGATCCGATCGCGCCGCATACGCTGGATTCGACGACTCCAGCAGGTCCGGTGGGCCGGGCGGTTCCGCCGCGGTCAAGGTTCGGTACCGCCGGTGGCCGGCATGCAGCGCGATGTCACCTTTGACGCCCTGGAGGCCGTCGGGCCGGCGGATACAGACGGCTCGGCCATCGCCTCCATGCTTGGACGGTTCCTGCGGATGCGGGTGCTCAGCCGCTACCAGTTCGGCCCGACGTACTTCGGCTGGCCGGTGCTGGACGGGCTGCGTGCCCTGTGGCTGGTCGTTCCGGTCGTGGGCTGGCTGGCTCGATACTTCGCTGCGGCTCGCGGGGC
>JAFGJQ010000512.1 GCA_016929015.1 Phycisphaerae bacterium | reverse complement strand
GGGCCGCCACGACTTCCACCGGTGTTCCGGGCACCAGCCCCAGCGCCGTCAAACGTCCGACCATTCCGCCGGCGGCGTCGATCCGCGCCACTCGCGCAGCCAACCCGGGCCGCAGCGCACTCAACGGCAGAACCTCGTCCGTGTCCGCACCCGTCCTCATCGCTACACACGCTCCACGACGATGCGATCGGCTTCGTCTTTTCGCAACGTCAGGTGATACCCCTTGATCCGGACGTCGATCGGATCGCCGAGCGGAGCCACGCGCTCGATCTCCACCAGCGTGCCGGCCGTCACTCCCATGTCGAGCAGCCGACGGCGAATCCCGCCCGTCCCGGTCACCTTCACAATCGCCACCTTCTGACCGCGATTCACCTGAGCCAACGTGAGGGTCTCGCGCGGCCCGGCCGTCTCCGCCGTCTTTCGGCTCTTCACGTTGTCCAGGACCAGTTCGATGCAGTGCTCGCAGTTCCCGGTCTTCTTGTCGTTGTCACAGTAGTAGCCGAACCCCTTGATCCACTTCGTGCCGCCGCGCGGGCACCTCTCCACAAACTCGACGAACTCGATGAACCGCTCCAGCACCGTCTCCGAAATGGCGTGCTCCATCTTGCACGCCGCGGCATCCGATTCGGCCTCGCCAATCGACAGGACCTTGACGAAGAAGTCTCGCAGCACCTCGTGCTTGCGCACGATCTCCTCCGCAATCGTCCGGCCCTTGTCCGTCAACGTGACGAGGTCGTACGGGGCGTAGTTGACAAGCTCACGCTCTGCGAGCGCCTTCAGCGCACCGGTCACCGACGACCGTCCCACGCTCAGCCGGTCGGCAATGTCTTTCGCACGCGCCGCCTGCTTCTTCCGGACGATCTGAAGAATCGCCTCCAGGTAGTCCTCCAGGCTGGAACTGAGTTGTATGGAACCGCTCGTTGCCAAAACGCACACACCCGCAAAGCCGCCCCCGGGCGACAGCCAGAATTCACTATGTGCAATAAAGTACGGGGCGCCGAACTTCTTGTCAAGAACCTGCAAAACGGCCTTGACGGGAAGCCCCGCAGCCGTGCCCCCCGGAATCCTGCTCGGCCGACCGGCCGTTGGCGCATGCGCCAGCGGCGATCTGGACCGCGAAAAAGAAGCGGAAACACCCTCCGCCGCTCAACTTGGGTGAAACTAAATGGCCCGGCGCGACGGTGCGATGAGGGAGCCAGGATCCGCGAGCCGGCCGACGGGCGGGGGCGGTCAGTTGACCAGCCTGGGGATGGTCTGGTCGAGGTTGGCGGGGTCTCCATCAAACAGATCGGCCAGCCAGGCACCATGGACCATCTGCCGGTCGGGCCACTGTTTCACGTCCCGGCGAATGCGTGTACCTACAAGGTCGCGGCCGAGGTTGGCGGGGTTCTGCGCTTCGCGTTTGGCCGCAACGTCCAGCGTCCATTGCATGTCTGCCGGACTCCGCGACTCGCGTTCGTGCGCCAGCGCCAGCGTTTGATGGATGTGCTCAACGCGGCGAGCAGACCGCTCCTGGATGGCCGGATTTGCGCAGCCGGCCACTCCCGAAGCCAGGGCAAACAGCCCGCACGCCATGATGTGTCTGCCGTATCGGTTCATCGGATTCATCGTACCGCCCCGTGATACCCGCTTCCAGCCCCACGGATGCGGTCAGGGGGCGGTTCCAGTTGTCGGAGTGCCGAAACGGCGGTATAGTTCATGGCTGTCCGGTCGACCGGCGGGGCCGGGTTTGGCACCCGCGCAGGTCGGCTGCATGGTGAGCGTAGCTCAGTTGGTTAGAGCGCCTGGTTGTGGTCCAGGAGGCCGGGGGTTCGAGTCCCCTCGCTCACCCGTTTCCCCGCATCATCGGAGCCGAAGCGAACTGCGACGCAAGGCGCGGGATGGGATGGCATTGCGCCCGCCAGGTTGAGTCCGTCGGCGATGGCCGACGCTGAGCCGACCCGGAAAGGAGGCGAGGGGTGAAGAAGGCGATTCCGTTGCTCGTCACGGCTGTGCTGACTTTCTGTAGCGGCCCATCGGCGCGGGCCTGGTGGGACACCGGGCATCAGTGCATCACCGAAGGCGCCCTGGATCACTTGCCGCTGCCCCTGGGGGCCTACTTCCGGGCGAATGAAACGTACTTGTCGACGCAATCCGGGCAGGAACCGCCCGGCAACCACTACATCGACATCGACGCGTATCCGGAATTCGATCCGGGCGATCCGTATTCGGTATCGCGGGATCTGGGCACGCTGATCGCCATTCACGGTCAGAGCTTCGTGGATGAATGCGGTACGGCACCCTGGACCGCCGGGGACTACGTGAACACCCTGTCGGCCCAGATGGCCGTCGCGGACACACCCCAAGAGTGGTCTGCGTTGCTGCTTACCGCGGCGGAACTCTCTCACTATGTGGCCGACCTGCATAATCCGCTGCACCTGACCCTCAACTACAACGGCCAGCTCACGGGCAACTACGGCATCCACGCGCGATACGAGGGACAAATGGTCTCTCGCTATCCTGACGAGCTGGTGGTTGCACCCGCCCCGGCCGCCTGTACTTTCATACCATCGCCGGTGGACGCGATCTTCGACAGTATCTACGTGCACTATCCCTACGTTCAGGTCATCATGGACGCAGACACGGACAACCGTGGGGACCCGCCGCAGTACGATGACGCGTACTACGCGGGCATGTGGGCCGACACGGGCACCTTCACGCAGTCACTGTTTCAGGAAGCATCCGAAATGATCGCCAGCGTCTGGTTCACCGCCTGGGTGAACGCGGGCTCGCCGGATCCGATCTACCCCGCCGGTCAGGGCGACTACGACCTGGACGGCGACGTGGATCTGCACGATTTTTCCGGCATGCAGGGATGCGTGGACGGCGCACCCAGTGCCGCATGCTCACGCATGGATTTCAACGCCGACAGCAACTGGGACGCGGTCGACATCGCCTGCTTCTGCATGCTCCTGGGCGGTCCGGGATGACGCATCGTGTCACTGCGGTTGGGTAGTCGCCCCGCCGGAGAAGTCGATCTTTGGGGCCTCACGGGCCGCTTCGTCGATCTGGAAGTACTCCGCCTTCTCGACGCCGGCCAGGCTGGCGTAGAGCGTCCCCGGGAACTTGCGGATCTCCCGGTTCAGGGTGGTCACGGCGTCGTTGTACCGCTTGCGCGCGACGGCTAGCCGGTTCTCCGTGCCCTCGACCGAATACATCAACTGCGTGAACGCCTCGCTCGAGCGCAGGTCAGGATATCGCTCGTTGATGATCCGCACGGATGCCTGGAGTGACCGCTCGAAGAGGCTGGCCGCCTCGGCCTTCTGCGCCGTGGTCGTGGCCTGCCCGTATTTCTCGCGTGACGTGGCGATTCCCCCGAACACATTCTGCTCCTGGGCGGTCAGGCCCTTGACCGTGGCGACGAGGTTGGGAATCAGATCGAAGCGCCGCTGGAGTTGAATCTCCACGTCGTTCCAGGCACCCTCGACCTGCTGATCCATCCCGTTCACCCGCGCGTAGCCGCTGTACACGCAACCGCCGACCAGCAGCGCCGAAACGAGAAAAACGCCGATCACCACCAGCAGCAATTGCAGCACTTTCATGGCACATCCTCACTTCCCAAACGACCCAATGGCTCGAGCAGCCGCTATATCAATGCTCTGTTACCAGCCCCCGCCGGCGCCGCCACCCCCAAAGGACCCGCCGCCGCCGAAGGATCCCCCACCGAATCCGCCACCGAAGCCGCCTCCAAAGCCCCCGCCTCCCCAACCCGAACGCCGACTGCCCCCGCTCATCATGCTGCCCAGCATCAGCCCCCAGAACAGGCCACTACCCGTACTGCCGCCCCACCGCCGGCCATAGGCTCGGCGGCGCCCTATGGACGATAGGATGACAATCAGCGCAAGCACGGGCACGAAGCAGCCGCCGCAAGCCATGCCGCCACCCCGGCCGCGACCGGTCGACCGCCCCGGCCGGACATGCACCACCGGCGCGGCGGCCAGCGATTCGAGCGTAATGTTGTTTGCCTCCGCGATGCGCCGGGCGATCGCCGACGCACCCAGGTAGAGCCCTTCCGAAAACCGCCCCTCGCGGAAGTTTGGTACGAACGCCTGGTCACGCAGCGACCCGCACCAGGAATCCGGCAGCTCGCCCTCGAGTCCGTAGCCCACCTGGATATGGTCTTTTCGTTCGGCGATCGCCACGACGATGAGGACGCCGTTGTCCTTTCCCTTCTGCCCCAGCTTCCAGAACTCTGCGTGCCGGTGACTGAAGTTGAACACATCCTCGCCACCCATGTCGGGCACCGCAAGGATCTTCACCTGGGCCGTGGTCTTTTGTTCCAACTCCTTTAAGAGGGCCTCAATGCGGGATTCGATCTCCGGGCGGACAATATTCGCGCGATCCACAACGAAGGTGCCGGGATCCTGGATCGTCACCTCGGCCCGCAGCGTTGCGGCAGCCACGAGCACCGCCATGGCGGCCTTCGTGATGAACAATCGGCTACCAGCCATCCACCAGTGCCCCCAACTCCGCCACGTCGCGGTACAGAAGCTCGTATGCCGGCCAGCCACGCTGGGCCGTCGGGTCCAGGGCGGTCCGCAGGCCGTCCAGCCGGCGGCCGGTCAACGCCTCAATGGCCTGCACGACATCATCCGCGGCCATCGCCTCCTTCTTGCCCTTGAGCCAGAGCATTCCCCGCAGCGTTCGCAGCAGCGCCGCAGCCGCTTCGATCCCCAGCTCGCCCAAGGCGCGTTCCTTGGCCATGGAGGCCAGCAGCCCTTGGCGCAGGCCGATGAGAATCACCTTCAGCTCGCGTTCGCATTGAAGCCGCACGTCCCGTTCGTCGAACGTCAGGCCGGCGAACGCATCCGGCCCGAATAGCGTGGCGTGCTGCTGCTGGATCTCCAGGAACTCCAGCGGGAACGCATCCAGCGAATCGTGGATGTATTCGGGCGTCATCACGAGCGGAGCGGCGATATGGTTCTTCCCGAGCTTCGAGCCGTGGCCGGCAAGCATGCGGAGCACGTCCAGATCTACATGTTTCAGGACGAGCACGTTGCGTACGGTGTGGCGCTGCGGGTCGAAAGACCCCGCCACCACGGCCCCGAAAAGCGTCAACGAGACGATGTTGTCCCCGCCCAGCGACGCGATCAGGGTTGCATACTCGTGCACCGGCCCGCGCAAAAACTCCGGCACGCGGTCCATGCCTTGCAGTGATTCGCCCATATGCGTCCTCCACAGCGTCGCTCAGGAATCCCCGGCCGCCGGGTATACCCTAGCCCGCATGGGTGGATGCGGCAAGTATAGAAGCGGCCGCGATTTGGAACGGGGAGGAATCCAAACGCAGAAACGCAAAAAAACAGAAACGCAAAAACAGACGCATGGCGGGCTTGACCCGCCCACCCGACACCCGCTTTTTGCCCCGTACCCCGTTTCAACGGGGTTGTGTACCAGAGCGACCCTATACGCGAATCGCAGTGTTCCTGGACACATGAGCACGAAGACGTGGCTGCCGGCGGGGGCAGCAACGGAGGCTGGCGGAGGGGGTGCGTTCTGCGGCGTGTCGGCTTGGGGAAAGGACTCCCGACCCCAATAGTCCTTTTAGCCATCCCTGATATCAACGTATAATTCAGAGTCGGAGGATGCATGAGTACGGCAAGAGCTCTGAGCTTGATTGCTGTCTTCGTAATGGGCGTTCTGTGGTACGCTTGTGGCCGAGTTAGGCTGCAGCAGCCCCACGCGCCGACCACTTGGACCTGGGAGCGAGGCCCGGTCTTCTGGGCTATCGCCGCAGTTGTGGTTGGCTTCGCTGCAGTGGTCTGGTTTGTCCCAAGAGGCCGTTCGACGCGCGGGTCCGATCAATGCGAACGCTGCCAATACGATTTGACGGGTAATGTGAGCGGTCGGTGCCCCGAGTGCAGCACAGAAATCAGGCGGGGGGAAGCTTCTTCCGAGCATTCGAAGTGAGAGAGATCAACGAACGATACGCATTCCTATCCAACACTCCCTGGGGAGTCGCCAGAAGCAGTCACAACCGTGTAGTGCCAGGAGGGCCAATCGCCGTCTACGGATGCGTTCCATCCAATCGATGGCCCTGCGCGTCGTACAGACTCAAGTCGACGTTTCGCATCGCCTT
>JAFGJQ010000511.1 GCA_016929015.1 Phycisphaerae bacterium | reverse complement strand
GCCTGTTCCTCGCCCGTGGCGCGGTAGCGCAGACACTGGGAGGTGAGGAAGTGACCCGCGGTCCACGAGCTGTTTTCGTAGTTGGCGTGGCCGCGCGGCGTGAAGCCGTCCGAGGTCTTCAAGTAGGCGTAACCGTCGAAATCCTCCATCGTGAACGGACGCGGATCGGCGCCCTCGCGCCAGCCCTTCCAGTACATCATGGAATACATCAGCCCGTTCCCGTCGAAATAATGCTTGCCGAGAAAGGTCTGCAGCGTTTCGGCCTTGCGCGCGGCCGACCAGTCGGGTTCAAGGTGCAACAGGGACTTGCACATGGTTGTTTTTCCTATCGGTGCTTACGGGCTTTCCGGGTGTTCTTGTGTTGAATGTATGAGCCGCCGTTCTCACACAGCGTGTCTTCATGGGGGATTCGACGACGATCAAGATGAGGATCGAGACGAGGATTGCTCGACCCCGCTTCGGCAAGGCTTCGCAGGGCAGACAAGGATCGAGATAACGATTGAGACAACGATGCCCGACCGGCTCGTCCATTGCCGATGGGAGTGCTCGGCCTTGATCCGGCTATTCGTCGGGGCTTGCCCCCATCATCGTCCCGATCATTGTCCCTATCCTCGTCATTCCTCATCTTCGTCCCGATCATTGTCCCGATCATCGTCGGTGGATACAATGCCTCATTTTGGTTGCCTACCGATTCCTCAACGCAAAACCCCCGCTAATTCCGGAAGCGCCCTCTTGTCTTTGCGCGAGCTTCGTCGCAATCCTTGCCGCCAAACCTTTGCCTGCCCTATGTGTGCCGTTTCACTCGTCCGCCCGGGTCGCCAGATACCGCACCTGCCCGCCGCTGGTCTCGAACCAGGTCCAGCCGTTGCGTGTTTCGGTCGCGACCTCGCGCTCCGGCGTCCAGTCCGGTTTAAGTAATTCGATTTTTGCCCATTCCCCGGGCAGGCCAACGCGCGTCGGCTGTCCGGTCGGGTACGCTACGATCTCGGTTCCCAGGTCGGTCTCCTTCAACAGCACGGCGCCGTCGGTGGCCACCTTCCGGAAGGTAATCAGAGGTTTGTCGAAATTCATGCCATCAGTGTATCGCGCGGCGCGGTACATGGGCGGCAGGTTTTCTTCGGTTGGTTTAAAAAACACTCCGAGCACCTTGTCGTCATCGTCGCGGCGCACATCGAGATAGCCGGCGATCAGGTCGCGCGATACGCCAATCATGTCGATCCGCCCGTGAATGCCCCACAGGGTGACGCCCAGGAAATAATTCGTCCCGGTGTGATCGGGCCCGATCTGGAACCGGAGCGGGCCGGTGACCGCCTTCTCGCCCACGTTCCAGTCCTCGACCTTCTTCTCCGGCCAATCCAGCACGTGCATGTCCCACCGTCCGGAGCCGCCGTCCAGTTTCTTGAAATACGCGCCGACGCGGTGCGGTTTCGTGAACGTGCGGTGCGGCGTCCAGGTCAGCGTCAGCTCGAACGCGCCGCCGCCGAGATCCTTGAAGTCGTGGGCGCGCACGCGGGCCACGGCCTGCGTGGAGGGGGTCCACACGTGCGACCGCGCGTCGGCAAACACCCGGCTCCCAAAGGGGCCCCCGTATTCCGCGTAGTCAGCAATCCGATCCCCATCGAGACAGGTCCCGCCCTCGGCCCGCGGTCCGCGCGTGTAGCAGCCGGCGGGGGGCAGGCGCAGCCCGTCGATGTCCCAGGCCGCGTTGCGCCGGTTGACGTAGACCGCCTGGTCGCCGTCATAGACGACCTTGAGCCGATCCATCGGACCCTTGATGCCCGCCGTCCCGGCGTCCATCCACTCTCCGTTCTCGTCTTCGTAGCGGAGGTCGACAACCTCGTGCCCGGTGTAGGCATGGGTGAAGGCCTGCATCAGATGGTAATCGCGCATGCAGCCGTGGCGATCGGGCCGCAGTTGGTGCGGGATCGCGCCGACCCGGCCGAATCCGATGGTCATGGCGCGGTAGTCGTCCATTTCGCGGGCGGTCGGGCTGTACGTGGCCCACCCCGGCCCGCGGCCCCACAGGGCCCAGCGTTCGTAGTAGGTCAGCCCGTGGTTGGCCATCTTGGGGTGCACCTTCAGCAGCTCCGTGGCCGAGGAGAGCGATTGCGCGCGCAGCCGCATGCCGCCGGCCATGCCGCCGTCGTAGGAGCCCGCCAGCATCGAGGCCCGGCCGACGCCTTCGCTGACCGCTTCGTACAGGACCGGGCCGCCATAGAGCTCCCGCGCGTAGGCGGCCAGGCGGGCGTCCTGTTCGTGCGTGACGCGGATTATACCGGCGCCTTCCACGCCGGCGTCGTAGTCGACCCGGTGGGTCGGCATGATGTCGTAAAAGGACGCGTTGACATGGTAGCGCGTCTTCAGTTCGGGACAGAGCCGCCGGGCATAGTCGAGCAGCTTGCTCGGCTTGAGAAAATGCGCCTTCACCGCGCCCCAGTCCCAGCCGCCGATGGGTTGGCCGTTCGACTCCAGCGCCCGGTCCGCCTTGTTGTAATCCGGCGAGTCGGGATAGTGGTCGTAGAGATTCTGGTGCGGCGCATAGCGATGCCCCATGGCCATGACGGCGGAGGTCAGTGCGCGAAAGGCCTCGTCGCCGCCCTGGATCGGACGGGCGGGGACATGGGTGGGAAACTTCACGTCGAAACCGTAGCGCATCCAGAACTGGCCCACGACCAGGAGGCGGTCCGCTCCCAGAAATTGCATGGATTCAAACCACGGCAAATGGGCCATGAACGGACGGGGATCCGAGTAGTAGTGTACGACACGCTGCGCCATTTCATCCAGGTAAGGCGACGGTTCGCGCGGCGGGTTGGGAAGGGTTTCTTCGAAATGGCGGCTGAAGGTCACGTAGTACGTTTCGCGTAGAGGCTGGCGCCGGCCGCTCGTCAGCGGATCGTACGTGACCGCGCCGCTGACCCCCACGCCGCTGGCGTCCGACTGCCATACATCGGCGAAACACGAGCCGTAGCGCCCCTGCTCCTCGAGCCAGCGCGTATCGCACAGGCGGTAGAGCTGTTCGACGTGCGGCGGGTTGCCCAGCCAGGTCGGTTGCAGGCGCGCGAAATGACCGGCCGGCGCGGAAAGCTTGAGCTCGATGGATTTGCCGACGGGCGCCGCGCGCACGGCAAGCTGCGCGGCGCGATCCGGCGCGCCGCGTTCACGGCAGACGATGTCCCAGGCTGCCGGGCCGTCCGCGCGCCGCGTCGCCGCGACCTCCAGCCGGCTCTTGTCCATGCGCTCCCCGCCGGCGCCCAGCGGATGCGGGAAGAGCGTGAGAACCAGCGTCCGGTTCGTCGCGCCGGGAGCGGCCAGCTCGAACCCGATGTCGCCCGTCCGGGTCACGTCCGGTATCAGCCTGACCTCGACCGTTTCCTGGGTGTCGCTGAACGTGAACACCTGGGCCGGCCCATCCGGCCGCATGGCCGAGGCGACCTCATGAAACGTAGAGGGCACGCTTTCGCTCCGGTCCCGGCTGGACATGGACAGCAGGGACGCGCCGGAGCAGCAGACGGCCGGCACGAGGCTAAGGAGCATCACCTGCAGGGTGTGCCTCGCTACGACGGGTACCATGGGTGGCCACAAGCGGGCGGGCATGGGTCACTTGAGCGTGACGAGCGTACCGCGCGGCTGTAACCCGCGGATTGTCGTGTACCCCGGGTTGGACACGTTGTAGTCCATCTCGAACGCGCTGAGCCCGGTTCGGCCTTCGTACGATGTGATGTATCCGTTGTTGAAGTAGCTCATCAGATTGTTGTAGTGCGTCGTGCCGGACGTGAGCCAGTCGCCGTAGAGCATCAGGGTTCCGCCCACGAGTTCGACGCTTGCGCTGGTTGAACTGTTATAGCGCATACGAAAACGCGTATATTCCGATCCGGCCGGGATGCCGTCGCCGGGGTATCCGGCCCGCATCTCGCCGCCCTGCAGGCTGACATAGCCCTCGGCCTCGTTGCCATAGCCCACGTAGACTTTGTACGAGATGTTCGTGCCACCGGTCTGGGTGAAGTACCCCTTGGCAATCTGCGCGGCGGTATTGTTATCAAACCCGACGAAAAGCTCGACATTTTCGAAGAGTCCGCCACTCTGGTTCAACGTACCCGTGTAGACTCCGGAG
>JAFGJQ010000510.1 GCA_016929015.1 Phycisphaerae bacterium | reverse complement strand
GGTCTGCAGCCCCCTGGACCAGACCGGCCCGCATATTCAGGCCCTTGCCCGCATAGCCCGCATGATCCTCATCGAGAAATTCCGCCTCGCCATCGCCAGCGCGCGCACCCCAGATGAGGTCTACCAGACCATCTCGAGATTCGAGGTGTAGCCACCGTCTCTCCACCGGCCGGCGCGGAAGTGCGGCCGGCGGGTGAGATGGCTTGCCCCCACGTCGGTCCACGGCAGTTTCAGCCATTTGCCAACGTTGAGGTTAGGGCTCCAGGAACCCCAATCCGGGGGTCTGCAGATACACAATCTGTTGTGAATTCACAGGCCTGGTGTCTCAATATGTGGTAGCAAGATAGGGCAACTACCGGAGATTACGTACGTTGTGAGTGATGGAATTCGTTCGCCATAACTCATTTCCTATCAAATAGTTGGAATCATCGCTAATTTTTCGTGAATATTGGTTTGACGCCACCGTGATCTTGAGCTACTTATAACTTTGCCTACAAGATGTTGTGGGTGCCAGTCCGATATACTCACTGATTGGACGATCCGCCACAGTTCAAGCGAAGCTGGAAACAGAGGCTTGGCTTGGGGCGCGCGGATGGGCGTGGCGAGCGGCTTCGTGGGCAGTCAAGCGACAGCCGATTCAGGGCTATGAGGCTGTCGAAACGATCGGCGCGGTTCGGGTTGCCGGTGGAAGGCGTGGACGGTGGTGAAGATGGCAGCAGTTTCTTCAATCTCCTCTCTGGATCAGGTGCGAGTGGCAGCGGACGGCCCGGTGAGCGGCGGCCTGCGTCTCACGCCCAACGCGGTCCGGGTCCTGGAGGCCCGGTATCTGAAGAAAGACGAAGAGGGTCGATGCACAGAGACGCCGGAGGCCCTGTTCCAGCGTGTGGCGTCGGCCGTGGCCGAGGCGGAGAGTCTGTACGATCCGGACCCGGCGATTCGCAGCGAGTGGGAGAATCGCTTTTATGAACTGATGGCAAGCTGCCGTTTCATGCCCAACAGCCCCACGTTGATGAATGCGGGTCGGGAGATGGGCATGCTCAGTGCGTGTTTCGTCCTTCCCGTGGGCGACAGCATTGACGAGATTTTTGACTCCATCAAGCACACCGCCCTCATTCAGAAGGCGGGGGGCGGCACGGGTTTCGCGTTTGACCGTCTGCGCCCCACCGGCGACTACATCCGCAGCTCGGGCGGCACGACAAGCGGGCCAATCAGCTTCTGGCGGGCATTCAGCGAAGCGACGAACGCCATTCAGCAAGGGGCGTTTCGCCGCGGTGCCAACATGGGGATGATGAACATTCATCACCCTGACATTCTCAAGTTTCTCCACGCCAAGCAGGATTTGAGCCAGTTCACCAACTACAACATCTCCGTGAAGGTCACGAATGCGTGGATGGAGAGCTTCCGCGCCGACGCGGACGGCGCACACGTGGTCACAAATCCCCGTACGGGTCGGGCGTATTGCATTCCCCGTGACGTGGACATCCTGCGATACTCGATTCACGACCTTGTGCCCGTGGAGGCTGCCGCCGATGCGGGGCGGGCCTTCTATACGCGCCGCGACCTGTGGCGCATCATCATCCACAACGCCTGGCAAACGGGTGAGCCGGGTGTGGTGTTCATCGACCGCATCAACGAGCAGAACCCGACGCCGCACATCGGGCGCATGGAGGCGACCAACCCGTGCGGCGAGCAGCCGTTGCTGGACTACGAGGCCTGCAACCTGGGCAGCATCAACCTGGCTTGCTTCGTCCTGCATCCGGGCACGGCCCAGGCGAAGGTGAACTGGGATGCCCTGGGGGCCTCCGTGGACGAGTGCGTGCGGTTCCTGGACGACGTGATCGACGTCAACAGTTATCCTCTCCCCGAGATCGACCGGATCTGCAAGGCCAACCGCAAGATCGGCCTGGGCATCATGGGTTTCGCCGACGCGCTGTACATGCTGGGCGTCGGCTACAACACGGATGAAGGTGTGGAGTGGGGCCGGACGTTCATGCGATTCGTCAACGACCGCGCTCATGAGTACAGCTCGCAGCTTGCCCTGGAGCGTGGAAGCTTTCCCAACTGGAAGGGAAGCACCTGGGACACGCAGCATCACCGCCCCATGCGCAACGCCTGCTGCACCACGGTGGCGCCCACCGGCACGATCAGCATCCTGGCGGCCTGTTCATGCGGAATCGAGCCGCTGTTCGCCCTGGTCTTCAAGCGAAACGTCCTGAAAGAGGAGCGGCAGCGCAGCCGCCCGATGATCGAGGTAAACCCCGTTTTTGCCCAGGCGGCCCGGGCCCTGGAGTTGGATGGCGACGGACTGATGGAACGCATTGCCGGCGAGGGTTCGCTGGCCCACGTCGAGGGCCTGCCCGATGATCTTCGCCGCGTGTTCGTTACGGCCCACGATATTGCGCCCGAATGGCACGTGCGGATGCAGGCCGCCTTCCAGGAACACTGCGACTCCTCGATTTCCAAAACCATCAACTTCCCCACATCGGCGACGGAAGCCGATGTGGAGACGATCTACCAGATGAGTTATGACCTCCGTTGCAAGGGGGTCACGGTGTATCGGGACGGCTGTCGCAGCGAACAGCCGATGGCGCTGGATAGAAAGGATGGTCAGGGGCAGCCGCAGGCCGACCCGGAACCCACGGCCACGGTCGATCGCTCCACTGCCGTTGTCCCCCGGGACATGCCCGAGGTCACGAGCAGCTTGCGCATGCGCCAGATGACGCCGTTCGGCAACATGCACGTCCACATCACCGTTGACCCCCGCACGGAGCGTGAATTGGAAGTATTTGCCCAACTCGGCAAGGGCGGCGATCTGGCCTACAGTGATCTGGAGGCGATCTGCCGGATGGTCAGTCTGTGGCTGCGCTCCGGCGGCAGCCTGAGACACGTCATCCAGCAGTTGCAGGGCATCGGTTCGAGCCTGCAGGTGGCCACGAAAGACGGTCGGATCATGAGTTTGCCCGACGGGTTGGCCCGGGCGTTGATCAAGTATTCCTACGCCAAGACGCGATTCGGCCTGAAGGACCTCCTGCTGGGCAACTACTCGCTGGATGACATGGGTGCCACCCTGCGTGGCGAGGCCCCGTTGCCCGAGCCCGGCAAGGGCAACGGCAACGGACACAACGGCGGTGCAAAGCCGAACGGGAATGGCGAGAAGGCCAAGGGACTCCCGAATCGCAATGCGCGCCACGATGAGAGTGCCGCGGCCCCTCCCCCATCGCTGCGGACCGGCGCGCGTCTGAATCAGGAGGAGCTCTTCAAGACCGTCTGTCCGGTCTGTGGCGGCCTCATTCGATACGCTGAGGGGTGCCGACGTTGCGCCAACGATACCTGCGGGTGGGCGCAGTGCTGACCCATCGGATGTAAAAATGGGTAGGAATTCGCCCCAGAAAAAGGTGCTCTGAAACAAATCCAGGCTATCGGACGTATATAATTCTGTGGAGGACGTAAGAAAGCCGCCTCCGAACGCCGATATGATGATTGACAGGCGTTGGAATTCAAGTATCGTTCCCCGCCTGTCCGAAATAAAGGACGGATTCATAGGGAGGGATACCGCCAGCGCGGGATGGGACGCTGAAACCGGCTTCTTTCCCCTCCGGAAAGCACCGTTGACGCCTTCGGGCTCGCGGTGCTTTCTTTGTGGTCAGGGAAAAGTGATCGCATCGGTCCTTTGGTGAGCATCGCACAGGCCAACGCCACGCCTGCCTCGGGACGGGATCCAGCACGGAAGGATCAGGTTACGGGGCAAAGACGATCTGGAGCGTGGCGAAGTCCGCCAGATCCACATCCGCGTCGCGATCAAGGTCCGGGCCGGGCGGAATCACGCCGGGGCAATCACCCGGGGGGCAGGGCTGTCCGGGGCCGGACAGACACGCAGCGAACGCCAGGTAATCTGCAACGTCCACGTCACCGTCGCCATCGGCGTCGCCCAGGATGGGACCGGGGGCGGGCAATGAGCTGTTGCCCAGGAATACGCGGTAGAGGGCCAGCCAGAGCTGGTAGTCCGCCAGGGTCACGCGGTCGTCGCCGTCCAAGTCGCAGGCCGGGTTGTACTCGGGATCGCCGAGTGCCAGGCCAAAGGACTGAAGCAGGATGGCGTAGTCATCTTCGTCCAGGTCGCCGTCCTCGTCGAAGTCGCCAAGGAGGTCGCACTCGTCCGGGCGACCGTTTCCGTTGATGTCGAGGCTTCGGCCGGAATCCACGTCACAGGCATCGGGTACGCCGTTGGTGTTGCAGTCGGATTCCGTGCCGGTGATCACACCGCTGACCACCAGGGCGAAGCCCTGGGTGGCCTGGTTCACCGCGGTCGCCCGCACGATGAGGCCGTAGGTGCCGGTGGCGGGCAGCGTCAGATGCACCTGCTCCACGTTGTTGAGGGTGTCGAACGCCCCACCGGACACGGATGCCCCGCCGGCGAAGACGTTTCCTTTGTACTCCGTGCAATCCGGGCCGGTGACCAGAAGGTCGAGGTTGTTCACGGCGGCCGGATTGGCGCCGAGTGCGGCCGGATAGTCGGTCCAGGCAAGGGTGACCCGCAAGGGCACGGCGTCGTCGACCACATCCAGGGCGAGATGGACGTCGTCACCCGTGGAGAGTCCCTCGGCATTGCGACGATCGTATACAAACAGACTGGACGCGTCGCCGGCGAAGTGCAGCGCCTGGTCCAGCCGCAGCCGCCCCCAGCCTTCCTGGTCGCTGGGATATCCGGCGATGCCGGTCATGTCCACCGCCGCGTTCAGGAGGGTGGCCTTGAGCAATGCTCCGCTGGGGACGAACGCATCTTCCGTCACGGGCGAGCCGGTGGGGTAGAATCCCTCCGTGTAGTACTGCCGTGCCAGCAGACCGGCCCCGGCGATCACCGGACAGGCCATGGAGGTCCCCGTGGCGGTCCGAACGCCGCAGCTTGTGCCTGACGAGGCCGAGTAGGTTCCGCAGCCCGGCGCAAAGATCTCCGGCTTTCGGCGACCGTCCAGCGTCGGCCCCGTTCCGCCGCGACAGAAGTAATCCTGGAGCGGCGTGTCCTGCGAGGCCCCAACGGCCAGCAGGTTCTTCGCGTTTTCCGGCGACTGCAGGGATACGGTATTGGTCGTAGCGAAGACGATCAGATCATCTTCGTAATCCCACATGAACTGGTCGATCTGCTGGCAACGAAGCGTGTAGTCGGTGAATCCGTCATCGCCCCAACTGTTGCTGTGTACGCGGGCCCCGTCGTTGTGCGCGGTTTCGAAGCCTGCGTAGGTCAGCGAAGGATTCACGAAAACCGTGTAGTAGTCCGTGAAGGCGATCCGGGCCGCGTAGGCGATCCCATCGTAGGTGTCCGCGGTGCCGTACGGGGGCGCGTCACCCACGAACGTTCCGGCCGTGTGTGTTCCGTGCGAATTCGTGCCGGGCGTGCCGTAGTACGAAACGACCTTGCGATGGTCCGGTCCCGCATCCGGGAACAACGGGTCCTCGAAGTCGCAGTGGTCCAACTTGAACGGTCCGTCAATCAGTCCGCCGATCTGGCCCTCGCCGTGGAGCCCGTTCGCCCAGACGGGTGTCTGCCCCACGCCCCCGACAACCATGTTTGACTGGACGATCCATGCGTTGGTGTTGTTGCGGAGAGTGGCCTCCGGGGCCTCCTCGACGTACCGGACCCCCTCCAGGGCGGCAAGGTCCGCCGCACGGCCGGCCGGCATCCGGACCTCCAGAAGGTCGCGACCGGCGACACGGTGCGCCAACACCACTTCGGCACCCCTCGCCGCCATCTTCTGCGACACCACGGACGGATCAGTGCCCTCCAGGAGCACGACGATCAGGTGCTCGAATCCACGGGCGGCCAGTTCGCGTCGATGCGGTGTTGTGAAGCTCACCGACCCGATGCCGGGAGCCAGCCTTCGTGAGGCCGGAAGCTCACTCGCCGAGCGGACGAAGTCCAAGGCCGCCGCCTGCGCCGTGCGTCCGGCCCCCAAGCGGGCCACGTATGTGTTGTCCGGCAGGTACTCAACCAGCCGGACGCCGTTCCGGGCGAGTGTCTCGCGCTGCGTCTTCGTAAGAGGTCCGTCCACCTCCAGAACGTAGACGGAATCGGCTGCCTGTATGGGTCGGAGGTCCGCGTCAGACCCGGACGCGGGGACGGCAGGCAGCGCAAGCGAGAACGCCAGCAGAGCTGCAAGCCTGGATGAAATGCAACCGGACCGCACGCGCAACACGCTTCTTCCCCGCACTGGACGACAACCCCGCGCGACTTGGCGCAGCGACAAGCCGTTACCTCATCCCAACGCAACCGGATCTCTCAATAGCGACTGGAGGATGAGAACGCCGGTTGGGTCCGAGAACGCCGAGGTCTTCGCCGCTCTCCTACCGTCCGATGGTACGCAACGGCATCCACGGATTCAATGCGGCGGGTGGGGATCCGCCCGGCTCGTGTCAATGCCGGAGCAGGTCCGATATCCTCAGGTGCACGGGCTGCGTCTCGGCCGCGTTTCGCGGTCCATTCGCCAGTGACACATACAGTTCACCCCGGTTGGGCAAAAAGATGACGGTATGCAGCGTGCCCGCAACGGCCACGGCCTTCATCGCGTCCCGGGCCTCCGCGACGCCGATCTTCTCGGTCGCGGCGCGAGGAGTCGTAAAGTGCCTGTGGAACGTGTCATAGCGATCGCAGGGGGTGGACGTGGCCCGCGTGCGGAAGTGATTTGTGCACAGCAGGGCCTGCATAAGGATCGGGTGGTTCGCATCGGCTGCCCGGCGGAGCGTCACACCGGCGTCACGATCGCGGTCCCCATCGTATTCGAACACGATGGCCGGGTCCGCCTGGCCGCGGAACGGGACGCTGAGATGAAAGTTGCTGGCGGTGAGGGTGGGGGCGTCGCGCAGCACGCGGGTCACCACGTCCGTAGCGGCCGCAGCCCGGGCCTGCTCGACGGCCTCACGCAGGGCGATTGACCGGGGCACGAACTTGCCCTTGCCCGAAGGAGCGGCCCCGTTCGTGGAATCGTGCATGCTGAGTGTGACGCCCTCTTCGTTCATGGCGGTGTACGCCCCGATCAATCCCGGCCAGGCCATCGTCAGCCACGAGAGCCTGCCCGGCCCCGGCTGCAGGTGGACGATCATGAGTTGGCTGGAGGGCAGGCCGGGGATGGCAAAGTAGTCCAGGTTCCGCCCGGTGACGGTCTCCCCGTTTTCGGTGAGCGTTCCCCACGCCGAGAAGCTGGAACAGCCCATGCGAATCCAGTCGGCGAATGAGTTCATCGCTTCCAAGTCCGCCCGGGACAGGTCCCGGCCGAGCGCGTCGATCCGAAGTCCCTTTTCGGCACGCGCGGCCCGGATGCCCTGGAACATGGCCTCCAGTTCGGCCGTCTGGCGATCCGTCAGCGCAAAACGTTCGGCCGCGGCGGGGAGGATTCGCTGGTCCCAGGCCGCGGGATCGGGCAGCACCGTCCGCGACGACAGCACGCCGTTCAGCAACGCGAGAATGTCGTCCGCCAGCAGGTACCCGTGGGCGTACCCGCGCTGGAAGTCGTCGCCCCAGACCCGCAGGATGCGGAGCCCATCGACGGTTTCGAGTTTTCCGCTGATTTGATGGACGACGGGATCGGCTACAGTGACACTGCAAAAGGATGTGAGCAGGGCGAGGCCGGTCGCCATCTTCGCTAACGAGCGGGACTTGCGAATCGTCATCATGGTAAGCCCTCCAGTTGGATGGATGGGATGATACGCGGGCGGGCGCCGCGGGCAACGGGTGGGGAGGGATTTTCCTTGACCCCCGGTGTTGAATGACCACAATTGCGGGGCTTCATGGACCATACGGGCAATTCCAGGGGTTTCTGACGCAGGAGACGGGCGAGATGGTACGACGTTGGCTGGCGGTGTTGGCGGTAGGCGTGTTGCTCGCCGGGGGAGCTCCCCTGTGGGCCGACGAGGATTTTGTGGAGGTCATGGCCCGGGGCGAGGGCATCAGCAAGGACGCGGCCCGGAAGGATGCCTTGCGAAAGGCCCTGGAAGAGGGGGGCAAGGCGGAGATTTCGTCCCATTCCCAGGCGGAGAACTTTGTTCTGGTTCGGGACACGATCTATGCGCGGTCGGAGGGCATCATCACGGACTACAAGGTGCTCAAGGAAGGGGAGGGAATGAACGGCACCTTCGTCTGCGAGATTCGGGCGCGGGTGAGCAAGTCGGCCATTGCCAGCACGTGGGGGGAGGTGCAGAACGTGCTGGATCAGATCGGGCGTCCGGGGATCATGGTGCTGATTACGGAGAAGATCGACGGCGTGGTGGACAACAGCAGCATCCTGGAGTCCAAGATCGAGGAGCGTCTGGTCAAGGCGGGGTTTGACGTCTACGCAGGCGAGCAGGTGCGGGCGATCGCGAAGAAGGAAGCGGATGACGCGGCGGCGGAAGACAACGTGGCCAAGATGCAGGCCATTGCCAAGGATTTTGGCACACAGATTTTCATTTCAGGCGCGGCCAATGCAAACGCAGCGGGTGTAAGAGATCTCTATGGCGAGCCGGCGGCGATGTATAACGGTGACTGCGTGGTCAAGATGTACTACACGGACACCGGGCGGCTGCTGGCCAGCGAGTCGCTGCCCCAATGGCGCGGGGGCGCTCGCGGCATCAGCATGCACAGCCCCCAGGCGGGCAAGCAGGCGCTCTTCGGCGCGGCAGAGATGGTTGTCGAGAAGGTCTACGAGACCGTGATGATGCAGTGGGCCACCCAGATCTCGGCGGGAAGCGAGATCCAGATGGAGGTGGAGGGGCTGTCGGCCGCCGAAGCGATCAAGCTGAAGAAGAAGCTGGAAGAGCTCGCCGGCATCGAGAAGGTGAACTACAAGTTCACCAAGGGCATCGCGACGTATCGCATTGTGGCCAAGATGAATGCGGAAGGCCTGGCCGAGCATCTGGTGGAAGGCGAGTGGGCGGAGACCCTGGAGATTGTCGACATCAAACTGAATCGCATCCAGGCAAAGAAGCCGGCGACGTAGACGGTCGACCCGGACCCCACCGGCTTCGCGGAGAACATGCGGTTCCCGGCTCGTTTCATCAGGGCCGGGGACCGTTTTGCTTGCCGAATGCGAATGCAGGCAAATGCGGGCGTGTCGCGGGCGTTATGCGCTGAATCGTCGGTGCCATGTCCGATGCGCGTCGCGGATAGGGCCTTCGAGCCGGCTTCGCAGCAAAACGGGCAGACGAGGCAGAATGCGCAGGATCATCGCCTGGACACGGGTGGGTGGAAAGCGTTTCAGGTGTGCGGCTACCTCTGCCTCGCTGACCTCTTCGCGTCCGCCGGCGGCGGCCACCAGCAGCCGGAATGCCTGTCGCTGGGCAAAACCGCGGTAGGTGTTTGCTCGCGCCGGATGCTCGGCCAGGCCGTCCGCGATCTTGGCCATGCTCATCAGCATGTAATGCGTGCGAAGGCCGTTCTTGGAGAGGCTGTTCTGCACGTCGGCGTAATACCGGTAACAGGCATCGGGCACGTATCCGATGGCCGGGTTTTGCAGGGCCAGACGAGACCAGAGATCCGCATCTTCCGTGCCGTGGAACGCGGTGTCGAACCCGCCCACGTCACGGAGGACATCCGTGGCCACCAGCATGCCGCCGGTATGCAGAAAAACGCCCAGCTCTGCCGCCGCGAAGTAATCGGGGAAGAATCCGTGTTCATGAAGTGCTCGGCGGGCCCGACGCGCCAGGGGATTGGCTTGCACCTGCGAACCGTTGACCACCTCACCTTCGCATGCACACCAGCGAAGGTCCGGGTGGGCCCGCAAAACCGCCATCTGCCGTTCGTTTTTCCAGGGATACCACTCGTCGTCGGCGTCCAGGAAGGCGACCCAGTGCCCGCGTGCCTCACGGATGCCGCGGTTGCGGGCAGAAGCCACGCCCGCGTTGGACTGGTAGACGTACCGAACCGCCGGGCCGTACGATCGCACCACGTCTGCGGTGTCATCCGTCGATCCGTCGTCAACGACAACGATTTCCCGGATGCGCTCCGTCTGAGCGAGAACGCTGTCCACCGCGCGTTGAAGGAACGCACCAGCATTGTAAGTCGGAATGACAACGCTAACCGTCACGGAAATCGCGGCCCTCGATGCGATGCAGGGTTCCTTGCTGCCATTTCACAGTCTGGCCGGCACGGACCGGCCACGGCGTGGCTTCTGGTTCTCCACCGTACCACTGAGTTGCGGCCCGATGCAAGGAGTCTTGCGCGTCGCCAGGCAAAGGTCAACCACGAGGAGACGAATATCGTCGTCGTCCGGCTTTCGTCCTGAAGTGGCTACAGGGCATTACCTCTCAAAAATAAAGAAGTTGTGAGCATCTTCCCTATTTTAATGTGCAAGGAGGGGCTCCCGGACTTTGGACCTGTCGACGGCGTTCGATGGATCTTGGCCGATGCGGATAGGCCGGTGGTCTTCGGCCCGATCCGCTCACGTCACCGAGGGGCCGCACGCCGGATTGGGGTACCCGGCTGTCAACCCATTGCGGGCGGGCGTGACGGCGATTCCCGTGAGTTCGGAGTTGCAGGCGGGGTTTGCCAGCCGGTGGGACGGCACCGCGGCAGGGATGGGACGCCGGCCTTTGCGAAGTCCCGGATTGTCAGTAAGGTGACGCTCGCCCGGCCGAGCAGCGTGGCGCGGTGTTCTTCCGGGCGTGCCTGTGGCTACGGGACTCGCACGCTCCACCAGTTGTGCCAGATCCGGCCCGCCACGGTCTTGCAGCAGGTCAAACGGAGGGTTCCCGAATGCTCGATTCTCTGCGGTGGCGGATCTGTGCAGCCTTTTGGATTGTGGCCGTCTTGCTGGTTCCGGAGGGTCGGGCAACTGCCCAGACCAGCCAACCGGCGGCACCGGCCCAGCCCCCCGCGCCCACCACGCAACCGGTTGCGCCGCCGTATGATCTCCTGACCGCCCCGCAGTTGACCGGAAGCTGGTTCGGCCTGCGGACACGACTGGAGGAGATGGGCATTTCGGTCAACGTGGTGCAGACGACGGCGTTTCAGCAGAACATCCGTGGCGGCCTGAACACGCATCATGCCCACGACTTCTCCGGCGACCTGCGGGTGAACCTGACGTTTGACCTGGATCGCATGGGATTGCTGGACGGCGGGCTGGTTTTCATTCGGCTGAAGGAGACGTTCAACGAAGGCGTGAAGGCCGACGTGGGCAGCCTGAGCCGCACGGCGTTCGTGCTGGATGAGGGGGACGAGTCCATCCTGGTGGACAAGTGGTGGTACCGCCAGTTTCTGCTGGACAAGAAGATCGAGTTCCGCATCGGAAAGTTGCTGACGCCGGTGGATCTGCTCGACAATGCGTTGTACGCCCGCAATCCGTGGAACCAGTTCCTCAACGCGAACCTCAGCCTCAACCCCACCGTGCCGCACACGAAAACGCTGGGCGCCTACCTGCGCATTCAACCGGCGGACTGGTTCTACTTCCACATGGTGGCCGCGGACGCGTACATGCGGCAGACCCGAACGGGCTTTGACACCACCTTCCACGGCGAGGCCGAGTTCAACGGAATCTGGGAAGCGGTGTTCACACCCCGGCTTTCCTCCGCGAACGGAAACCTGCCGGGCAACTACCGGTTCGGCTGGTGGTATTCCGGCCGGATGAAGACGCGGTTCATCGATGACCTTGGCGGGCTTCGTGCTGCGCAGATCGACCGCGGCGACCAGGGTGGTTATCTTTGCTTCGACCAGCTTGTCTGGAAGGAGAATGCGGAGGCCAAGGACACGCAGGGCATCGGGTTGTTCCTGCGATACGGCTTTGCCGACCGGCGCTTCAACAAGATCCAGCATTTCTGGTCGGTCGGCGGGCAGTACGAGGGCATTATCCCCGGGCGTGATCGAGACGTGCTGGCCTTCGGCGTGGCACAAAGCATCTTGTCCAGCCAGTATCGGCACAACGTGGATGCGCGTGCAGACCGCGAGACCGTGTATGAGCTGTATTACCGAATCCAGGTCACCCCGTGGTGTGAGATCACGCCGGACATCCAGTTCATCACGCACCCCGGCGGTCTGAAGGACGCTCGCGACGCGCTGGTGGGCGGCGTTCGCGTGCTGATCAACCTGTAGGTCGACCGCCGGACTCAGCCGTAGGTGCATTCGCGGGCGGCCGCGGCGTAGCAGGCGAGGTTCTCCGGCGGCGTGTCGAAAAAGTGGTCACTGGGGGAGAGGATGTAGCCTCCACCCGGCCCCAGGGCCTCGAACAGGCGGAACACTTCCGCCCGGATATCCTCCGGTTCGCCGCAGTCAAGCACCTGGAACTGGTTCACGCCGCCGATGAGGCAGACCTGCCCGCCGATCCGCTGCTTGATCTCCGCCGGGCGGGCGTCCCCGCCCATGCCGGGGGGCGTGAGCGTTTCGCTTGCGTCGCAGCCGTTGGCCACGATCAGATCGAGGATGGGCATCATTCCGCCGCATGTGTGATACACGACGGGCAGACCGAGGGCGTGGAGGGCGTCGTGCTGCTGTCGGTCGTAGGGCAGGCAGAATTCCTTGTGCAGGGCCGGCGAAACGCACGTGCTGGACGCGGCACCGCCGCCGGTCTCGATCAGGTCATATCGGGCGCCGGCCAGGGATTCCTCGATGAAGCGCAGTTTCTTGGCCTGAAGCACGGACAGCAACCGGTGGACCCACTCCGGAT
>JAFGJQ010000509.1 GCA_016929015.1 Phycisphaerae bacterium | reverse complement strand
GTGGAGGACGTGCTGCGCCTGGGCGAAGGGAGCGTCGTGGAGCTGGACAAGTTGGCGGGCGATCCCGTGGACGTGTTCGTGAATGATCGACTGGTCGCCCGCGGTGAGGTGCTTGTGCTGAATGACAACTTCTGCGTCCGTGTCAGTGAGATCATCGCGGACGAGAATGAGCGGATTGCGTACTAACGTCTGAACAACCCCGTCGCGGTGGATAGCGCGATGCTCAAGGAACGAAGGAACAGGGAGGTTCAATGGATCGGCGGTCTGCTCGTCGCCCTGGCGGTGAGCGGGGCCTCGGCGGAAGAGCGCCGGGACGTCGAGACCACCACGCCGTCTTCCGCCCGGGTCGTTCTGGCCCGGCAGGATTCTGCGGAACCGACTTCTGCCCCGTCCGACGACGCCCGTCAGGCCGGCGCCGCGGTGACCGCCGTCGTTGCGGACGCGGACGGGGAGAGCGAGTCGGCGCCGGCGACCACGGCTCGGAGCGATGCCTCGATTGCCCTGCCGCCGCGCGACGGAGCCGACGGACCTTCGGCAGTCTCCGGCCGGCCCCTTCCCCTGAACGCGCGCCACGTGCCGTGGTATCGGCACGGGGTCGTGGCCCTCTCCGTGGTGCTGGGCGTCATTTTCGGCCTGCTCTGGCTCCTGCGGCGATACGTGCCGAGTGTGCGGAAGGCGCCGTCGGGTCCGTTGCGGGTGGTGGCCCGAACGACCATCTCTCCGAAGCAGAGCGTGGCCCTGCTGGAAGTCGGCCGTCGCTACGTCCTGGTCGGGATCACGGCGGACCATCTGACGAACCTGGGGCACATCCAGGATCCGGACGAGTCGTTCCGTCTGCGGGCACAGGCCGTCGATCCGCGTCCGGCGGGGCGGCAGAACCGCTTCGACGAGCTTCTCAGCCACGAAGCGGCCGAGTATGCGGAGGTGGAGGCGGCGACCCCGTCGGTCGGTCCTCCCAGCCGGGAGCAGTTGCAGGATACGATGGGCCAGTTGCAGGGTCTGTTGGGACGTCTGCGCAGCCTGCAGGGGCGGCCGGCCCGGTGAAGTCATGAACGATCAAGGCGCGAAGGAGTCGCGCGTGCGTATGGAGCATGGATGCTCGCGAACAAGCCGCCGGTGCCTGCTGGCCGCCCTGATCCTGTTGTCGGTGTGCCTTTCGGCCCCGGCGCAGGGCCGGGGGCCGATCGACAATCCGCTGGGCATTCCGGACGCCCGGCAGATTCTGCCCACCGCACGCGACGCCGAGGGTGTCAGCGCCACGCTGCAGATCCTGGTTCTGCTGACCGTTCTGACGCTGGTTCCCTCCGTACTGATCCTGACGACCAGCTTCACCCGCATTCTGGTCGTGCTGGCGCTGCTGCGTCAGGCGATGGGGACGTCGCAGTTGCCGCCCAGCCAGGTGATGTTGGGACTGGCGCTGTTCATGACATTGCTGATCATGGGCCCCACGCTGCAGGGGATCCACGCGGACGCCCTGACGCCGTACCTGAACAACGAGATATCCCAGGAGGTGGCCCTCAACCGTGCCATGGGCCATCTGCGCACGTTCATGTACCGGCAGATCGAGTCCGCGGAGAACTACGAAGACGTCTATCTGTTTCTGGAGTATCAGCGCGGCAGTCCCATCCCGCTGGACGAGAAGGTGACGCTGGACGACGTGGGCTCCACGGTGCTCATTCCGGCCTTCGTGCTCAGCGAACTGAAGGTGGCGTTCGTCATGGGGTTCCGCATTTACCTGCCGTTCCTGGTGATCGACATGGTGATTGCGTCCATCCTGATCTCCATGGGCATGATGATGCTGCCGCCCGTACTGGTGTCCCTGCCGTTCAAGATTCTGCTGTTCGTGCTCGCGGACGGATGGCATCTGGTGACCCAAACGCTGCTCATGAGCTTCACCTGACGGAAGCGGAGCGGCGGGGCGTTCTGAGGGAGCGGACCGACGATGGACATGGGTGTGGCACTCGACATGGGCCGGGAAGCGTTCTTTCTGGCCATCAAGACATCGGCCCCCGTACTGCTCGCCGGGATGCTGGTGGGCCTGATTCTTTCTTTGGTGCAGTCGGTGACGCAGTTGCAGGAGCAAACGCTGACCTTCGTGCCGAAGATCGTGACCATGGTGCTGGCGGCGTCGTACTTCATTCCCTGGATCGCCGCCCGGATGGTGGATTACGCCCAGCAAATGTTCGGCACGCTGCCGAGCTTGTGATGACGAAGCGGTGCGTTCGGAGGTGACCCGTCGCCCATGCCCTGGTCTTCGCTGACCATTCCGATGCTGCTGCCGGGGTACGCCCTGGTCCTCACGCGTCTGGGCGGACTGGTTCTGGCCGCCCCCATGCTCGGCAGCGATCAGATTCCGCGTCGGCTGCGGGCGCTCTTCGCGGCGGCGATGGCCCTGGTGCTGTTTCCCGTGTTGCTGCCGACCATCCCGGCAAGCCTGACACTCCAGGCGGCGCTGCCGGGTCTGGCCGGTGAGCTGATGATCGGGGTGCTCATGGGGCTCGGGCTGCAACTCCTGTTCAACACCGCCCGGCTGGCCGGCATGGTGATCGGTCAACAGGGCGGACTGTCGCTGGCCCAGTCATACGACCCGCTGAGCAACGACCAGACGACCGCCCTGGGCCAGGTCTATTACCTGGTGCTGTTCTTCGTGTTTCTCCTGGCGGGCGGGCACCGAGCCATGGTCCGAAGCCTGCTGGACTCCTTTCAGGCCGTGCCCCTGATGTCCTTCACGCTGGGCGAGGGCCATTTGGGCCTCTTGCTGGACCTGTTGCGCAGCTCGTACCTGACGGCCATGCGGCTGGCCGGTCCGTGTCTGATCGCCCTGCTCATGGCCACACTGTCCATGGGCTTTCTGTCAAAGACGATGCCGCAGTTGAACATCCTGTCCGTAGGGTTCATGGTGCGTGTGTTGCTGGTGATGGGTGTCGCGGCGGTGTCGCTGGCGGCCTCCGGGTCCCTGATGGCCGACCACACGTACGATACGTTCGTGATCATTCGGAACGCTTTTTCCTTGCCGTGAGTTGATTGCGCATGCCGGACGATGCCGGTGACAGGACAGAAGCCCCAACCCCGCGACGGCGTTCGCAAGCCCGTCGGGAGGGGCGGATTCCCAAAAGCCGCGACCTGTCGGCCACCGTGCTGTTGCTGGGCGGGCTGATCATGCTGCAATTGATGGGCGAGCGCATCTGGGGGATGCTGCTCCGCGTGGTGCGGGCCGGTCTGGCGGGCGATCGGCTGCTCTCGGGTGATGCACTTCCTTCGTTCGCCGCGGGCATTGCGCTGGAGGCGGGCAAGGCGATCTGGCCGTTCCTGCTCGGGCTGGTGGTGGCGGCCCTGGCGATCATGTATGCCCAGATCGGCTGGCTGATCACGGGCAAGAAGCTCAAGCCCGATCTGTCCCACCTGAACCCGCTCTCCGGGCTCAAGAGTCTCTTCTCGATGAAGAAGATCGTGGACCTGGTCCTGAACATCGCCAAGCTGGCCGCGGTGGGAGGGGTGGCGTGGATGACCATTGCCGGTCATGCGGCGGAAATCGTGCATGCCATGCAGATGGGCTGCATCGCGTTGTACATACGGCTGGCGGACCTGCTGTTCCAGCTCGGCCTCCGCCTGACCGTGGTGATGCTGGTGCTGGCCCTGTTCGACTACGCGTACCAGCGCTATCGGCATGAGAAAGACCTCAAAATGACCAAGCAGGAGGTCAAGGACGAGCTGAAGAACATGGACGGCGACCCGAAGATCAAGCAGCGGCGGCGCCGGGTGCAGATGGAGCTGGCCATGCAGCGGTTGCGGGCGGCCGTGGCCAAGGCCGACGTGATCGTCACGAATCCGGAGCACCTGGCGATCGCCCTCGAATATGACGCCGAGCGGATGAACGCGCCGGTGGTGGTTGCCAAAGGGTCGGACTATGCCGCCCTGCGAATCCGGCAACTGGCGGTGGCGGCGGGCGTTCCCATTGTGGAGCGGCGTGCCCTTGCCCGCGCCATGTATGACGTGGTGCGCGTCGGGCAGGAAATTCCGGAGCGATTCTACCAGGCGATCGCGGAGATTCTGGCGTACGTGTACGAGGTGACCGGCAAGGGACTGGGACCGCGGGCGGTTTCCGCGGCCTGACGGACGGAAGGCGGCCTGACCCCGCGGTCCGGAAGGGCGCGCGGGGATAAGGCACGGAAGAACAACGCATGGCACTGGCTCTGCCCCATCCGCTCAGATTGCTCCAGGCGGCGGCGACGCATCGCAGCCTCCTGCTGCCCATGGCGGCCATGTCCCTGCTGCTGGTGATCCTGATTCCGCTTCCGCCCTGGTTAATGGACTTCCTGTTGTCCACCAACATCGCCGTGGCCGCCATCATCCTGATGACGGTCATGTACATCGCCAGCCCGCTGGAGTTCTCCTCGTTCCCCTCCATGCTGCTGGGCGTCACCCTGTTCCGGCTGGTGCTGAACATCGCCACGACGAGGCTGATTCTCTCCAACGCCACGGAGGGAACGGCGGCGGCGGGGAAGGTCATCGAAACGTTCGGCGAGTTTGTCGCCGGCGGGCAGTTGATGATCGGCGTGATCCTCTTCGCCATCATCATCATCATTCAGTTCGTGGTAATCACGAAGGGCGCCACACGCATCGCGGAAGTGGCGGCCCGCTTCACATTGGACGGCATGCCCGGCAAACAGATGGCCATCGACGCCGACCTGAACGCGGGCATCATCTCGGAGTCGGAAGCAAAGGCCCGCCGCGAAGAAATCACTCGCGAATCCGACTTCTACGGGGCCATGGACGGAGCCAGCAAGTTCGTCCGCGGCGACGCCGTGGCCGGGCTGATCATCACCGTCGTGAACATCTTGGGCGGGATCTACGTCGGCCTGATCGAGCTGGACATGTCCTTCATGGACACGCTTTCCACGTTTTCCAAGCTGACCATCGGCGACGGCCTTTCGTCCCAAATTCCCGCCCTGCTGGTGTCGGTGGCCGCGGCCATGCTGGTGACCCGCTCGGCCTCCAAGACGAACCTGGGCGACGAGCTGCTGGGCCAGCTGACCTCTCACCCGGTGGCCCTGGCCCTGACCGCCGCGTTCCTGATCCTGCTGATCGCGACGCCGATGCCGAAGATGCCCCTGATCGGCCTGGGGTTCGGCTGCGCATCCATCGCCTGGTTCCTGCGGCGCTCCCAGGCCGCGGCGGTCGTGGCGGAGGCCACGCGCAAGCGGGCGGCGACGCCCTCCCAGGAACGGATCGAGAAGTACCTCAGCGTCGATCCCATGGAACTGGAGATCGGGTACGGGCTGATCGGGCTGGTGGACCGCAAGCAGGGCGGAGATCTGCTGGACCGCATCACGAACCTGCGTCGCCAGATCGCGCAGGAGATGGGGATCGTGGTGCCGCCCATCCGCATTCGCGACAACGTGCAACTCCAGCCCAACGAGTACCGCATCAAGCTCAAAGGCATGGACGTGGCGCCGGGCGACCTGATGCCCGGACACGTGCTCGCCATCGACTCCGGCACGGTGACGCAGAAGGTCGCAGGCGTGGAGGCCCGGGAGCCGGCCTTCGGTCTGCCCGCCCTGTGGATCACGAATGCGCAGCGGCACGATGCCGAGCATCGAAACTACACCGTGGTGGAGCCGACCGCCGTCCTGGCCACCCATCTCACCGAGATCATCAAGCAGCACGCCGACGAGTTGCTGACGCGTCAGGAAGTCAACCGGCTGCTGGACACGCTCCGCGAGCGGTCGCCGAAGCTGGTGGAAGAGCTGGTGCCCACGGTGGTGAAACCGGGAGAGATACAGAACGTCCTCCAGGCCCTGCTCCGGGAGCGGGTGCCCGTCCGCGATCTGGAGACCGTCCTGGAGACCCTGGGCGACTGGGTGGGCCGGACGCGAGACGTGGAGATCCTGACGGAATACGTGCGGAACTCCTTGGCCCGGACGATCTGCCAGATGCACCGCGCGGCGGACGGAAAGCTTCACTGTGTCACTTTGGATCCACAGCTCGAGCATTTGATCAGCGCCGGCCTGGATCGCACCGACCGCGGAACACTCATCACGATTCCGCCCGCCACCCAGGCCCGCATCGTCGACGCCGTGCGGCAGGCCGTGGAGCAGGCGTTGCCCGCCTGCCAGGGACAGACGCCGCTCATACTGTGTTCACCCCAGATTCGGGTTTGGGTGCGCCGGCTGATCGAACCGTCCCTGCCGCTGGTTTCCGTGTTGTCGTACAACGAGATCGTGCGCGGTGTTCAACTCGAATCACATGGAATGGTAGTTGTCCATGAAGGATCTTAGGACTTTTCAGGCCCGCACGATGGCGGAGGCCCTCGATCAGGTGAAACGTCGCTTCGGTCGCGACGCGGTGATTCTGCACACACGCAGCGTGCGCACCGGCGGCCTGTTCGGACTCGGCGGCGAACCGCTCGTCGAAATCACCGCCGCACCCGGCTCCTGCAGTTTTGACTTGCGGAAGGCCGCGCGCCCGGCTAGAGTTCCGCCAGAGTCGGGGCGGCGGAATGCAGGTCCGAAGGAAACGGCCGAGCCCATGACGACTGCCGCAAGTGTGTCACTGGAAGAAACGGCGCCACGGCTGCTGGAAGAGCTTTCCAGCCTCAAGACGCTCGTGCATCGTCTGGCGTCACGGGCGCGTCAGGCGGACGCCGGCTCTCTCCCCGAAGTTCTCGCCGACACGTTCGTCGAGTTGATTCAGCGCCAGGTCGGCGAAGACATCGCCGGACGCCTTGTGGAACGCGTTCGCCATGAACTCGGCGACAACGTGCACAGCCGGGCCGCCGTCTACGAGCGCCTTGCCCAATACGTGGAGTCCATGCTGCCCGTCGCCGGTCCCATTCGGCTGGACCCGGCCCGCTCGCCCACCGTCATCGCGTTGGTCGGCCCGACGGGCGTCGGCAAGACGACCACCATCGCAAAGCTCGCGGCGAACTTCAGCCTGCGGGAAGGCCGCAAGGTGGGCCTCATCACCATCGATACGTATCGTATTGCCGCGGTGGAGCAGTTGCGCACGTTTGCGGACATCATTGGTGTGCCCCTGGAGGTGGTAGGCACGCCCACGGAGCTCGGCAAGGCCGTTCATCGCATGCGGGATCGCGATCTCGTGCTCCTGGACACGGCCGGGCGCAGTCCCGCAGACACCGCACGACTCCAGGAGCTCCGGGCGTTTCTCGATGAGGCCCGACCCCACGAAGTGCACCTCGTGCTGGCCAGCACGTGCTCGCAGGGCGTCTTGCTGGATACGCTGGAGCGGTTCCGGCTTCTCGGGGTCAATCGGGTGATCTTCACGAAGCTCGACGAGGCGATCGGTTTCGGGTCGATCCTTACCTGCCTCGCCCGGGCGGAGGCCCGGCTTTCTTACGTCACCACCGGGCAGGACGTGCCGGATGATATTCAGGTGGGACGGGGCCGGACTCTGGCCCACCTTATTGTAAAGGGATCACGGCTGGCCGCCGTCTGACGCGGCGTCGCCGTGACGCGGATGATGGACATGTTTGTGGATGGGACCCAACCGGGACACACCGACCAGGCCGCCCGCCTGCGCCGCCTGGTGCAGACGGCCGAGAGCGGCGACGCGGTCCGGTCCATCGCCATCACCAGCGGAAAAGGGGGCGTGGGCAAGAGCAACATCGCCGTGAACCTGGCGGCCTGCCTCGCCGGACGCGGCTTGCGCGTGACGCTCGTCGACGCAGATGTCGGCCTGGCCAACGACGACGTGCTTCTGGGGCTGCGCTGCACGCACAATCTGTCGCACGTGCTTTCCGGCCAACGCGGCATGGAAGACATCGCGGTCGATGCCCCGGGCGGTTTTCGCTTTGTGCCCGGGCTCTCCGGCGGTCAACGGTCGCTGGATCTGTCGGAATTCCAATGCCGACGGCTGATCGGGCAGATGGCCGAACTGGAAGCAGGCTGCGACGTCATCCTGGCGGATTGCGGGGCGGGCTTGTCCCGCAACGTCCTTGCCTTTGCAATGGCCGTGGATGCCGTCCTCCTGGTGACCACCCCGGAGCCCACGGCCGTGGCCGATGCCTATGCCACCATCAAGCGGTTGTGGCGGGAGCAGTGCCGAGCCCAGATCCACCTGCTGGTCAACCTGGCGTCCAGTCGGGCGGAGGCCCGGGAGACGTTTCAGCGGATCGCCCAGGTGGCCGAAAAGTTCTTGAGATACCCTATTGCAGACGGAGGGTATCTGCTGCAAGATACACATGTGGAGTTGGCCGTTCGGATGCGGTTCCCGTTTGTGTTGCGGTATCCGCGTTGTCCGGCCAGTGCGTGCCTGGGAGCCGTCGCGGTGCGGATGGCGAAACGGGCGGCGCGGCCTGCTGCCGAGGGCGGGTATTTCCGCCGGGTCGTGGGCCTGTTCGTCCCGTAGGCACCGCGGGGCTTTGGATCGCAGGGTTCCGGCACGGATGCCGGCACCCGTCGTCAGAAGGACGACTGTTGAGGACGGAGCCGTTGTGACCCTTCCTGAAAAGCGGGGGGTGCACTCGCCCACGGCGCGGTGGCTTGCGAGTGCTGGCGCCCAACGATTCGTTCCCACGTCCAACTGATCTCTTTCTCCCGGTCCTTTTGCCGGCCGGGGTGGTGTAAGGATGGTTGCGCGATACACCGGTGGCATTCTGGGCATGTTGGCGTTTGCCGTCAGCGTGCTGGCCGGCCTCTGGGTCGGCAACCCGGTGGCGATCATCCTCTCTCGTGCCGTCTGGGCCCTGGTCCTCTTCTCCGTGATCGGGCTGTCGCTGGGCGCCGTTGCTCAGTTCGTGATCGATGACTACGCCCGACGACGGTATCAGGAGGTGGTCCCGGAAGCCGAGGAAGCGACCGACTCTGTAGTGGAAATCACTGCGGAGCCCATCGGCAGCGCCAAGTCCACGAGTGGTTCGACCGAGGCCCAAACGAATCCGATGGGAACGTAGGCATCGACGGACGCGGACCCCAGCCGCCCCGCGAAGCCTTGTTTGGGAAAGGACGCCCTGTCCGTTCCGCGCCGGTGCTTTTGCAGGCTGTCAGGAGAATGTGCCATGCGCACGCGCAAAGCCACGGCCCATCCCGACATTGACCGGTGGTGGAAAGAATACAAACAGACGGGCGATCGAACACTGCGCAATCGCCTCATGGAAGCCTATCTGCCTCTCGTCAAGTACAATGCGGACCGCATTGGAGCCAAGCTGCCCGACGAGGTGGATACGGACGACCTGGTCTCGGCCGGCATCTTCGGGCTGGTGGATGCTATCGACTCCTATGACCTGGACCGCGGGGTGAAGTTCGAAACCTATTGCACGCCGCGCATCCGGGGAGCCATCCTCGACGAGCTTCGGATGATGGACTGGGTCCCACGGCTCGTGCGGAGCCGGGCCCACAAGCTCGAACGGATCACCCGCGTGCTGGAGGCCGAGCTCGGCCGGCTTCCGACCGACGAAGAGGTGGCCGACCGCCTGCAACTGCCCAGTTCCGAAATGGACAAGCTCCTTCGCGATGCCACGGCCGTCAGCCTGGTTTCGCTGTCGCGCAAATTCTACGAAACCGATTCCAGCAAGGATGTTTGCGAAATCGACGTGCTGGAGGATCGCCGCGGACGCGACCCCATCCACGAAATCCAGCAACGCGACCTGCGCGACCTGGTCACCCGCGGGCTCAACCGAGCCGAACGGCTCATCATGGTCCTGTACTACTACGAGGAGATGACCATGAAGGAGATCGGTGCCACCCTCGATCTCTCCGAAAGCCGCGTCAGCCAGATGCACTCCTCCATCATGAATCGCCTTAAAGCCCAACTGCAAATTACCAAGCGCGAACTGGTGCATTGAGTCCCTCTGATCTCGTCGGCAGCACGGTCCTGGCAGGGTCTCGAAACCCCCGTGCGCGGCCGCGGTGCCGCCCTTCCCCGATTCCAATGGCGCGGAATCTTCGTGTTTGCCGATGGTAACGGAGGTGAAGTCGCTTCAGTCCCGGCGGGGAAGTTGAGGCACGGGGTATCGGCCCATGTCGGGAATACCATCGGACATTGCCGGATCGGCGCTGGGTGCCGGCTACCAGGCTCGAGAAGTCGCTCGCGTTCGCGACGCGGAGCGCGCGGGTGAGGTGTCGGGCGCCGTGCGGCAGACTCGAGCGGTGGAGGAATCGGCGGAATCGGTCGATACCAGCGACGACGGCACGCAGGTGTACAGCGATTCGGAAGGTTCCGGCGGCATGGGTCGACAGCTCTCGGAAGAGGAGACGCAAGACCAGACAGGCAACGCGGAGTCCGACAACGGCACCGGGTCGAGCCCGGGCCACGGTCTGGACATCCAGGCCTGATTTTACGCGAACCACCCAGGTTCTGGGAGAGAGAGTGCCAGAGAGCAGCCCGGCCGGTCACCCCGGCCGGGTTTTGCTTATACGGTCATCTCACGTCCGGCGCGGTAGAATGCATCCATGCGTTTCACCAAGATGCACGGGGCGGGCAACGACTACATCTACGTCAACGCATTCGCGGAGACGGTGCCGGATGCCCCCGCGCTGGCCCGGCGAATGGCGGACCGGCACACCGGCGTGGGCAGCGACGGGCTGATTTTGATCGCGCCGTCGGATCGCGCGGACGTTCGCATGGAAATGTACAACGCCGACGGATCGCGCGGACGCATGTGCGGAAACGGGCTGCGGTGCGTGGTGAAGTATGCCTACGACCACGGCCTGACGCCCCGGCCCGGCCGTCTTCACGAGTCGGCGGTCGAATCCGCATCGCGTGGGCTGCTTCAGCACGCGGCCGGGGCCGGCCGCGTCAGCAACCCGATTCTCGTGGAAACGGACGCCGGGATTCTTGCAGCAGTGGTGATTGCAGACGGCCCGCTGACCGGGCAGGTTTGCGCGGACGTCGGCGTGCCGGAGCTGAACCCTGCGGCCATCCCCACGACACTGCCCGGTGATCGGGTGGTAGATGCCCCGTTGAACGTGGAAGGGCAATCGCTTCGCGTGACCTGCGTCTCCACCGGCAGCGCACACGTCGTGATCTTTGTTGACGATCTGGGAGCGGTGAACTTGCCTCGGCTGGGCCCGCGCCTGGAGCGACACCCGGTGTTTCCTGACCGGATCAACGCACACTTCGTGCAGGCGGTGTCGCGACGGGAGGCGCGGGTGGTTCATTGGGAACGGGGCAGCGGTCCGACCCTCGCCTGCGGCACGGGAGCGTGCTCCGTGTGCGTGGCGGGCGTACTGACGGGCCGGCTGGATCGTGAGGTCACCGTCCGGATGCCCGGCGGCTGCCTGGACATCGCCTGGGGCGCCGACGGGCACCTGTACATGACGGGCCCGGCCATCGAAGTCTTCTCCGGCGACTGGCCCGCTTGAGAAGGCCGGCGGAAGCCGCTGGCGCGGCGGCTTGCGTGATTTCGATCAAGCGGGCACACTGTTTCCGTGCTGACCCGTCTTTCCATCCAGAACTTCAAGCGGTTCTCCGAGGCCGACATTGAATTGGGCCAGGCGGTTGTGTTCATAGGCCCAAACAACTCGGGCAAGTCGACCGCTCTGCAGGCGCTGGCGTTGTGGGAGGTTGGGGTCCGCCGCTGGCACGAGAAGCGACAGGGCAGGAACTCTCCCGAGAAACGTTCGGGAGTGACCATCAACCGGCGTGACCTGCTTTCCATCCCGGTTCCGGACGCCAATCTGCTCTGGCGTGATCTGCACGTGCGAAGCGTGGAGTCCGTCGACAAGAAAGACAGGCCGTCGACGCGGACCCGGAACATCCGCGTGAACATTGTCGTCGAAGGCATCACAGAGGGTCGGTCCTGGTCGTGCGGGCTGGAGTTCGATTACGCGAACGAGGAGTCCCTGTACTGCCGTCCGCTGCGTGCGTCCGCGGATGGCAAACAGCGCATGGCCATCCCGCCGGAGGCGGCAAGCGTGCGTACGGCTTTCCTGCCCCCCATGTCGGGACTGGCTGCCGTCGAACCGAAATGGGAACCCGGTCGGGTGAACGTGCTCATCGGCGAGGGACAGACCGCCCAGGTTCTGCGCAACCTGTGCTTTCAGATTTGCTCCCAGGAACCCTCCGCCGGTCACTGGGCGGCAATGGTCGATCACGTCCGCGCCCTGTTCGGCGTGGAGTTACAGTCGCCGGAGTACATCGTCGAACGCGGCGAGATTACGATGGCCTACAGAGAGCAGAGCGGCGTTCGCCTCGACCTGTCCTCGGCCGGACGGGGGCTCCAGCAGACCCTCCTTTTGCTGGCTCATCTGTACGCGAATCCGGGAACCGTGATGCTTCTCGATGAGCCGGACGCTCATCTGGAGATCCTGCGCCAGCGACAGATATACGCCTTGTTGACCCAAGTCGCTGCAGAGCAAGGGTCGCAGATCGTGGCGGCCAGCCATTCCGAAGTGGTCTTGAATGAGGCGGCCGATCGGGACGTCGTGGTTGCTTTCGTGGGCCGGCCGCATCGCATCAATGATCGGGGCTCACAGGTGCTGAAGTCCTTGCGCGACTTCGGATTCGAGCACTACTACCAGGCGGAGCAGACGGGGTGGGTGCTGTACCTTGAGGATGCGACGGATCTGGCCATTCTTCGCGCCTTCGCGGAAACGCTCGACCACCCGGCTCGGGAGTGTCTGGCTCGCCCCTTCGTGTACTACGTCGCCACCAATCTTCCCCAGCGGGCCCGTGACCACTTCTTCGGCCTTTTGGAGGCGAAACCCGATCTGGCGGGCATCGCGATATTTGATCGGCTGGACAAGGAATTGAAATCAGGCACTCCTCTGATCGAAATGATGTGGCAGCGGCGAGAGATTGAAAACTACTTCTGCATGGAGAATGTTCTCCTGGCGTATGCCGCGCAAGGCGCGTCTGACGACCTGTTTGGACAGGCCGAACGGGATCGACGATCGCGAATCATGCAGAATGCCATCACCCAGATCAGCCAGGCGCTTCGCGTGATGAGCAGGCCGGGCCCATGGTCCGCAGAGGTCAAAGCGAGCGACGATGTCCTCAACCCGGTGTTCAGGATGTTCTACGCGGATCTCGACCTGCCACTGGGCCTGCGCAAGTCTGACTATTCCGTACTTGCCCGTCTCGTTCCGAGGCGGAACATCGATCCGGAGATCACTCAGAAACTCGATGCCATCGTTGACACCGCAGGCCGGGCGAGGCCTCGGCGGGATGAATGAACGCGTTCCGCCGGATGGGCTCGCGAGCGGTCATGGTTCCTCGAACACCGCCGCAAAGTCGCTGAAATCGGCCAGGTCCGTGTCTGTGTCGTCGTCGAGATCGGCGCGTGAGCAGGCGGCGTCGGGCCATCCGGCATCGGGTCCGGCCAGGCAGCCCTCGAACAGCGGATAGTCGCGCACGTCGATCCAACCGTCGTCGTTCAGATCTCCCTTGCTGCACGCGTCCGGCAGGGTCAGCGTGAAGACCTCTGCCTTGTTGGAAGGGACCTCCTGGTTCAGGAAGGGCACCCCACCGCTGACCAGCAGTACGGCACAATCGACCAGCGGAACCGCCGCGAAGTCGTCGTGGGTGTACTCCATGCTGCCGCTGGCCGGCCACGTGTCCGTGCGGCCGTCGAAGAGGGCGGCGTAATCCAGCTCCGTGTCCACACCCGAGACCTGCTGCTCTCCGCCGAACACCGCCACATAGTGCGTGAAACGGACGATCTGGTGGTCTGCGATGCCCCCCGCCCGGTTCGGCACCGGTGGGCCGGCGACGATCGTGTCTGTCGCCGGATCCAGAAGATAAGTGTTTGACACCGTGTCAAGGGTCGACACGTTCTGCCCGCCCACGATGAACACACGCCCGTCGGCGAGCCGGATGGCCGCCAGGTCATCGACGCCGACGGTCAGTTGCGAGTACAGCAGGACGGCCGTGCCGGCATCCGGGTTGAGCAGCTCCACGCGGGTGGGGCCGCTTCCCGATCCGCCGATAATCAAGACCCGGTGGAGAGCCGGCCCGATGAAGTCCTCCAGCAGAACCGCCGCGTGCGCGGCTCGTGTCCTTGCCAGCGTACGGTTCACCGACCACGTGTCCGACCCCGGCGTGAACACCTGCCACGTGGAGCCCCCCACCACAACCACGCGCCCGTCGGGCAGCCGCGTGGCCGTGTGGTCCGCCCGCGCCACGGCCATGGACGGTCCGGCCGTGAACAGCCCCGTCTGCGGATCGAATATCTCGACGCCCGCGGTCGGCGTTCCGACGTTTGTGCCCGATGCGCCGACGTTCCCGCCGACAACCAGGACCCGTCCGTCCGGCAGCGTGGTCTGCGTGTGGCCGCTTCGGGCCGTCAGCAGCGTGGGAGTCGTGGGCGATCCTCCTCCGGCCGGCTGGAAGCTTGTGGAGAAGGTGCCGGTGGCGGGCGTGTACACGGCCACCGCGTTCAGCGAGAACAGGCTCGGCGGAATCAGGTTCATTCCGAGCCCGCCTGTGACCAGCACGCGGCCGTCGGTCAGACGGCTGGCTGCGTGGAAGAACCGCGATACGGTGTCGGTGCCGACCGGGTCAAACGTTCCGCCCGTGATCTGGGCCGAAGCGGCTGTGCCGGCGGCCAGAACCGCCAAAACGATCGTGAGACTTGCGGCGTTCGCGTGTCTGTGGCTTCGGGCCGACAACATGGTCCTTCCCCTCCGCGTGAATGGTTCTGGAGCACCCGATGTCGACGACAACCCATTGTACCTTGCGGCGCGGCTGACACCAAGTGAAGTGACGCTGTCTGGGGACCGTCCGAATGAGTGGATCGGCGTGGCAGGCCCTCACCGGCCAGGCTCCCGCCCTACGTGGCGGCGTGTTGTCGAGGCAGGGCCACGCGGAAGGTGCTGCCCTCGCCGGGCCGGCTTTCGACGCCGACGGTGCCGTCGTAGAGCTGGGCGATCTTCTTGACGATGGAGAGGCCCAGGCCGCTGCCGAGGACGTGGCGTGTGGCGCTGTTCTTGATGCGGACGAAATCGTGGAAGAGCCGGGCCGCGTCTTCCGGGGCCAGGCCGATGCCGGTATCGGCGACCTCGATGAGAATCCGGTCGGATTCTCCCTTGAGCCGGACGTGCACGGTGCCGCCGTCGCGATTGTACTTGATGGCGTTGGAAATCAGATTGTTGAGGATGATCTCCAACTCTCCGCGGTCGCCGGTCAGGAGCAGAGTGCCCTCACGTTCCAGATGAACGCTGATGTTGTGCTGGGCGGCGGCGGGCTGCATTCCTTCGACGCTGGTCTGGGCGATGTCTCCCAGATGCACTTCGGCGAGGTCACGCTGCTTCTGGCCGGACTCGATGCGGGTCAGGTCCAGCAGGTCGGCAATGAGCTTGCGCATGCCCTCGGCGCGGGCCATGCAGCGGTCCACGAATTCATCGTACGCGGCGACATCCGGCCCCGCCTGATGGGCCCGGATCAGGTACAGGAAATTCTCGATCGCGCCCAGCGGCGCCTTGAGCTCGTGTCCCAGCACCCGGATGAAGTCGAACCGTACCCGGCGCTTCTCCTCGGCCAGCATACGGGCCTGGCGCTGGGCGAGCAGGTGTGACGCGGTTTTCCGCAGCGTCTCCTTCAGCTCCTCGGGCGTGAAAGGCTTGGCGATGAAGTCGAACGCGCCGCATTTGGTCGCCCGCACGGCGGTCTCGATAGTGGCAAAGGCCGTGATCATGATCACCAGCATGTCCAGCGACTTGTCGCGCAACTGCTCCAGCACGTCGATGCCGGTGATCCCGCCCATTTTGTGGTCCAGCAGCAGGATGTCGGGCGGGGCCGCGGCGATCCGCTCCAGGGCGGCCTCTCCGCTTTCCACCGCCTCCACCTGGAAGCCGATGTCGTCGTCCACCACGGGCAGGCGCAAGGTAAAGTGCCGAAGCGCCCGGGCGATGCTGTGCCGCATCCCCGCTTCGTCGTCCGCGACCAGAACGCGCAAGGGTTCCACGCTCAGGCCTCCACGCCCAGTCGGCTCAGTTCCCGCTCCAGTTGCTCGAACCGCACCGGCTTGGCCAGCACCACGTCGGCTTTGATCCAGGCCCTCTCCTCCTTCGTGGACGCGTCAAAATCCAGACCCGTCTCGCTGGTCACGGCCGTGACCAGGATCACCGGCATCGACGGGTGGTTCTTTTTGAGGAAGTGACACATGGAGAACCCGTCGTCCGGTTCGTCGATCATCAGGTCTACGATGGCCGCATCCGGGACCTGTTCTTTGATCGCTTCCTGCGCCGCGGCCACGGACTCGACGGCCGTCACGTGATAGCCGGCCGATTCCAGTTGAAGCCGCATCGCGGTCAGGTAGTCCACGTCGTCGTCCACGAGCAGAATGTTGTGTGCCATGTCAGGTTTCCTTCGGTTCCCGGCTGCGGAATGCCGCACACCCGGTTCCGGTCCATTCGGCCTCCCGCTCAGGAGGCCGCGCTGCCTGTTTCCGGGCCGGCGGTGTCGCGCTTCCGCGGAAGCGAGACGGTAAACGTTGTGCCGGTCGGGCCCGCGGCCGGATCGGCGTTCGTCTGCACTCGGATGTCTCCCTGGTGCATTTTCACGATTCCATAGATGACGGCCAGTCCCAGGCCCGTTCCCTCGCCGGCCGGCTTGGTGGTAAAGAACGGCTCGAACACGCGTTTGCGGTTGGCCGGGGGAATGCCCACTCCGGTGTCGGCCACGGCAATGTGCACGCGGTCGCCGTTCCCGCAGGTGCTGAGGGTGAGGGTCCCGCCGCCGGGCATGGCCGCCACCGCGTTGGAGACCAGGTTCGTCAGCACCTGGAGGACCTGATCGCGATCGATGTCGGCGGAGACTTCGCCGTTCTGGTGTTCCACCTTCAGGGTGATGCTTGCCGGGAGCTGCAGCAGCCGGGTGAACCCGTCCACCAGCTCGCGCAGGTTCGTCTGGCGGGCCTCCACCTTGTTTTTCCGCGCAAAGTGAAGCAGGCCGGCAACGATCTTTTTGCATCGGTCGGCCTCGCTGGCGATCAGATTGAGGTCCTCCCGCAGCTCACTGTCGGCCGGCATCTCGTCCAGCAGCACGTGCGAGAGCATCAGCACGGTGCCGAGCGGGTTGTTCACCTCGTGGGCGATGCCCGCGGCCAGTTGGCCCATGCTGGCCAGCTTTTCCGATTGCATCAGGGCTTCCTGCGTGGAGGCGAGCTCCCGGTGCGACGTGGTGAGCTGGTCGTATGCCGCCCGGAGTTGTTCGATCGTATAGGGCAGGCACATCTCGGACTCCGCCAGCCCCTTGTAGATGGCGATGGCGTGCTCGCGGCAGGTTTCATACCCGCAGGCCCCGCAGTTCAGCTCATCCTCCAGTGCCTTCTTGCCCATCCGTTCCAGGATGGCCCGAATTTCTTCTTCCGACGGCGGCGCTATACGCTGGTCGTTCGCTACGAACGCGCGGCTCAGGTCCAGGTCCTGGAAGGATGCCACGTCCATCTCCCAGGTTGTCAGGTCCAGCCGGTTCAGTCTCCACTGGGCATAGCGGGCCACCTGGGCCCGACGGCGAAACAGCGGCGTGGTCTGCCCGATTCCCGGCCCCATGATGCAGCCGTCACAGCAAAGCAGTTCCAGCAGGCGGACGTTCATCTCACCCGACTCAAATTCCCGGATGGCCTGCACGAACTCATCCTGGCCTTCGGCGGACACGACCTCACAGCGGAGCAGGTCTTCGTCGATCTGCGCGGCCTGCAGCAGACCGCGCCGGACGGGCAACAGCGCGCCCAGTGCGCCATGCGGAGGGTCGAAGTCGCTCGGCGTGACATTGTCCGGGCGAATCCCCCGTCGGGCCAGCAGTTCACGCAGCTCGATAAACGTCATGCTGGCATCCACGTCTCGGCGGTCATTGGTGGTCGCAACTTCGCCCCTCTTGGCGATACAGGGACCGATGAACACGACCCGCAGATCATCCCCGTAGCGCCGGCGGAACGCCCGGGCCGCGGCGATCATCGGCGAGACGATCGGGGCCAAAGAATCCACCAGGTTCGGGTGATACCGCTCGACGAAGCCGACGATGGCCGGGCAGGTCGTGGCGATGTACGGCTTGCCCGGGTTCTGATTGTGGCTCATGAGAATGCGGTACTGGTGGGCGACGAGGTCCGCCCCGAAAGACACTTCCCCCACCAGGGCAAAGCCCAACGCACGCACCATGCCGACGAGCGTCTCGTAATCCACATCCACGAATTCGGCCGGAAAACTGGGAGCCAGCACCGCCGCGGCCCGCACGCCGCGCGCCAGCCCGGCCACGACCCGGTCCACATCGCTGGCCACCCGCTTGGCGTGCTGGCTGCACACGCGCACGCACTGCCCGCAGCCGATGCACCGATCGGGGATCACTTCGGCCTGCCGGTCGACGATGCGAATGGCTTTGGCGGGGCACTCGCGCACGCAGGTGTAGCACACGCGGCAACGCTCGCGGATCGTGGTCACCAGAGGTTCGTTCTCTTTGGGCCTCATGCCATTCGCCTTGTCGGTCAGGGCACAACGTCTCGGACCGTGTAGTGCGTATGCAGAAGATGATGGCTGCGCTCACTCAGCGGCTCGCCCAGAAACTCCGCGTACAACCGCTGAATGCCCGGGTTGCCGTGCGACGTGCGAATCGGCTCGTCGCGGTCAATCTGGTACAGCACTTTCATGCGGGCCCGCACCGCATCGAGATTCGTCCCGATGGGCTGTCCGCCGCCGGCGATGCAGCCGCCCGGGCACGTCATCACTTCAATGAAATGCAGGTCCTGCCGCCCGGCCCGGATCTCGTCCAGCAGGGCCGCCGCGTTGGCCAGCCCGCTGACCGCGGCCACGCCGTATTCCTGCCCCGCGATCTCCACCCGGGCCTGCTTGACGCTCTTGAGGCCGCGCAGTTTCTGAAGCTTCAACTCCGGCAATTCCTGGCCGGTCAGCATGTAGTGGGCGGTCCGCAGCGCCGCCTCCATCACGCCGCCGCTGACGCCGAAGAGCTTGCCGGCCGTGCTCCGCTCGCCGAGGGGCGTGTCGGCACTTTCCGGCTCCAGGTTCGCCAGGTCGAGCCCGCGCAGCCGGATCATGCGGGCCAGCTCGCGGGTGGTCAGCACGGCATCCACCGTGGGCAGGCCGTCCAGCGACATCTCGGGTCGGCTGGCCTCGAACTTCTTGGCCGTGCAGGGCATGACGGTCACGCTGAAGATGCGGCTCGGCTCAATCCCTTCCTTCTGCGCGAAGTAGCTCTTGATGACGGCGCCGAGCATCTGCTGCGGGCTCTTGCAGGTGGACAGGTTGGGCAGGAAATCCTGATAGAACTGCTCCACGAACTTGATCCAGCCGGGCGAGCAACTGGTCATCATGGGCAGCCGGCCGCCGTTGCGGATGCGGTGCACCAGCTCCGCCGCCTCTTCCATGATGGTCAGGTCCGCCGCGAACGCCGTGTCAAACACCCGGTCGAAGCCCAATCGCCGCAGGGCCGCCGTGAGCGCTCCGCAAACGTCGCGGCCGGGCTTCATCCCAAACTCCTCGGCCAGGGTGACCGACACGCTCGGCGCGTGCTGGATCACCACGAAGCGGTCCGGGTCACGGAGGGCATCGGTCACTTCCTTTATGTGGCTCTGTTCGCGCAGGGCGCCGGTCGGGCAGACGGTGATGCACTGACCGCAGTTGATGCAGCTCGAAACGTTCAACCCCTGGTTGAACGCAGTGGTCACCATGGTCCGGCTGCCACGATGGATGAAGTCGATGGCGGCCACCCCCTGGATTTCCTCGCAGAATCGCACGCACTTGCCGCAGAGAATGCACTTGTCCGGATCGCGGATCAGGGCCGGGTCGGACACGTCCAGATCGTGGTGGGTCCGCTCACCCGCGTATCGCCGCTCCCGCACGCCCAGTTCCGCGGCCAGGTCCTGGAGCTGGCACTGGTTGTTGCGGGAGCAGTAGAGGCAGTCGTCCGGGTGACTGGCCAGCAACAGCTCCACGATGGTCTTACGCGCCCGTACGGCGCGGGCGGAGTGGGTCTGGACCTTCATGCCGTCCGACACGGGGAACGCGCAGGAAGGCACCAGCCCGTTCATGCCCTCCACTTCGACCACGCAGAGCCGACAGGCGCCCGTGGGCGACAGGCCGGGGATGTGACAGAGGGTGGGTACCTTAACGCCCGCCCGCTTGAGCGCATCCAGTACGGTTTCGCCGGGATGCGCTTCCACGGGCCGATTGTTCACGTGTATCGTAATCATGGTCAGCTTCGTCGATCTGGAAACGATTCGCCTCGTCTACTCCGCGATCACCGCGCCCAGGCGACATGCCTGCACGCACGATCCGCAGCCGATGCACTTCTCGGCCACGATGTAATGAGGGGTCTTTGCCGCGCCCACGATGGCGTCGGCCGGGCAGTGCCGGGCGCAGGCCGTGCATCCGATACACTTCTCCGTGTCGATCCGGTAGTGCAGCAGTTCCGTGCAGACGTGGGCCGGGCACCGCCGCTCAAAGATGTGGGCCTCGTACTCGTCCCGGAACCAGCGGAGCGTGCTGAGCACGGGGTTCGGGGCGGTCTGGCCCAGTCCGCACAGGCTGGTCTCGCGGATGACGCTCGCCAGACGTTCCATGTACATCACGCCCTTGAACCGAAGCAGGGCGTCGGCCCCTTTTTCCATCCGCCGGGACCGGGTGATCCGCTGCAGAATCTCCAGCATCCGTTTGGTGCCTTCGCGGCAGGGGATGCACTTGCCGCAGCTTTCGCGCTGGATGAAATCCATGAAGAACTTCGCCACGTCCACCATGCACGTGTCTTCGTCCATCACGACCATGCCGCCGGAGCCCATCATGGCCCCGACCGTCTTGAGCGATTCGTAGTCGATCTCCACGTCCAGGTGCTGCGTGGGAATGCAGCCGCCGGACGGGCCGCCGATCTGCACGGCCTTGTACGCCTTGCCGTTGGGAATGCCGCCGCCGATGGCAAACACGATGTCCCGCAGCTTCGTTCCCATCGCCACTTCCACCAGGCCCGTTCGGGCGATCTTGCCCGACAGCGCAAAGACCTTCGTACCTCGGCTGGTAGGCGTGCCCACGGACGCAAACCACTGCGGCCCGTTCGCCGCGAGCAGGGGAAGGTTGGCCAGGGTCTCCACGTTGTTGATGACCGTCGGCTTGCCGAAGAGCCCTTGCACAGCGGGAAACGGCGGACGCGGACGCGGCATACCCCGCCGGCCCTCGATGCTGTGGATCAGGGCCGTCTCCTCGCCGCAAACAAACGCGCCGGCGCCCTGTTTGATGATCACGTCCAGCGAGAAACCGCTGCCCAGAATGTCCGACCCCAGAAGACCGTAGCGCTTGGCCTGATCCAACGCCTGAATCAGCCGCTCGATGGCCAGCGGATACTCCGCCCGGATGTAGACGTACGCCTTGCTCGCCCCGATCCCGTAGGCGGCGATGGCCAGACCCTCCACCAGCCGGTGGGGGTCCCCCTCGATCACCGCCCGATCCATGAAGGCCCCGGGGTCGCCCTCGTCCGCGTTACAGATGACGTACTTCTGGGTCGCGCCCGTGTTCAGGGCGAATTTCCACTTCTTGCCCGTCGGAAAACCGCCGCCGCCCCGACCTCGCAGCCCGCTCGCCTCCACCGCATCGCACAACTCGGCCGGCGTCTGCTCACGCAGAACGCGGGCCAGCGCCCGATAGCCGCCTCGGGCGATGTACTCGTCGATCGAGGTTGGGTCGATCAGTCCGCAGTTGGCCAGCACCCACCGCGTCTGCGGGGCGAAGAACGGATGCTCGTCCAGGCACGGCACGTCCGGCCAGGCGGGCAGCCCGTCCGTGCGAAACTGGCCGAGGACGTGTTCTGCAGGCACCGAACCGGCCAGCACCGCATCCAGCAGGGCCGGTACGCGGTCGGCGATTACGCCTTTGAAGCTCACCCGCGGTCGGTCGGGCAACTGCACGTCCAGCAGCGGCTCGGCGGAGCAGAGGCCGATGCAGCCGACCTCCACCACGTCGGCGTCCAGCTTGTGATCGGCAAGGTACGTTCGAATGGCCCGCAGCGTCTTGCCGGCCCCCGCGCCCAGACCGCAGGTGCCCGCGCCGACGTAGAGGGTCGGTCGCGACACCCGGTCGCGGCGGAGCCGGGCAAGCGTGGTTTCGAGGCTCGCCGATGCAGCCGCCGTTGCCGTGCCCGGCACCAGCAGATGGTGAACGTCATCCGGACTGAGCCGGGCGGCGTCCGCACGGGGTTCCGTTCGGGCCGGCTGATTACTCGACGCCGCCATTGTCGCCCCCCTTCTTCGCATAGCTCTTGATGATCTTCCGGATGCTGTCGGGCGTCACCCCGGCGTGAAACTCGCCGTTGATCGCGACGACCGGCGCCAGCCCGCACGCTCCGATGCAGGCCACAACCTCCAGGCTGAACATGCCGTCCCGCGTGGTCTGGCCCGGCTCGATCTTGAGCGTCTGCTTCAGCGCCTCCAGCACCTTGGCCGACCCCTTCACGTGACAGGCCGTCCCGCGACACACCTGGCAATGCACCTTGCCCCTGGGCTGGAAGCGGAACTGGTTGTAGAACGTCGCCACCCCGTAGACCTTGCTGACGGGCAACTTCAGGCGGTTGCCGATCTGAATCATGGACTCCTGGGACAGATAGCCGCAGCACTCCTGCACGGCCTGCAGAATCGGGATCAGATTCTCCCGCTTGGGCTGAGGATACTGTTCCAGGATGGACTGAATGTCGGGTTGAACCATCTACGAACTCCTGGCCGCGGCGCGCGCATCGCGCCGCGCGAAGAACGCCACTTTTTCCAGCGATACGGTGATATCGAGATACTCCACGTAAACCTCCGGCGGCACACGCAGCCGGATCGGGGCCAGGTTCACCAGCCCCCGAATGCCGGCACGGACGAGGCGGTCCGCCACCTCCTGTGCGGCGTCGCCGGGCACGGTGAGGAAAGCCACACGCACGGAACGTTCCGCCAGAACCGTTTCCAACTCATCCAGCCCGTGGCAGCGACAGCCGTGTACGAGCCGGCCGGCCTTCTCCGGGTCCACGTCAAAGGCGGCCACAACGGGCAGGTGATTCGCCTGCCCGGCGAAGTAGGCCAGAAACGCCTTGCCCAAACGCCCCACCCCCACAAGTACCACTCCCTCGTCCTGGTGAGGGTTCAGCGTTTCGTCGATCTTCGCGATCAGACCGGCCACCTCGTAACCCTTGGCCGGGCTGCCCGTGTAGCCGATCGTCATCAGATCGCGCCGCACCTGCGCGGGCGTGACACCTTCGACCCCTGCCAGTTCGTGCGAGTAGATCCGTACTTGCCCGGCGGCGTGCAGCGTCCGCAGCCGCCTGCGATACAGAATCACTCGTTCGACCGTCCGATCGGGGATCTTCATGGCTCGGGTCTCCCGCCGCCCTTGCTGCGACCCGCCCGCCCGGCTGCGGGCCTCAGTGTGACGCGATGAAGTCCTGGTTTAATATCGGCTAAATAAAGCTGTGTATCCAATCACGCTGTGAATACATTCACAGTATGCCATAGAACACCTAGCATGTCAAGTCCATTGCGCCGCAGAATTCGGCCTGATTACCCAGATTGCCACATTCGCGGCCTGCAAACCCGTCCGATCCGGACGAAACAGGCGTGCCGGGTTCAACCCCCTGGGCAGGTCCATCGACGCGACCACTTCCGGAGGCCGGGGGCTGCGGATACCCTTCCCGGCTTCGGGCGGCAGACCGGTCGCTACATGGCGTGGTGGCGAGACCGGCTGGAAAGCCGGTCCCACAGAAGGAAGCCTGGCGCGCCGGTTGGCGGAGTGGTGAGGTGCATGGTACCTGCATCGTGGGACATCTATGTCGGACCGGCGGCGGGGCTGTTCACGTCCGTGCTATGGACCGGCACTTCGTTGGTCTTCACCGCCGCCGGTCGGCGGATCGGGCCCACGGCCGTCAACGCGTTCCGCATTGGGCTGGCGATCATCATTCTGACTCTGATCCATCGCCTTCGGTTCGGCATCTGGGTGCCCGAGGCCGTGGCGGGTCAGGTGTTCTACCTTGCGCTCTCCGGCGTCATCGGGTTGGCGATCGGCGACCAGGCCCTGTTTACCTCGTTTGTGGATATCGGCCCGAGACTGGCCATGCTGCTGCTGGGGACGGCGCCGATCTTCGCGGCATGGTTCGGGTGGCTGGCATTGGGAGAGCGGTTGCACGGCATCGCGTGGATCGGCATGACATTGACCATCGTGGGTGTCGCTTGGGTGGTGTTGGAGCGGCCGGCGGACGGATCCGTCGCGCGAACCGGCCATCGGTTGCGGGGGGTGATTCTGGGAATCATCGCGGCCGGCTGCCAGGCGGGCGGGCTCCTCTTGAGCAAGCAGGGTATCGGCCACGGCTGGCTTCCTGTGGAGCAACACCTCGATCCGCAGGCGGCCACACTGGGTCGGATGGTTTTCGCGGGTGTGGGGGTGCTGCCGATTCTGACGTTCCATGCGCTTCGTCAGCGCGCACGAACGGCTGGCGGCCGCCGGCCGCTACGTATCGGCTCGCCGCGGGCAGGGTATCTCTTTGCCGCGTGTGGGGCCGTCATCGGCCCGTCACTAGGGGTATGGATGTCGCTGGTCGCGTCCGATCGCGCTCCGCTGGGCGTGGCGCAGACGCTCTGCTCGCTTCCGCCCGTTTTCATCCTTCCGTTTGCCGTGCTCATTCACAAGGAACGTATCAGCCCCCGCGCCATCCTCGGCGCCCTGGTGGCCGTCGGCGGCACCGCCATTCTGTTCCTCCACCCGCGATAACCGTACCGGCATTGACAATGCGTTGACCCGCCCGGATAATCAGGTATTACGAAATATGACGCCGTTGCGGCGATGTGTCGTAACCTTCTTTTTGTCAGGCAGTTGAGAAAATGGGCCAGCAGAAGCATGCAATCGTAACGTTCAAGGCGGAAACGTCGTTGGCAGAGGCCTTGCGGGCGATTCCGAACCGGTCGGCCTTCATCCGGGCGGCGGTACTGACAGCCTTGGACAACGTCTGTCCCCTCTGTCATGGCACCGGAATCCTCTCGCCCGAGCAGAAGAAGCACTGGGAGAAGTTCGCCGAGAGCCACCGCGTGGCGGAGTGCGAAGAGTGCCACGAATGGCACCTGGTCTGCACGAACCAGCAGGGGCGCAACGCGCACCGCAAACCACGTTCCTGACGATGGAGGCGATGGGGCCGAATCGTTCGTGGGCCGAACACTTCGCTGAATACGGGAGGGAGATCATCAATCATGCCGCACCCTGAAAGCCGGGAACAACACGTTCATCACGAGGGCCATGAGGTTCACATCCACCAGCCCCACAGCCCGCTGCGGACGGAACTGGTCACACACCTGCCCTTCTCTGTGGCTTGCGTGGCAGTCGGCCTGGTCGTGGCCGGCGTCATCTGCTTCCTGGCCCCCGTCTCCACCGACGGCGAGCCCCAAGCGGCTGCTCCGGCCCAGATCGAGCATGTTCACGATCACGATCACGAACACGAGCATGATTCGCCAGACGGTGCGGCACATTCCGGTTGCGAGCACGACCACAACCATGAAGCGGGCTTTCGGCCGCTGTTCCACCTGTTCCACCCGCTGCACATGTTCTTCTCCGCCGCCGCCACGACGGCCATGTTCTGGCGATACGAGAGAAGGTTCCTGAAAGCAGTCATTGTGGGCCTGATCGGAGCCATCGGAATCTGCGGCGTCAGCGACATTCTGATTCCGCACATATCGTTGCTCATTCTGGGGTTCCACCTGCCCATTCACATCTGTGTGATCGAGCATCCCGGCATGGTGCTGCCGTTTGCCGTGGTCGGCATCGGCGTGGGAATGCTGGCCGCGGTGGGCGTGGCCCGCAGCACGATCTTCTCCCATTCGATGCACGTGTTCGTGTCCACAATGGCCAGCATCTTCTACATGGTCCACGCGTTCGGACGCCTGGCCTGGATCGACGACCTGGGGTCCATCTTCTTCTTCGTGGTGGTGGCCGTCATGCTGCCGTGCTGTTTCAGTGACATCGTCTTTCCCCTGGCCATGACCCGCTCCGCCCGCACCGCCTACGCCCAGACCTCGTGCTGTCAGCACTGACGGCGCAGATGAGTCGTCGTGGTTCTTGGGGATGATGGTTCAGAAAAGCCCGGGCGCGCTGTCTGCGCGCGCGGCGTTTCGCCGGCCGTTGCGCTTACGGTCGGGCGGCGCGTGCGGGGTTGCCGGGGCGCTCAGCAGCGGGTTCGGCGAGCCGTCCAGCGGGTCGCCGACCCCGGCCCTTCGGACGCGCTCGCCGGATTGCTGGGCGTATTCCTTCGACAGTTCAAAGCCCACCCACTGCCGGCCGAGCTTCTTGGCGACCGTGAGCGTCGTGCCGCTGCCGGTGAACGGATCCAGCACAAGGTCGCCCGGGTTGGATGACACGCGGATGATCCGCCCAAGAATCTGCTCCGGCATCTGGCAGCCGTGAAAGCCGCGCCGCTCCTTGAACGTGCCGGCCACTCGCGCGTAATACCACGTGTCGCCGTCCGGATCGAAGGCCGTCGGAATGTCCTGCGGCCGCAGGATCCACGTGTCGTCCGGCAGGCGGCCTTTGGGGTTGGCCCGCGCGTCGGCGTACACAAGCTGGCGGGCCGAAGGCACGCGCACGTTGGGATCATCTATGTTGAACGTGAAGTCCTTCGCGTCCTTCACAAAGTGGAACAGGTGCGCGTGCGACCGCGCGAACTTCCGCACGCAATGCACGCCGAACGTGTAGTACCAGACCACCCAGCTCCGACAGACGAATCCCAACTCATGCTGGGCCAGCAGCTTCAGCTCCGCCGCGTACTCGTCCCCGATGGCCAGCCAGAACGTGCCCGTCGGCTTCAGCACGCGCCACACCTCGGCCATCCAGTTCCGCGACCAGGCCAGGTACTCTTCGCGCGCCTTGCGGTCGTCGTACTCGTCGTAGTCATAGCCGATGTTGAACGGCGGATCGGCGAACACGAGGTCGACGCTCTCGGGGTCCAGGGCACTCATGCCCGCAATGCAGTCGCCCTCGTGAATCGTGTCGATGGCTGGTTGCATGATTCGGCAGCCTCTTCTCGCATTCTGACGGTCTTGTCTTCGGTCCATCCGCGCCGCGCGGCACGCTCAGGTCACACTATAGCCAAAACCCGCTCCGATTTCGCGACCCCATTTCCCGCGAACGCCGCCCCGTCAGTAGTCACAGCGTGTGAAATCTGTGAAATAGCCCCGTGCGCCGGGCACGTTGGCCGCTGGCGGTCATCTCGTTAAGATGGCCACCGCGCGACGATGGCAGGGAACCTTGGTCGGATCGGCGAACATGCTGCAAGTGTTCATCCAGGCGCAGGCGTGGGATTTTGACGACGGCAGGCTCCATGCGGAGCTTGATTACGTGCAGGGCACGCTCGGCGCCACGGGCCTGACGCTCGTGGCCGGTTGCGGGCCCCACGCATCCCTGTGCGTCCGCCGCGGCGCCGACCTGGCTGTCGTCCGCACCCGCGGCGGCCTCCTGTACACCCCCGACGACGAATGCTACACCGCCACCCGCTGCAAGCCGGTCGTCGCCGAGATCGCCAAGGGTCGCAACCGCCTGGCCGCGGTGACCGCCGCCGTCCGAGACCGCGGCCTGGGACTGCGCGTGGCGGTTTCGACGCTCCGGCTGGGCCGGCTGGCGGAGCGACATGAGGCATGCGCATCCAAGAACGTGTTGAACGACGTCTCTCCGACGCGCCTCTGCCCGGCCAATCCCGACGTGCGGGCGATGGTCGCGGCCCTGGTAGCGGAAGCCGGCCACATGTTCGCGCCGGACGCCGTCGTCCTGCACGATTGGGATCTGGGTTACACGGGCGAGGCCACGGCCGGCCTGGCCGTCCCGGCTGCGGGCGGCGATCTGGTCGACGGCTTGCTGGCCGTCTGTTTCTGCGAGTCGTGCCGGCAGCAGG
>JAFGJQ010000508.1 GCA_016929015.1 Phycisphaerae bacterium | reverse complement strand
TACGCCGCCCTGGCCGACACCGTCAGCATGTGCTTCTCAAAGGGGCTGGGGGCACCGGTGGGCTCGGCCGTTGCAGGCACCGGGGAGATGATCTCCCGCGTGCATCGCTTCCGGAAAATGTTCGGCGGCGGTATGCGACAGGCCGGCATTCTGGCGGCGGCCGCCCTGTACGCGCTGGACCACAACGTCGATCGCCTGGCCGAGGACCACCACAACGCCCGTCGACTCGCCGTGGCCCTGGCGCAGACTCCCGGCATCACGGCCCGCCCCGAGCACGTGGACACCAACATCATCTTCTTTGACCTGCACGAATCGCTCGGTGCCGCTCCGGATTTCTGCAACCGCATGAGGGAGCGCGGGGTGTGGATGCTGCCCGAATCAGAGCATCGGGTGCGGGCGGTGACTCATCTGGACGTGTCCGCTGATGACATTGAACATGCGATTGCCGTGTTCCACGATGTCGCCGCTGTTTGAGCCGTATCCGTGTCTTCGGAAATCAGCATCGGCCGGTCCAGGGGAAAGGGACCGCGGCTCAGCACGCGCGGTGCGATAACGTGCTTCACAAACTCCGCTCTTGTGGCGGCCACGTGCCCGCCGTTCCACCCGTAGGCGGCGTAGTTCGGCATCCACGGCAGATTGACCACCTTCGCATACGCGCTTCGCTCGCTCTTCGGCAGGTTCGGCGGAATGCGAAAGCCGGTCCGACCCGCGGCGGGACCTGTTTCGCCATCCGCCGTAATGACGAGCGAACTGAGAATCAGATCATGCCGGCTGCATGTCGAGTACAGTGTTCGTCGCACGTGCGCCAGCGCGGGCGTCAGGTCGCGGTTGGCGTGGACGGACGACGAGAACAGCACGACCGTGTCCACGTCGGCTCCCTCCGGCAGACGCGCCAGCGCGTCCAGGATCACCGCCGTGCCCGCCGACAGCCCCATGGCGTGGATCTCGCCGTCCGGATAGTCACGCCGCAACCGCTCGATCCGGTCTGCCAGCCCCTGCGCCATCAGTCCGCTCCGCGCGACCAGCAAATGGTCGGTGCCCCACCCCAGAAAGGATGTCCAGAGATAGTTCTGGAACTGCCCGTCGTACCCGGCCGATCGCAGGCCCTTCCTCACGTTGCCACCGGCGGTGAAATGGCCCGCGCCATCCAGGAAGATTACGACCGACGACCGCCGCGACGCCCCTGAACACCCCGCTGTCGTCGCCAGCCCGACCAACAGCCCGCACGTCGCGAGAACCGGACAAACGCGACGCAAGCGAGCGGGCCATATCGCTTCGCTGCAATTCTCAGGAATCACGGCTGGAGTCATCGTCGTTCTCGCTCGATCCCTCTCGTCGACCCTTGCTGCCCGCCCTCGGGGCATTCTGCTGCTCCACCACGATCGTGCCGGCCAGCAGGTCCCCCAATCGCTGCCGCTTGCGGGTCACCAGAATCAGCACCAGCGGAGGCAGAAGGTCAAAAACCGGAAACATCTCCACAAGCAGAAGCAGATTCCGAATGACGATTCGCGGGAACCGGCACGCTTGCCCTTTCTCGTCGGCCACCCGGCAGTGCATGAACAGCTTGCCCGGCGTGGCCGCCAGCGTCGCCTCAAACGCCGTGCAATAGACCACGAAAATCCCGATAGCAGCCAGCCAGTGCCAGAACAGGCCGAATGACAACGCCATCGCCGCCGCGTCGGCGGGCACCGCCGATTCCACCTGCGCCTGCAGGATGGCGAGGTGCTCTTCCAGGAACGGATACATCAACGGCAGCAACAGCAGGAAATCCAGAACAAACGCCGCCGCACGCCGCCCCACTCCGACGATGACCTGGTTCTCCTGCAACACGGCGGGTTGTCCAATCGCGCGCCGTCGTCGGATGAGCACGCCCGCCAGAAGAATCGTCAATACTCCGTACGGAATCGCCAGCCGCAACCGGTTGCTCAGTTGGAAGCCACGCGGCGGCAGCAATGCCTTCACCACGGCCGGGGTTTCCACCAGCTCGCCCGTCGCCGACCACAACCCAACGTGGAGTGCCGGCCCCTCCGCATCCCGCACCACGAACCCCAGCGCCAGGTGCCGGCCCAACACACCGGCCATCATTTCCTCGCGGCTTACGTCCGGCAGCCCCTGCACCTTGCGAGTAACCCAATGCCCGGACTCCTGTCGGCTCAGCCGCAGCCCGGAGGACGCCTCCGGCTCCCCACTCGCTCCCGACAGAATCAGTGTTTCGCCATCGCACTGGATCACATCCACGACCGACATCCCGTCCACCCCGGGGACGGGCACTGCGGCCCCCCACTCCCGCTCCATATTCGTCACGCACCAGAGCCGATCGTCCCTTCCCTCACGAACAACAAATACCGAAACCGCGCCTTGCTTCACGCAAACCCAGATCCGCCGCAGACTCCCAAGATCCTGTGGAAAATGGGCCTGGCGCAACCACTGCCTTTCCGAATATCGAACCAGCGCCGGAGCGCCAACGCTCTCAGGCTCCGCCTCTGCGGCGGCCGTTGTCGTCACCACCGCATCTGCAGGCATGTCTTCCGGCGCCCAAGGCAGATCGGCCCCCACGGCGCCCGGCACCACCGCATACAAAGTCCGCGATCCCGAGTCCGCCGCCAGCGCCAGGGGCACCGCATTTCGCGGCAACGGCAACTCCACGTGATCGTCCCCCAGACGCATCACCTTCGTCTCGCGAACGCGCAGGCTTCGGTGCGTTCCGTCGCCGAAGATCAGGTGTACGGCATCCCCGTCGGCGACGGTCCACGCGATATTGCCGCCCAGCCCGGGTGTCGCCACTTTCAGAAACTCCCCCGCCTCGTCCGACGCCCGCCGAATCGCAAACGATACGACCGGTCCGTCGGAAGCCGCATCCGGCTCCAGACGATACACCCATAGGCATTCGCCGTTGCCCACAAGCCCGAACCGCGGCCCGCGCTCCGCAGCCTGCGCCGCGGCGCAGCTTGCCACCGACCCCACAATCAGCAGCCACTGCCTTGATCGTCGGGGGAAACGTCTGCGTGTCGGAGGAAACAACCGCGGTATGCCCATGCGGCCATTATCGAACCCCTCCCCCGCCGGTCAAGCCACGTTCGTCGCCTCGTGCCATGCCTCTCCAGCAATGACCCTCCCGGAGCCCTCATTCCTTCCTGTTTGCTATCCGCGCTCGCCCGCTACCCGATCGCATTTTCTGAGCGCCCTGACTCCCCCCTGCCCATCGCCTCAAGGAACCACTGCGGTGGTCGCAACGCTCGCCCCCCTGCTTCCGTGAACGCGTGCTCGGTATACCCTGTGACAACCTCCCTGCCCGACGCCGACTGCGTGATCCTCATATCAAAGCGCACCCGCGCTCGCCCGCTCATGCAAGCGCACGTACTGATCTCCAGCTCGTCGTCATATCGCGCACGCCCGCGAAACCACAGACGCGCCTCGATGATCGGCAGGTACACGCCCCGCGTCTCCATCGCCACGTATGGCTGGCCGATCATCCGTAGATAATCCGTCCGGCCGCATTCGAACCACTCCAGCGCCCGCGCGTTGTAAAACGTCCCCATCTGGTCCGTTTCGCCGTACCGAACGCGCAGACGCGTAAGGCTGCTACCGTCACCCATGGTCACCAGTCTCCACAGCCTCTCCCGCCCACCCACTTCGCCGAGCCGCCGGCTCCGCCTGGGCCAGGTGTAGTCGGCTGACCCGTCGCAATCAATGTTCCCAGTACTGCCCGGGCCATAATCGTTTGACGCTCCAGCAATTGTGGTGTATACTTATCGGTCTGCATCGTTCGTTCGTGGGGACTCTTGGCCTGGTATTGGCTTTCCGGAACACCAACAAGAAAGAAAAAGCACAGAACACCGTGGTTGAGCGTCCATACACGCGGCGCGGTGGGCGAGGCTAAGCTGTAAGCCATTGGATAACTTCGAATCGGTCAAAGAGAAAGTCCGGCAGGCGGTCAGCCTGGTGGAAGTGGTGTCCGAACACGTGGCCCTCCGGCCAGCCGGACGGTCACTCAAGGGACGCTGTCCATTCCACCAGGAGCGCACGCCGTCTTTCAACGTGACACCAGACCGAGGCATCTTCAAGTGCTTTGGATGCGGGGCAGGTGGGGACGTCTTCAAATTCGTGCAACTCATTGAAAAAGTTGACTTTATGGACGCGCTCCGGATGCTGGCCGACAGGGCCGGCATTGAGCTGCCCGCCCTCCGCCTCGGAAAATCACAGCGAGCTGATGGGCACGGACCCTCCCGCGCCGATCTGGCCCGTCTCAACACATGGGCTGCCTCCGTCTACCAACGCGCCCTCAAAGCCGCCCCCGCCGACTCCCCGGCGTGGCAGTTCTTGGCGCGCAAGGGCCTCTCGAAGGCTTGCACTGAAGCGTTCGGGCTGGGCCTGGCCCCTGCGGAGGGGAACTTGCTTCTCCGCGCCATTATCGGAACCCGCCTGGATCCGCAATGGCTTGTTGCCGCAGGGTTTGTGAACACGGGCGAACGTGGCGACCGGTACGAAGTGTTCCGAGACCGGCTGATGTTCCCGATTCGAGACACCATGAATCGGATTATCGGATTCGGTGGCCGGACCCTCTCAGACGCCCGCGCAAAGTATGTCAACACCGCCCAAAATGAGCTTTTTGACAAGGGCAGGAACCTCTACGGCCTGGATATTGCGCGTCCGGCCATTGTCGAGGCTCGCTCCGCTATCGTTGTGGAGGGCTACACAGACTGCATGGCGGCCCATCAACATGGGTTCACCAACACGGTGGCCACCCTGGGAACCGCGATGACGGACGCCCATGCCGCCCTGCTGGCGCGGTACTGTGACTCCGTGATCCTCCTGTTTGACTCGGATCTCGCGGGCGAGACTGCCGCCGACCGAGCGTTGGCAGTTGCCATGCACCAGGGGCTGCGGGTGAAGCTGGCCCGGGTTCCGTCCGGAAAAGACCCCTGTGATTTCCTGCAACTTGAAGGTGCAGAAGGATTTGGGATCGTATTGAATTCGGCGGAGGACGCGCTAGGATTCAAGTGGAAGCGGACTCTCGGCCGCTTCGCCGCAGAGTCCGGGGGCACGGACCGGCGGGCGGCGATGGCAGATTTCATCGCCTTCATCGCTGAGATGGGACAGCATGGCGCCGTGGACGCCATTCAGCGGGGATTGATCATCAATGAGGTCTCTCGGGTGGTGAATTCGCCGCCCGAGGATATCCAGCGGATGCTCGTCCAGGCGGGGCGCCGGAGGGTCGCACGTCCGGGTGTCCAAACTCAGGAGTTGGCGGGTGGGCCCGCTCAGACGGCGGGCATGATCGCCCAAGTCGGGGACGCGGAACAAGCTGCGTTACTGACGGCACTGGAGGTTCTGCTGAACGATCCGAGCTTGTGGCCCGAGGCGTGCCAGGAGTTCGACCCCACGCGGTTTCGCGATGGTGCTTTGCGAGCGATCGCGGAACGGGTGCGTGACTGGGCCACCCGGTCGGGGGATCGGGAATTGGGGGAGTTGTTGGGGTCCATTGAGAGTACGCAGGAAGCCTCGCTGGTCACGGACCTGTTGGTTCGCGGTGAGCGGCGGGGCGATTTCCAGGAGACCTTGCGGTCGGCGGCGGCTCGGCTGGAATGCATCCGCCTGGAGCGAGAAGGCCGGTCGGCCGCGGCGCGTTTGTGGACGGAAGCGGAGGACGTGGCGAACGACTCAGACGCGATCCTGCGCCAGTTTGGAGAGTTGACGGCGCGGCTGGCCCGTGATGCGACCGGCCGGCCCTTTTCGCGACGCATGGCGGAAGACCACGAAACGGCGCCCCAGGAATGACGACCGCAGGTCGGTTTTGCTGATTGGAGGCTGAGTAACCATATGGCCGCAGCGGAAGGAGTTTCCTCACAAGTTATCGTCGACCCGATCGAGGCTGCCATGTCCGATCTGCTGGACCGCGGCCGCAAGCGCGGGTACGTCACGTGGGAGGAGATGAACGAGCGACTGCCCGACGAGGCGGTCTCTCCGGACAAGCTCGAGATGATCATGCTCACGTTCGACAAGGCGAACGTGGAAATGCTTGATGAACTGGAGGCGGAGCGGATCGAAGCCTCTCGACGCGGCAAGGCGGGTCCGGTACGGTTCGACAAGAAGCAGGCGGAGCAGGACGTCGAGGACGCCCACAAGGAAGACCTCAGCGTGGTGGAGGGCACCGGTCGCCGCATCGACGACCCGGTGCGGATGTATCTCACCCAGATGGGTGAAATTCCGCTGCTCACCCGCGAAGAGGAAGTACGCCTCGCAAAGAAAATCGAGCTCACCCGCATGGCTTTCCGGCAGATGGTGCTGGAGAGCAACTACTGCGGTTCCCAGGCCGTCGACATTCTCCAGCAGGTCTATGACGGCACGCTGCCGTTCGACCGCACCATGAAGATCTCCACGTCCGAGCAGATGGCCAAAACGACCATCCTGCGCCGGATGCCCGGCAACCTGGCCACCGTCCGGGCCCTCCTGGCCAAGGACGAGGAGGACTGGGCCGCGATGCACCGGGGACGAGTGGCGGCGGCCACCCGCAAGAAGACGGTCGCGAAGATGAACCAGCGCCGTCGCAAGGTCTCGAAGCTGCTCGAGGAGCTGTCGCTGCGCACCAGCCGCATCACACCGCTCATGAAGAAGCTGATCGGCCGGTACCGCAAGATGAAGTCGCTGGAGCGGCGCCTCGCCGAGCAGGCAAAACGACAGACCGTGCCGGACGAAGACCTGCAGGGCATGGAAGACGAGCTGAAAGGCATCGAGTCACTCGTGCTGGAGAGCAGCGACGAGTTGGGCAAGCGCCTTCGCACCATTCAGCGGGTCTTCTCGGAGTATGAGGACGCCAAGCGGAAGCTGTCGGGCGGAAACCTGCGCCTGGTGGTGAGCATTGCCAAGAAATACCGCAACCGCGGCCTGAGCTTCCTGGACATCATCCAGGAGGGCAACACCGGCCTGATGCGGGCGGTGGACAAGTACGAGTATAAACGCGGCTACAAGTTCAGCACGTATGCGACGTGGTGGATTCGCCAGGCGATCACGCGGGCCATCGCGGATCACGCCCGGACCATCCGTATCCCGGTCCACATGATCGAGACCATGAGCCGGCTGCGCAACATCAGCCGCCAGCTTCTGCAGGAACTCGGCCGCGAGCCGACCATCGACGAGATCGCCACGCGGGCGGAGATGCCCGTGTCGGAGGCCCGCCGCGTGCTGAAGATCAGCCGGCACCCGATTTCGCTGGACCGGCCGGTGGGCGAGAGCGAAGACTCGTACTTCGGCGATTTCATCGAGGACGAACGGGCGGAGTCGCCCATTTCGTCCGCAGGCAGTGAGATGCTGAAGGACCGCATCGAAGAAGTGCTCAAAACGCTGACCTACCGCGAGCGGGAAATCATCAAGCTGCGCTACGGCATCGGCGACGGGTATACGTACACGCTCGAAGAGGTAGGCAAAATCTTCAAGGTGACGCGCGAGCGGGTCCGCCAGGTGGAGGCCAAGGCGATCCGCAAGCTCCAGCACCCGGTCCGCTCCCGCAAGCTCGAGGGCTTCCTGGAGAAGGACAGCGAGATCGGGCAGTTGCAGTAAAGGCACGAAGGGACCCGCCGCGGCGGGCAGGCTCCGGCACGGAGGGACGAAGGGACGGCGCGGGCTGCGCCCGCGACCTGAGCGACAACGCAAAGACACAAAGTGGGATCCGCCGTGCGGACCACTTCTCTTCGATGATTACGTGACCGACGGTTTGCGTCCCAGCGGGAACTGTACCATCTCCGTCCCCTGTAGATGTCGACGCCCACGCTCACGCGCACAGTCCGTGGATCGGGGGACCCGTAGATCCCGTGCCGCCCTGAACGGGCGGAAGATGGGAAACCGTCTGGGGCACGGGTGTTTGGATCGACGATGGCTTTGGCCGAACTCGGGGCGGAGATGGGACACACTTTCCCGGACGGAATGCAGCAGACGCCGCGTGTGAAGCGGGTTCAGGCGCCGGAGGCGTCGTCCCGGTTCGTCGCGCTGTTCCTGCTCGTGGTTGTGCCGGTGCTCTGTGTCCTGGGCGGTTGCGGAGCGTGTCTGCCCGTGCTGCTGACGACGTCGCACGGCGGCGCCATAGCGCCTGCTTACATCGTTGTCCTGATCCTCATCTCCATCCTGGTCGCTTGTTCGCTGGCCGTGGGCATCACAGGGCCCGGCCGGCGAACCTACCGGTCCCGTCGCGGTCGCTTCGCGCGGCTGGAGCGGGTGGCCGGACATCCACAGGCGGCGCAACGCCTGCCGCATCGGCTGGTCGAGCTTGCGTATTGGCGGCACGCGCGACGTCTGTGGCCACGACGCGACCACTTGCGCCGGGAACTCAAGCAGATCCTCACGTCCGCGCCGCGTGGAACGCTGGTGGTGGTGAGTTGCGGCCGCGACTGGGTGCCGCCGTCGACCCGGGCTACGCCGGAATCATTCGAACCCATTGGATTGATCGACCAGGACGCACAAGCCGCGTGGCTGGTGCAACGAGCGTGGCCGGAGTTGTCGGTGGAGGGGTGGCGGGGCAAACCTCGGTCGACGGGGTCGCGACGGGGCAGAGCCTGGCTGGACTGGGGGAGTTCGGCGGTTTCGCGGCAGACCCTGCTCCTCTTTCTGTACATCTTTGTTGTCACAGCCCTGTTTGGGGGGCGGAGTCTGTGGCACCTCATGGCGGGTGCCGCCTTGTTCGCTATCGCCATGGGGGCCATCGGTCCCACGGGTTGGTTCAGGCGAGACGTGAGCGGTTGGGTGGTTCCCGGGGCCTTCGTATGGTCCGAACGGGGCGAGCGTCACGCGGCCCGGGCTTGCGACTCGGCCGCCGTTCTGGAGGTGCGGGGCCGCCTGCTTTTGCAGGGGGACTGCCGAACGCTCGTACGCCGGTGGGATGACGTGGAGCGGCAAGGCTGGGGAGCCGCCCTGCTCATGGCCGCCTGGACCTGTACCGCCGCCGCGCCGAGCATGGAATCAATCCGATCGTATCTCGATTCGGATACGGCTGCCCGGCAGAGCACGAAGCCTCGGAAGCACGCTGCGGATGGATGAGGAGTTGGACCGTCGCCGGGCTTGGGCCTGTTGCCACTGGAATCGCGGCCTGCGAGCATCTTCGGTGGATGCTTCTCGCCCGTTTCTGTGAAGACACGGATGGCGTCTATCTGCGGTACGAGGACGTCCCGCCCGGCCCAGAATAGGAAACGTGCGCGCCGGACCTGCACCGACTGATCCGCTGCGACCGGTCGGACGCGGTGTATGACGGGCTGGAGTTCGGCAACTGGACGTTATGCCGGGCCGAATCGCTCGAAGCGGCGTCACGTGTGTTGCGCATGGATTCGTTCCGACTTTGTGCGGAGACGTTCGCAACGATGCGGGAGTGCGGCGTCGCGTGGATGTTGGACCCGTTCCATGACAACGAGTCGTGGCGATTCCTCTTGAAGCCGGCGGGAGGAAACTATCGCTTGAAGCGGTCCGGCAGGACGGTCACACGGAGGCAAAGCCGGCTCCTCAGGAAGGCGACCGGCGGGGCAAGGCCGGAGTTTTTCCTGTTCTCCTGGTGGCGATGGCGGACTATACTGCAGCCGCGTGTGCCTGAAGTCACAGAGAATGGGATCGGCGATCACTGAGCGTATCAAGGAGGAACATCATGCGACAGGCGATCTTCACTCTCGTGGTCACAGCCGTCGTGTCGCCC
>JAFGJQ010000507.1 GCA_016929015.1 Phycisphaerae bacterium | reverse complement strand
GGTGCGGCGCCGTGCTTACGTATGATGCCAGCGCGGTGTTTGTCAACAACGTCATCGCGGGCAACGCCGCTGGCGTCAGTGGCGCCGTGGCAATGGGCCCTAGTGCCAGCCCGACGTTTGTCAATACGATCATCGCGTTCAACTCATCTGGGCTTTTCCGGCCTGACGGCAGTCAGGGTGTGCCCACCCTTCAGCACAACTGCGTTTTCGGGAACACCGAATACGACTTCTACAACGTTACCGACCCCACCGGCACGGATGGCAATATCTCCGCCAACCCACGCTTCGTACGGGTCCCCGATCCGGGCGCGGATGGCACGTGGGGCAGCGGTGACGATAACCTGGGTGATGTACATCTGCGTCCCGGCTCCCCGTGCATCGACGCCGGTGACAACGCGTACGTCTTCGGCGAGTTCGATCTCGACGGCTACCCGCGCATCATGGATGGCGACGGGGATGCGGTCGCCATCGTCGACATGGGGGCATATGAGGTCCAGGAGTACACCATCCCCGGCGACCTCGACGGCGACGGCGACGTGGACGCGGATGATCGGGCCGTCTTTCTCTCTACGTATGGTCGCTGCGAGGGCAACCCGGCATTCCTGCCCGCGGTGGACTACGACGGCGACGGCTGCATCACGTTGCCGGACTACCAGGCGTGGCTGGCCGACTACCGCGCCTTCAACGCCCCGCCGCCCGCAGTCCCACCGTCGGGCAGTGCCAACAGCGGCTCGATCGGCTCCGGTCACCGCGTTGATCCGGTGGGCGTGAAGGCCGATGTGGCGCCGGTGGGGAATCTGGAAGTCGGCGATCGGGCCCCCCGGCCGAGGCCGCAAGAGGGGCCTCGCGGCGCGGGCGACTAAGTGCTCGTTGTCTACCGTGCTTCCAATGTGAGGTGCCTGGTGGTTCCCGCTCGCGGAAGGCGGACGAGCCACGCTGTGCCACGCTTCTGAACCGGCAGCGGCTCGTGGTTGATGCGGATTACCGGCTTTGCAGGCAGGCCGATGAGTTCGATACGCCACTGACGCTGCTTGGGCACGTATGGCCGGTGGCGTCTGTCCGGGGCAATCGTCAGGGAGATTGCCGCGCCGGGCTCACAGGATGCGTGCAGCCGGGTTTGGAAACACTGTCCCTTCTCGTAGTCCGTGGTTGTGCCGTCGTCTTCGTAGAGGGTGAAATCCGCCTGCCACGCCGAGCGCGGATCGCCCGTGTACACTCGAAGCGTCAGCGCGTCCCACGACTGGTCGCGGGTGCAGGGTGCCGTGTGTGCCAGGGGAACCAGGGCCGGGCCGCGGACAAATACCGGAATCCGCCCCAATGACGCCGGTGTGGAAACGGCCGGCTTGCCGGCTCGGCGGCCGTGGCCGGCCGGTGGCCACACGCGATCGTTCGTCCAGAAGTCGTACCATGGGCCGGCCGTCAAGTCGGTGCGGACCGTCCCGCCCGACTTGCGAATGTGCGCCAGCGGCTGCGTCACCGGACGAACGAGCAGAGCGTCTCCGAACAAGTATTGCGAAGCCAGGCCGGCGAAGTGCCGGTCACGCGGGTCGAGCCACGCCATCGGGCGCATCATGGGCAGCCCGGCTTCGTACGCCTGCCGAGCCGTGGAGTAGATGTATGGCAGCAGCCGCATTCGCCATTCCAGGATATGGCGGACCGCTGCTTCGGCGCGCGGGCCGAAGTGCCACGGCTCTCGCGGCCCGCACCCGTGAAACCGCGTGATCGGGCTGAACGCCGCGAACTGCGCCCAGCGGACGTAGAGCTCCCGGCTGAGGGGGCCCTCAAATCCGCCGCCGTCGGTCGTCCAGAACGGCACGCCGGACAGCCCCATGTTCAACCCCATCTGAATCTGGGCGGCCAGGCACTCCCACGTTGGGCTCACGTCGCCCGACCAGACGATCGTACCGTGCCGCTGCGAGCCGATCCGCACGGACCGCGTGATGTTGACCACGCGGTTCCGTGTGACGGAACGCTGTGCCTTGTCGATGGCCGCACACCAGGCGTCTCCGTACAGATTTCGCATCGCGGCCGGCGAGCGTGACAGGTCACGAACGGATTGCGACAGGTATCCCAACCAGTCTCCCTCGTCCGTCCACCAGCCGGCCACGCCGTCGGCGAGCAGTCGCCGCAGTTGCTCCGCGTACCACCGTCGCGTCCGCGGATTGAACACATCGAGGAAGTAGCTTTGCCCGCGGTGGAAGTTGCACGCGTGCGGGCTCCCATCCAGCCGGTCAAACACAAGGCGGCGGCGGACGACCTCCTGGGCTGTGCACGCCGTGACGTTGACGGCCGGCTTCATGATGACCAGCGTTTTCAGCCCCTGCCGGTCCAACTCGCGCAGCATGGTTCGTGCTCGTAGAAAGTGCCGTCGGTCCCAGCGAAGGTCGCCGATGTGCTTCTCCCACTGAAAATCGAGGATCAGGGCGTCGGCCGGAATGCCGCGGCGCCGCAGGGTGCGGGCGGTCTGCATCACCTCGTTCGCCGTGCGGTAACCCGCCACGGGCCCGCCGGGAATCCGGCAGAACGACGGGCCGAACATCCACCGCGGAGGCAGGCTGGGACGCCCGGTCAAATGCACGTACCGTCGCAGAACGTCGTCCAGACCGGGGCCGGCCAGCACGAAGTAACTGATGTACCCGCCCGTGGACCGAAACGTGATCCGTCCGGGCCGGCGGAGGTCAAACTCCGCCAGGTGCGGGTTGTCCACGACCACGCCGTACCCGCCCGTACTGATGAAGAACGCGATGGGAACATCGCCGCCGTCACATGCCGCGTGGTCGGCGGCCATGCGGCGGACCTGTCCCACCCGGTTGAGCTCTACAAAGGCGTTCTGGCCCAGGCCGTAGATTCGATCCGTGCGTGCGATCTCCCAGGTGATGGCGACTCCCGTCGAGCCGTAGGCGGGGGGAGTTTTCGAGGATTCGGCCAGCAGCGGACCCTGGACGCCGTGGAATCGCAGGTGCAGGGGATTGGTGGCGTATTCGATTGTGAGGCTGCCGGTATCCAGGCGGGTCCGGACCGGCTGGAGCCCGGCGCGGCGGGAGGAGCCTGCAGAACAGACCGGCTGGTCTCCGCAGGCGACTCGCCGTGGCGAGAAAGCTGGTCCCACAGTGGGAGGCGGTCCACCAGACGAAACGTATCGCGTGGGGGCGTTCTGCCAGTTTTCGCCGGGGTGCCACTCCACGCGAACGATGCCGTCGGCGATGCTGGTCAACTCGGCCCAGGCGGCCGGGGTGCGCAGCTCGGCCCGATCGCCGGCCACGCGGACTTCGGTAAGCCGGCCGGGCTCCGTTCGGGTCTTCATGTCTGAAAGCGAGATGTCGAGGGCATTCATGATGGCCGTCCGCCGTACAGGCTGCGTTTCGCCGGCCGGATTGCCAGGCCGGGGTTGGGGCGGGATTATGGCACGGTCGGAGGCAGTCGGCAAACCAGGGCCGGCCCGGCAAGCTGGAACGGGCCGATTGCAGGACGGCGGGCGTGAATGTAAGGTGTATCACTTAATTCGATTGCGGTGGGAGGATCGGTGGGCGGGTCGCAGCGGGAAGAGAACGGGATGATTGGCGGCGAGATTCACTACTGGCGGGTGCAACGGACGCACTGGGACGCGATCCTGGAGTCGGCCAAGGGGCTCGGGATCGACATCGTCGCGACGTACGTGCCGTGGGCGTTCCACGAGGTGCGGGAGGGGGAATACGACTTTGCCCTGCTGGAGGACTTCCTGACCGCCGTGGAACGGCACGGCATGAAGGTTTTCGCCCGGCCAGGGCCGTTCATCTACGCCGAATACCGCAACTGGGGCATCGCGGACCACGCCACGCCGTACCACAAGCTGCATCCGGAGTTCCAGAAGAAGGCGGCGCAGTGGATAGCCGCCGTGATGCGGGTTCTGCGGCCGTATCTCGGCACCCGGGTGGTTGCCGTTCAGGCGGACAACGAAATCGATCCCATGCTCTACTATTACGGCGAGGATCTGGGCTTCGCCGACTGGCTGGCCGGCCGCTACGGTTCGGTGGACGCATGGAATGCCGCATGGGGGACGGAATATGCGTCGTTCGCGGAGGCCATGCCGACGCTGACGCCCTTCGTCGACGACCGGCGTTTTCGGGACGGGTGCCAGTACCGGTACGACCTCGCCACGCAATATGCGCGATGGGTGGTGAACGAGTATCGGCGGAACGGATGCACCGTGCCCATCGCGCTCAACACGTGGCCCGGCGTGGACGCCCAGCACTGGCATGACTTGGCGGACCTGGCGGACATCTACGGGATCGATCCGTATCCGCCGAACGAGTGCAAATCGGGATTACGGTATTTCCGCGAGCGGCTTCGGTTGCTGCGGGCCGTCACTGATTTCCCGTACCTGGCGGAGTTTGCCAGCGGGATCTGGCATGGGATGCCGGACCGTTCGTACACGGCGGACCACTATCGGCTTACGGCGCTGACCGCGCTGGCGGCGGGTGTTCGCGGCTGGAACTGGTACATGCTGGTCGACCGTGACAACTGGACGGGTGCGCCCATCAATGAACGCGGTGTGGCCCGGTCCGATTTGTATGCCGCCTTTGCGGAGGCCGTGGATCATTTCCGCACGCTGGAAGGGGCCCCGCCACCGGAAACGTCGTTTGCGGTGACGTGGTCGTGGCGGTGCAATCAGATCGCGCAGATTCGCAAGCAGGATCTTGATGATCCGCTGTTCGTTGTGCTGCACGAGATGGGGATCGAATACGACCTGGTGGATGTGGACCGGGATTTCACCGCGCCGGCGCTCCTGATGGTTGGTGGCGAAGTGGAGCAGCCGGACCGGGTTTGGCAGTACGTCGAGCAGGGCGGCCACCTGGTGATGTTTCAGTCGTTGATCGAGGGTGTGCCGAGGCCGGACGGGACGAGCTATCCGTTCATGCGGAGTTTGAAGTGCTCGTGGGGGTTCATGATCCAGGGGCCGGTCTTCACGTATCGCCGAGTGCCCGGCGAGCCGATTACGGCTCGGCAGGAGGCCTGGGCGGCGGATGAGGACGAGCGGCGTTTGATGGAGGCGGCCGTTGGGCGGGAATACACCATCGGCTATCGAGAGCAACGGGGCAAAGGAAGTGTGACGGTGCTGGGTTGCCCACCGAGTGCGGATGCGATGGTGGCCGTCCACCGGCAGTTCGGGCTGTCCATGCCCGCCCGGCCGCTGACGGCGGGGGTGTTTGCATCGAAGCGGGGGGAGTATTTGATCGTGGTCAACCCGGGCGAGGCGAAGTCGGCACGCGTGGACGTGGGGGGCCGGGTCCGGCGCGTGGACCTACCGCGGTGCTCCGGGGTGGTGCTCGGGCCTCGGGAGTTGGAAACCTGACTGTATCGGTCGCTCGGCCCTGGATGCGATGGGGTGGTTGAGGCGACTCGATGCGGTGGAATACGTGGAGCCGGACAACAAAAGGGAGTTGCAGCATGTTGAAGTCACTTCTCGCGGCGCTGGTCCTGGTCACGCCGCTGGCGGTCCGAGGCGAGGAACCGATGGTCATCACGAAGGACACGACGTTTGAGAAAGGCGCGGTACTCCATCATGGCCTGATAATCCGGGGGAACAACATCACGATCGACGGCAATGGGGCGACGCTCCAGGGTGAGGGAGAGGCCGGTGACAAGGACTCGCTCGGCAAGGCGGGCATCGGCATGCAGGCGGAAGGGTGTTCCGGCGTCACACTGAAGAACCTGAACGTGCATGGGTTCGAGACCGCCCTGGTGGCCACGGAAGGGGCCGAGTGGACGATCGAGGGCTGCGATTTTTCGGACAACTACAACGACCCCGACTACGGCTGGGGCGAAGGGGAGCGCAACGGCGGGATCATCCTGACCCGGATGAACCATTGCACGATCGTCAACAACAAGGCCACGAACGTCTGGAACGGCTTGGACCTGCGGGACTGCAACGACAACACCATCGAGAAGAACAACTTCTCTCACTGCGGCAACGTGTGCCTGAAGATGTGGGCGTCGAGCCGAAACGTTGTGCGGGAGAACAACCTTTCGTACGGCCTGCGCATCCGGCCGGGCGAAGTCCACGCCCGCGACTCCACCAGCGTTCTGATCGAGAGCGGCTCCAACGACAATCTGTATGAGCGGAACGACATCACGCACGGCGGCGACGGCATTTTCATCCGCGTGTTGAACGCCTGGGTCTCCACGGGCAACGTGTTCATCGAGAACGACTGTTCGTATGCGAACAACAACGCGGTGGAGGCGTGGAGCCCCGGCAACACGTACTTGCGCAACAAGGCCAACCACAGCAGCTACGGCTTCTGGCTGGGCGGTTCGGACCACACGGTGCTGATCGGCAACGAGGCGGCGTACAACGGGCAGCCGGACGGGTTCCACAACGCGCCGGAGCCCGGATTCACGCATGGCGGCATCGTGATTGTGCATGGCTCGGGCAGCCACACGATCGTGAAGGACAACTACTGCCACCACAACAACGGCGCGGGTATTGTTTTCCAGGGGCACTACGCCAGCCAGGGCGAGGCGTGGAAGATGTTCCACTGGGTCATCGAGAACAACCGCCTCGAAAACAACCGCTGGGGCATTTTTGCCAAGTTCGCCGACTGGATCGACATCAACGGCAACCACTACAAGGACAACGAGAACGAGGACTTTTTCGAGAAGGTCTCGAACCGCACGGTCCGCCCGCCGGCCCCCGAAGGTTTTGAGGCGCCCGAGGCCGTCCTGGAAGGGCCGGTCCGTGCCGAGGTCGGGCAGAAAGTGACGTTCGACGCATCCAAGAGCAAGGACCCCGGCGGCAAGGAGTTAAAGTACGTCTGGCATCTCGAGGATGCAGTGGCCGAAGGCCCGGCGAAGGTGGAGCACACGTACAAGGCACCGGGCTTCTACCGTGTGGGACTGACCGTCAGCAACGAATTCAAGTCGGACCTGGCGTGGGTGGACCTGTACGCAACCGCCCCGGTCAAGGAGATGGGGACGGAGGGCGAATCGGCGGAGTGGAGCTGGAGCATGGGCGACAATGCCGAGGGGAAGGGGAAGGTCGAGCTGACGGACTCCGACGTTGCCCTGATCGGCAGGAAATCACTTCACATGCGCCCCGATCCGTACCGGGGTGCCGACGTGACCGTGTTCTATCCGAAGTCGCAGAGCGCCGGCTGGGATCTGTCTGGCAAGAAGATGCTTTCGTTCTGGATCAAGTTCGTGAATCCGAACTTCGGGTTCCAGGGGCCGAATCCGATCATTCGGCTGCATTCGGGCAAAGCCGCGTTTACGTACACGCCGGCATACCCGGATGGCCGGCCGAGGAACCTGCTGGGCGACTTCCTGTACAGCGAGGCGCGGTGGGGCTGGACGTACGTGCAGATGCCGCTGGATGCGTCTGCGGGGTTTACGCGATCGGAGACGATCTCCGGCGGGCGCCCGCCGCAAGTGGACAACCAGCTCGAGTTCGTGACAGTGGAAACGTCGGTCGAGACGCAGGATTCATCCTCGATGGTCTCGGATGGGAAGAACCTCTACCTGGCGACGCTGGAGAGCGGCCGAATCTTCCGGTCCGCGGATGGCCGGGAATGGACCGAGCTGACCGAGATTGGGGCCGGCCTGGAAACCGCGGGTCCGGCGTGGATCAGCGGGATGCTGAGCTACTATGCGGCCGGCGGTCCCAAGGGTTCGCTTGTTCTGCGGTGCCGGGCGCCGGAGAAGAACGCATTCGGGCAGGAGGTATATCGTCTTGTGGCGTTTGATCTGGCTGAAGCGAAGTGGGCGTGGGTCCCGACGGACACGATCCTGGGGCACGGGGCCGTGGTGGTCGGGGATGCGATTTTCGGAATCGCCCATGCCATCATGGGCAACTACGGCGGGCCGATCTGTCGGGTGAACCTGAAGGACCCCGCTCCCCGCGACGAGCGGACGGTGCTGGATGTCAAGGGGGAACACGCTGCGTGGTTCAGCCGGGCCGGCCAGCTCGCCGTGGCAAACGGAAAGATCTACGGAACGAAGAACGACGGCACGACGCCGCCGCCGGTGGAGCCCGGCGACCGGTTGTACGTGTTCGATCCGGCGGCGTTCAAGGCGTCCACATTCAAGGAGGGCAACCCGTGGGATTCGAACAACTGGTCCGCAGCGGTGACGCCGACGACGGATTTGGGGCAGTTGCCGTTCGAGATCGGCCACGGTTCGTGCCTGGTGCCGGTTCCGCCGAGTTGGTGCGCAGGCGTCGGTGACAAGGGCGGTCTATTCCTGGTGGCGGCGTGCAGCCCGTCGAACAACGAAGGCTACGGTCAGCCGTCCACCAAGTACGCCATCTATGACATCGCGAGCGGGAAGTTCGTGGTGCAGGGTTCCCTGCCGGAGCCGACGGGCACGGGGACGTCGGGGACGTTCCATGACGGCAAGGTGTACATCAAGCGCGGCGGAACGAACTTTGGGCCGACCAACGCGGAGCTTTGGGTCGTCAAGCCGCTGTCCGCGGAGAAGGCGAAAGAGATCGCCGCCAAGGCGAAGAAAGAGCGGATGACGCTGGACAAGATCGACTCCGTGAGCTTCCAGTTCGATTCGATGGACTGGCAGCCGTTTGATATCTGGATTGACGGGCTGACGATTGAGTAGAATCCGCCGTGCGGGCTGGGCGTGCGGCACGAGGGCTTGAATGGAGAAGCTTGCAGAGTATCTGGATGCCGAGCAGGCGGGCCGCTTGCTCGGGCGGCTGCCCGAGGAACTGGGCGTCACGGAGTTTGCGCGGGTCCGCAACCTGGACTACGTGTTTTCCCCGTTTGAGATTTACCCCCTGGCGCCCCGCGTGAAGCCGCCGCTGGAGCGGATCGTTTCCTTTGCCGTGGACATGGACGGCACCAGCACGACCACCGAGCCGCTGGCCCTGAACTCACTGGAGTACATGGTTCGACGGTTCACCGGCCTGCGCACGCAAGAGCAATGGTCAGGGCTCGATCCGCATCGCGACTATCCGTTCGTCATCGGGAACAGCAACTTCCGGCACACGGAGTTTCTCGTGCAGCGGTACGGCGACCGGCTGGACCGCAACGCTCTCCGGGATGCCTTTATCGAGTCGGTGACCTGGACGCTGGCCAACATGACCGACTCGCAACGGCGGCGGGACATTGTCCAGGACGCGCGGAACTGCGGACTCGGCTCGTTGCTGGAGGATGAGGGGTTCCGACGCCTGGTTGCGGGATCATCCGTGACGGGGGAGAACGTGTCTCTCCATGCCCGGCCGTTCATCGACCGGTTCGGCGGCGCTTTCAAATGCGATCACGACGCTGAGCTGGTCAGTGCCGCACTGGACATTTACTACATGCGGTATCACTCGATTCTGCGCCGGATCGAGGCGGGGGAAGGCGAGTCGCTGAGCCACGAACTGCTGGGAGAAGGCGGCCGGCACCTGATCGAGCCGATGCCGGCCTACGATCTGTTCGTGCCGTTGGTGAAAGGGTGGCTGGAGCCGGCGGAGGCGGATGCGCAGTTCGAGCGGCTTCGCTCGCTGGTGCAGCAGCGAGCCGACCTTGGCCACAGCGCGTCCGAGCTTGACGCCTGGCGTCCCCGGCTCGGCCGGCTGGCCGCGCACTTTCAACGGCATCCCGCCCGGCTGGCGCTGGTGACGGCGTCCATCGCCTACGAGACGCACGCGAGCATGAAGGAGGTCATTCGCGTCGCCGCCACGCAGGTGGAGAGTTGGCCGGTGCCGTCCGCGTGCAAGGACCGCTTGGCGGAGCATCTGGCGGATTACCGGGCGGTCTTTGACGGGTTCGTGTGCGCCTCTGATGCGTGCGAGCCCCGGCTGAAGCCGCATCGCGATCTGTACGCGCTGGCGCTCTACCAGATGTCCATCCCGAAGGCCGAGTACGGGTGCGTGGTGGGGCTGGAAGATACCGAGCCGGGCGTGATTTCGCTGCGGGCGGCGGGGATCGGCTGCGCCATCGCACTGCCGAATCACGACACGTCTCGGCAGAACTACACGGCCGCGACGGAGGTCATTCGCGGCGGCCTGCCCGAGCTCATCTTGGCCCGCAACCTGTTGCTGGCCGAACGGGAGTTTGCGGCATGACCGTCGATCCGTGGGTGATTCGCAACGATAAGCACGACCCCCAGAGCCTGGGGCAGCACAACAGCGTATTCACCGTCTCCAACGGCTACTTGGGCCTGAAGGGGACGCTGGCGGAGGATCGCGACGGCTACCAGCCCGTGACGCTCGTCAACGGCCTGTACGACGAGCTGAACATGTTCAGCCTGATCCGCGCGTCGAACCAGGAGCGGCGATACCTGGACGCCACGAAGTTCGACACGGCGGGCAAGAGCCCGTGCGTAACGAACCTGCCGAGTCCGCTGTTCATGCGGCTCTACGTGTTCAACCGCGAGCTCTCGCTCAGCCGCGGAACGATCAGCGGCTTCGAGCAGTCCCTGGATTTACGTACGGGCCTCTTTCGCTATGCGTTTGACCTTGGGAACGAGGATGGCCGAACGACGCACGTGGAGATGGAGCGATTCGCCTCGGCGATCCATCCGCACCGGGTTTTCATGCGGTACCGGTTCCGGGCGGTGGATTACTCGGGCCGCGTCTGCGTGCTTTCCGGCATCGACGCCGCCACCCGTTCGAACACGACCGGGGAGAAGCAGTACGAAATCGTCCGACTGGACGCGGATGAGAGCGGCCTCTGTTCGGCACACGTGCGCACGCCCGCCCGCGGCCACGACGTGCATCTGCGTGTGGCCAGCGTATTGCACGACGCGCCGGCGGCCCGCGGGCAGGGCGTCGTCGAGCACGACTGCGTCTATTCGATGTTCGAGCTGGACGTGCAAGCCGGCCAGGAAGTGACGATTGACCGGTTCATTCTAATCGGCTCGTCGGAGGATGCCCGGCACGGGGTCGCGGCGGACCTGGACGCGGAGTCGACCGCGGCGATCCAGGAGGGTTTTGACGCAGCCCTCGCCACGCAGCAGAGCCCGTGGGCCGAGCGATGGGACCGAGCGTGCGTGGACATCGACGGGGACGTGCGGGCGCAGCAATACCTGAGCTTCTGCCTGCACCACCTGCTGGCGGCGGCCCCGCGGCATACGGACCGGCTGTCCGTGCCGGTGAAGCTGCTGACCGGCGAGTACTACCAAGGCAACACGTTCTACGACACCGACGTATACATTGTGCCGTATTTCGTTTTCACGCAGCCGGAGGTGGCACGAAGGTGCCTGCACTGGCGATACCTGGGACTCGAACCCGGACGGAAGATCGCCCGCGAGCTTGGCCACAGCGGGGCGAAGCTGGCTTGGCAGGCGGGCCCGTACGGCGAGGAGTGCCTGGGCAACTGGTGGCGGTTCGTCCATACGAACATTCACATCAACGGCGACGTGGCCTACGCTCTGATGCAGTATTACTGGGCGACCGGCGACGAGGAGTTCATGCGGCGCTGCGGCGTCGAAATGCTGGTGGAGTTCGCCCGGTTCTATGCGTCCCGTGCCGTCTACGATGCGTCCCGTGACGCCTACGACCTGGTCGACGTGGCCGGTCCGGACGAGGGCCACTGCGAGAGCACGAACAACTTCTTTACGAATTACTTGGCCATCCGGACGCTTCGCTGGGCGGCGCAGATGCTGGAGTGGCTGAAGCGGTCCGCGCCGGACGTCTTTGCACAGACGATGGATCGACTGGACATCGAGGACCACGAACCGTCTCGGTGGCGTCACGTGGCCGACCGGCTGACGCTGCTCTTTGACGCGCGAACGAAGGTGTACGAGCAGTGCAACGGTTTCTACGGCCTGGAGCCGTTGCCACCGCGTCTGTCACGCGACCGGAAAACGTGGTTCGAAACGGTGTTTCCGTACCAGGCGCTGAATCAGCCGGACGTCGTGATGGCGATGGTGATGTTCCGCGACGAGTTTGACCGCGAGGTCCAGCGGGCCAACTGGGGTTTTTACGCGGACAAGAGTATGAACTTCTCGTCCATGAGCTTCGTGCTCAACTCCATCATGGCAGCCGACATGGGCGAGATGGACCGGGCGTATGAGGAATTCATCATCGCCGCGGGCATGGACGTGGATGAGGAGCTGACCGGCCGCAAGGATACCTTCGCCGGCCTGCACGGCACATCCGCGGGCGGCGCCTGGATGGCGGCCGTCTTTGGGTTCGGCGGCGTCTGCCTGTCGGAGCAGGGCCTGCGCATCCGGCCGAACCTTCCGCCGGCATGGAACGGTTTGCGGTTTCCGCTGCTGTACCAGGGTCTGCGGCTCAACGTGGCCATGGATCGCGAGCAGGTGACGATCCGCGCGGCCGGCGATGCGTCGCGCATCGTATCGCTGAACGTCGGCGACAGGCCCGTGACGTTGCCGGGCGGCGACTCGAAGACGGTTGCGTACCGGTGACCGGGCTCGCCGCGGTCAGGGGCCGGTGAAGCCGGCGATGAACAATTCGTAGTCCGTCAGAGTGACCTGGTCGTCGCCCGTGAAATCGGCGCCCTCGCAGCCGCCGGCGACGCTTTGCCCGAAGCATGCCTGGAACGCGGCGAAATCCGCCAGGTCCCAATCACCGTCAAGATCGAAATCCCCGTGCGGGTTGACCACGGAGAAGTCGCCTGTCGCGTGACTGCTTCCAGTGGCCGGGTCCGACGGCGTGATGCGAATCCGGACCGCCGAGTGTGTTCCGTAACCCAGGTCGGCGAGTGCATCCCACACGAATACGTGTCCAACCCCCGTCACGGCGGAGGTCAGGCCGGTCGTGCTTTCGCCGCCGGGGCCGGCCGTGGCCGGGTGCCAAGTGCCTCCGCCGTCCATGGAGTATTCCACCACGATGGAGCATGTGCTTGCGTTGACGTCGTACAGGCGATAGGTCAACGGCACCTGGAACGAAGCGGGGGTCGCCGGGGAATCCACCCGTACGCGCGGCAGGTTGACCGTGTTCAGATCCACG
>JAFGJQ010000506.1 GCA_016929015.1 Phycisphaerae bacterium | reverse complement strand
GTCATGAGTCGACCGGCCGTGTTCCTCGATCGGGACAACACGCTCATCGACGACCCCGGGTTCATCGATGATCCGGACCAGGTGCGTCTGCTGCCCGGCGCGGCCCAGGCCGTCCGCCGGCTGCGGTCGGCGGGGTACGCGGTGGTGGTGGCGTCGAACCAGTCCGGGGTCGCCCGGGGTCTGATTACAGAGGAGCAACTGGAGGCCGTTCACCAGCGCCTGCGTGATCTGCTGCGTGAGGAAGGGGCGGAACTGGACGCCATTTACTATTGCCCCTTCCTTGACGGTCCGGAGGCCGTGGTGGAGACGTACCGGCGGGCCAGCGAGCACCGCAAGCCGGGCTGCGGGATGTTGATCCAGGCGGCGCGGGAGCTCAACATCGAGTTGGGCCGGTCGTGGATGATCGGGGACCGGGCCTCGGACATTGAGGCGGGGCGGCGGGCGGGTTGCCGCACAATTCTCGTTGCACTTTCGCACGCGCCCGATGACAATGGCACGTGCTCGCCTGACTACCGCGCCGATTCGCTCAGGGAGGCAGCGAACATCGTGGAGAAGGAATCGACCCCGCCCACAGATCAGCCGACGACCTCGCGCCCCGTCCCCGAACGCGACGCGAATGCGGAGTTGCGCGGCCTGCTCACGGAAATCCGTGACCTGCTGGACCGGCAGCAGCGGGCCCGGCGGCAGGAGGATTTTTCGTTTCTCCGGCTTTTCGGGACCCTGACGCAGATGCTGGCCGTCGTCACGGCCATCTGGGGCTTCATGGGCATGTTCGACACGCAAAACATGACGCCGGTTATCGCCCGGTTCGCGTTGGCCGGGTTCTTCCAGCTCGTCACGCTGACCACGATTGCCATCGAGTCCCGTTGATGATGCCGCATCCGTGCCTGCAACACAGCGCAGAGCAGCCCCGTGCCCGACGGACCGGTCAGCCCAATGCATGATCCCCAGACCATGCTCATCGTCCTGCCGAGCTGGGTGGGCGACGTGGTGATGGGCACGCCTACCCTGGCGTCCATCCGGGCGAGGTTTCCCCGGACTCGCATCACCGGTCTGATCCGCCAGGGCGTACGCGGTTTGATCGAGGGCTGCCCCTGGATTGACGACTGGGAGGTTTGGCCGGCGAAGAGTGCACGTGGTCGGCAAGGCGGCACGTTCCGGGTGGCGTTTCGTTTACGCCGCCGCCGAATCGACTGGGCCGTGCTGATGACCAATTCGTTTCGATCTGCCCTGGTCGCCCGGCTGGCGGGCATTCCGCGCCGGATCGGGTACGACCGCGACGGGCGCAACTGGTTGCTCACCGACCGCATTCCCGTCCAGCGTGACGCCGCTGGCCGGATCGTTCGCACGCGCATGGTGGATTACTACGGAGAGCTGGCTGCTGTTCTCGGCTGTGACCGGCCGGGCGACCGGCTGATGCTCCACACTCGCCCGGAGGACGACGCGGTGATCGCCACCCGGCTGAAGGCCGCCGGACTGGCCGGACATCGGCCGATCGTGGTGATGACGCCCGGTGCGTCGTTCGGGCCGGCCAAGTGCTGGCCGGCGGACCGGTTTGCGGCCGTCTGCGATCGGCTGGCGGACGAATGCGGGGCTCGCGTCGTGCTGACGTACGGTCCCGGTGAAGAGGGCGTGGCGCGGCGGGCCGTGGGGGCGATGCGGCATCGGCCGCTGGTCATGGAGGACCCGGCCATCACGTTGAGCCAGCTCAAATCGCTGATCCGGGTCAGCGACCTGCTGCTGTGCAACGACACCGGCCCGCGTCACCTGGCGAAGGCCTTTGACGTGCCGGTGGTCACCGTGTTCGGTCCCACCTGGCCGCAATGGACCGACACGGAATATCCGCTGGAGCGAATCGTCCGGATTGACGTGGATTGCGGTCCCTGCCAGAAGCCCGTTTGCCCGCTGGGGCACGTCAAGTGCATGACCGGGGTCGGGGTAGAGACCGTCTTCACCGCCTGCCGCGAGCTGCTGGAGCAGAAATCGGCGTGATGCGGAACTCGCGCTCCGTGTGCGTCGACGACTTCTACTTCCCGGCCTTCAATCGTTCGATGGCCGCCCGCACGACCGGTTCCTTTTTCAGCAGGCGTTCCGCCTCGGCGTACGAGGCGCCGCTGCCGGCCAGGATGAGGGCTCGCGGCACGACTTTTGCTGCGTCGGTGGCGGCCTCGACGTGCTTCGACGGCTTGGCGTTGCTGAGTGCGGGCGTTACGCGATCGACGCTGTAGAGGCTGCGGAGCAGGCAGCGTTTGGCCGTTTCCGGGCAGACGCCCATGATGTCCGAGACGATGCCGATCGACCGGTGCCAGAGCTTGTTGTTGCTGATCCGCAGGTCGACCATGCGGTTGCGATAGACCTTGCCGGTCAGGACGTGTGCGCCGGTGGTCAGGGCGTTCAGTACGAGTTTCGTGGCGTACTCCCCGTACACGGACGTGCCCGGCAGCAGCGATTTCGGCACGTCCGGGACGAACACCGTTGCGTCCAGGCGCGGGGCGACCCGGTCCGAGCCGCCCGCGCGAATCATGGCCGTTGCGGCGCCGGCCTTGTGTGCCGTCCGCAGCGCTTCGGTCAGCTTGGGTTCGCGCCCGCCGCCGGGCAGCGCCACGACCAGGTCGTGCTTTGTCAGCGTCGGCGCGATTTCCTCCAGAAAGTTGTCCAGCGAAATGCGGTACCATGGGCCGGCCTCGCTCAGGTCGTGTCCCGGCCCGAGCAGTGATCGCCATCCGCCCACCAGGAACCCGCGCACGTCGCCAAAGGCCGCTCCGAACGTCGGCGGGCACTCGCTTGCGTCCACGATTCCCAGAATGCCCGGTGTCCCGGACCCCACGTAGTAGATGTGCCCGCCGTGCCGCAGGGCGTGACCGCCCCGCGTGATCAGGCGTGCGATGTCCGCCGCCTGCGAATATGCGGCCACTCGTGTGTCTTCGTAACCTCGCACCGCCGCTCGCACCCAACCGGCGAGATCGGCTCTGCCCCGTCCGCCCGGCAGCAGGCCGGCTTGCCGGGCGCCCAGTGCAAAGACGACCTCCATCAGAAGCTTGGTTGCGCTGCCTCCTTTCATTCGCGTGGAGCCCGTAATGGGTTCCGGCCCGACGATCGGGTTGAGGATCAGGCAGTCTTTGCGAGTGGAGATGGTGCGTACGGCGTCCGCGAAGGTCTTGTCCCAGTTTTCGACCTCCAGGGTCCGGGCGCGGTCTTCCGGGTTGAAGCCGATCAGGATGCACTTGCCGCCGCGCCGCTCCGAAATTCGCAGCAGTTGGGATGCCACGTATGGGGCGGCGAACGCGCACGTGATGCCGATGTACAGCACGTTTCGCTTGCCTTCGATCAGGGGCTCCACGTCGGTCCAGGCCTGGTGGGGGTCGTCCTCCGCCTTTTCTTGCGCCTTGATGAGGGCCAGGTTGGTCCCGGCGATCAGGTGGCGGAAGTTCGGTTCCTTCCGACGGCTTTTCAGAAACCGGTTGAGGACGCGGGCGGCAAACATCGCCAGCCGGCCGCTGGTGCCGGCGCCGGACAACACAATCACGCTGTCGCGCCGGCCCATCAGCGGGGCCGCCCAGTTCACCGCCTGCACGATCTTCGCCGTGATGACCTCGTCGCAGAGGGCCGGGAACCCGCGATAGCCGTTGTAGATCTGGGCGTCGCTGGCCCGCAGCAGCCGGACCATCTCCTCCGGCGAGGCCACGTCAATATCGGTTGTCAGTTCGTTGGGAGCCTCTGTGATCGAAGGAGCGTGCATACCGGTTGATTCTCTGTTGTGACGGCTCGGTGCCATACCCGTGGGAATGGCCTCGGGCGTGTGCTTTCGCGCTGCGTGCTGGATGCCCGGCCCCGCTGGGGGTGGGAGACGGATTCTCGCCGGCCCTGGAGCATCGTCTCGGGCCGATTCCGCACCATGCTACCGCACCGCGTCTTTCATCGCAAAGCAACTGGCCTCCGGGCCGCCGCTCCGCTATAAACGCCGCGACAGTCAAAGAGAGGAGTATGCAGTGAAACGTACCATCGGTCGGACCGCGTCACTAATTCTGTGCCCCCTGTTCTGCCTGTTCGGCGGCTGCGTGGAACCCCGGGAACCGGCGGACCCCATGCTGTCCGTCAACACGCTGATTGAGGCGCCGGAAGACTACGCCCGCGTCCGGATCGGTACGCCGGAGTGGCCCATACCGGCCTACGCCCAGTATCTCAAGGGCGTTCGCATCTGCCTGGACCCCGGGCACGGCGGTGACGCCCACAAGCGGGCTTACAAGCGCGGCCCGACCGGCGTCCGCGAGGCCGAGATGAACCTTCGCGTGGCTTTCTACCTGCGGGACTGCCTGGAGGCGGCCGGGGCCGAGGTGCTCCTGACTCGTTATGCGGACGTGGACTCGTCTCTGGCGGAGCGGGCCGAAGCTGCCAACCGCTGGAACGCGGACCTGTTCATCTCCCTTCACCACAACGCGATCGGCAAGCCGGAGGTCAACCGGACCTCGGTCTGGTACCACCGCGACGTGGATCATCGTCCGTCCAACCTGGACTTGGCCCGCTACCTGGCTCAGGGGCTTCTGAATGCGTTTCAGTTTCCCCAAGTTACCGGCGACTGCCTGAACTCCGATGCGCTGATGTATCCCGGCGGATTCGGCATCCTCCGCGCGGCCGACGTGACCGCCGCCTTGTGTGAGTCCTCCTTCTTCACGAACCCGGAAGAGGAGCAGCGGCTTCGGACGCCGGAGCACAACCTGAGCGAAGCTTACGGCTTGTTCGACGGCCTCGCCCGCTACGCCTACGCCGGCCTGCCGCGCGTGGAGCTTGTGGAGCCGGCGGACGGGCGGGTGATCCCCGGTCAGACGAAGACGCTCGTCTTCCGGCTGGATGACGGACTGCGGAGCCGGAAGTCCTGGGGCTCCGACCGGCAGGGCATCCTGTCCAGCACGATCGACGTCCGGCTGGACGGGCAGCCCCTGGCGTTTGACTTCCAGAACAAGGGTTACGTGCTGACGGCCACGTTGCCGGACGAACTGAGCCCCGGCGGGCATCAAGTGGCTGTGCAGTTTGTCAACAAGAACAAGAATTCGGTGCTGGACCCGCGCATCTGGATCGACGTGCCGGGCGCGGCGGCAGACGCGAGTGAATACCGCCTGAACTATCGCGCCGAAACCGATCCCTGGCTGCAGCGGCAGGTGCAGGAGATTGACCGCGTACTCTCGGCCCACTTCGGGCTGCGCGTGGAGGAGCGAGCGGTGGGGCTGCTCGATCTGACGCGCGGCCGGCTGGCGCTGATCCGGCCGGACGAGATGTTTTATGCGGCGAGCGTGCCGAAAATCGCGATTCTATTGACCTGGTTTGAGAAGATGCCCGAATCGGCCGAGGAACTCGCTCCGGACGTGCAGGACGCGCTGGGGCGGATGATCAAGCTTTCGGACAACGAGATGGCTGCCCGGTTCAGCCGGCAACTTGGGCTGCCGGCCATCGCGGACGTGCTCGAATCGCCCAAATATGGGTTCTACAACAAGAAGCGGGGCGGCGGCCTGTGGATGGGCAAGCACTATGCCCCGGGTGACGAGCGACTGCGTGATCCGCTGGAGGACCTTTCACATGCTGCCACGGTGCGGCAGTGTCTGCGGTTCTACCTGATGATGGATCAGGGCCGGCTGGTCAGCCCGGCGGCATCGGCGAAAATGAGGGATATCTTCGCGTCGCCCGATCTGGAGCACAGCCAGTCGAAGTTCGTAAAGGGCTTGGCCGGGCGCGAACGCACCATTCTGCGCAAGAGCGGAACCTGGGAAGACTTTCATCATGATACGGCCTTTGTGGAAGGGGAGGGCCGGCGGTACATCCTGGTTGCGCTGACGGAGAGCCCGCGCGGCGAGGAGTACCTGGTGGAGCTGGCCGCGGCCGTGGATGATCTGCTGGCGCCGGCTCAGGCCGACGCGAAATGAACGGCGCGGCGCGAGGCAGCGGGGTGTCGGGGTTGTCGAAGTGTGGGTGACCCCGTATAGTCCGCACGACTGGCGCGGTTGCTGCTGCGCGGGGACACGACGTCTGGATTTCACAGCCCTGAGCGGGAGCGTTTCATGCTGAGTTTGCCTATCGCAAGCGTATCGGCGCAATTCACGTCATGGGATTGGGCCGTGGTCGCTGGTTACCTTGTTTTCACGACATTGCTCGGCATCCGCATGTCCGGCAAGCAGGCGACCATGCGGGATTTCTTTCTCGGCGGTCGCAAGCTTCCCTGGTACGCCGTCAGCGGCTCGATTATCGCGACGGAAATCAGCGCCGTGACCTTCATCGGCGTGCCATATGTTGTGTTCAAGCCCGGCGGCAACTTCACGTATCTGCAACTGGGGGTTTTCGGGTCCATCCTGGCCCGGATTTTGGTGGGGTACTTTATCGTTCCCGCGTACTACAAGCGTGAGATCTACAGCCCATACGATTACATGGGAAACCAGCTTGGCACGCGCGTGCGGACGATGACCAGCGGTCTGTTCCTTCTGGGTGCCACGCTGGCCCAGGCCGCTCGTGTTTACCTCACCGCGCAGATCATGATCGTCGTTCTCAATGACCAGTTAAAATGGCTGTCCGCCAGCGTCGGACTCGACGAGCTGGCGTGGGCCATCATCATCATCGGAATCGTTGCGACCGGGTGGACACTCATTGGCGGCATTACCACGGTTATCTGGTCCAACGTCGTTCTGTTCCTGGTCTTCTTCGTCGGCGCGGGCGTTGCCCTGGGTACCGTTGCCTACGAACTATCGGGCGGTCTGTCCGAGGTCTTCCGCGTGGGCTGGGAGGCGAAGGAGTCAGGTCCGTGGGGCAAGTTCACCTTCTTTGACGTGTCCCTCAGTCCCCTCAAGGAGTACACCATCTGGACGGCTGTGATTGCGAGCACCTGGGGAGGCCTCTTCTCGTATGGGACTGATCAGATGCTTGTCCAGGGCATGTTCTGCTGCCGCGATGAGCGTCAGGCCCGGCGAGCGATCATCGGAAGCTCCTTCGGGCAATGCGTCACCTTCCTCGTCATGCTCGTGGGCGTCGGGCTCTACGCCTACTACCAGCAACATCCTCTGACCGGCGAGGCGCTCGAGATTTACAAGGGCAATCCGAATCGCATCTTTCCGATCTTCATCTGCCAAGTCGTTCCCAAGATTCTGAAAGGGCTTATCATGGCGGCCGCGTTCGCCGCCGCCATTTCCACAGTCATGGGCATCCTCACCGCGCTCAGCCAGACCGTCATGGGTGCCTTCTACACTCCGCTGCGCCAGTGGCTGCGACAAGGGCAGCCAGCGCCCGGTGATTCGGCCGCGGAGGATCGCCGCAACGTGTTGCTGAGCCGAGTGCTCGTTGTTTTCTGGGGTGTGATACTGGCCAGCGTGGCCTATCTCATGGAGGCTGCGGAGGCCCAGTACAAGTCGATTCTCGATTTGGCGCTTGCCATGGCCGGATACGCCGGCGGCGCTCTCCTCGGATGCTTCGCTCTCTCTTTCCTGCCCCTTAGGATTGACGGCCGCGGCTACATGTGGTCCGCCCCGCTCTCTGTGTTGTGTGTGTTTTCGCTGGTGTGGCATGACCCCTGGAGTCAGTACGTTTGCTGGAGCTTTGCCGCACTGATGCTCGTCTTATGGATCTGGCACTTGGCCGTTTGTGTCATCCGCGAAAGCCGGCCGACCGAACTCGGAAAAGGCCTGCTTCCGCCACCGGTCATCCCGGTCTGGCTGCAGACCTTCGTCCTCGGCGCCGGCCTGG